>WTJC01000029.1:22773-33589 GCA_011525015.1 Flavobacteriales bacterium
CCAAACGGATAAGAGACTTCAATATTTTCATTGTCGAAATGCCTGTATCCTACGAAAATACCCTCGTCGTAATTCGTGTAGTCTATAGTTGATTGATACTCCTCTTCTGGTGTTTCTGTTTTTAAAAGCATAGCGCTGAGATCCATCTCCACGCCTTGAGTAGGGAAGTTTTTATGAGACCCGTGATGTGCCACATCTAATGGAAATGTCATTGGTAATCTGCCACTTGGCGACTGTTTACCCAATAATAAATCTACCACCGAGTTTCCACCTTCTTGCCCTCCCTGCCAGGCCAACAAAATGGCGTCAGGTAAGTGTTTCCATGAATTGGTTTCGATCACACCTCCGACGTTGAGCACCACAACTACTTTTTTATTGCGGGCATGAAAGGCAGCTGAAGCCTTTTCGATTAAATCTCTTTCAATTGCAGTCAATTCAAAATCATCTTTCGATACTCGATCTGCACCTTCTCCACTATTACGCCCTATCGTGATTACAGCCATACTTGCTTCTGTTGCCATATCTTCTAATTCCTCTGTAGAATATGAGCGTTGTGGAGGATTAAAAGGATTGATCATCGCCTCAAAACCCTGAGGTTGTATAAAGGCCTCTGAATTTTCCATTTTATGGGCGTCAAACAGTTCTTTGGCCTGTCTATTTTGCGTAATATTTGGATAACGAAAACCTTCTTCCAATTGAAGGTTCTGTTCTGCATTAGCATATTCCATCCCTTGCTCTAAAGAAATAGAGTAAGCCTCATTTACATCTCCTGAACCCGTTCCTCCAGCGATAAAAACGTAAGAAGCCACCCCGAGTAAGGCCAGATTTTCATCATCTTTTATGGGTAGGGTTTGATTGTCATTTTTAAGGAGCACCATTCCTTCGGTGGCTGCTTGACGGGTAAGCTGGGCGTGTTTTTCCAAATCGGGCTGATTTGAAAATTCATAGGATTGCATTTTTTTAGATCCTAAAATCAACCTTAAAATTCGCTTTACCGAAGTATCTACTGCTTCTTTATTAAGTTTGCCATTGGCATAACCTTCTTTGAGGGCCTTCCACTGCCATTTCGTACCTGGCTCTAACAAATCATTACCTGCGTTAATCATATCTACCGCATTAATTCCTCCAAACCAATCGGACATCACCAGACCTTCAAACCCCCACTCTCCTCTCAAAATATCGGTAAGAAGTCTACCGTCTTGTGCAACGTGAAGCCCATTGATTCTGTTGTAAGAAGACATTAGCGTCCATGGAGCTGCATCTTTGACAATAATCTCAAATCCTCTTAAATATATTTCACGAAGTGCTCTTTCAGAAATACGAGCATCGTTCCAGTTGCGATTAGTCTCTTGGGTATTGGCTACAAAATGCTTGACTGAAGTTCCAACGCCATTAGACTGAATTCCATTGACCATTGCGGCTCCCATCTTACCCGATAATAGCGGGTCTTCAGAAAAATACTCAAAGTTTCTTCCGTTGAAGGGATGTCTCATGATATTTGCTCCCGGACCTAAAATAACGTCGATACCATACTCAAGGGCTTCTTGTCCCATTGCATTTCCAACACCTTCTACCAAAGTGGTATTCCATGTAGATGACAATAAACTCGCGATAGGAAAGGCGGTACAATAGTAAGTCAATGAATCGCCTTCGCGGGTCGGTTCAATTCGCAAACCTGCCGGCCCGTCTGAAAGGTAAATAGTGGGCAAGCCCAATCGCGGTGTGGGAACGATTGTTCCTACCGCGCCTGCTATGCCTTCTCCAGATTCGTTCATACCCATAGCAGAAGACAAACCCGAACCTTTTAGCAAGTGTAACTTTTCTTCGACCGTCATCTGCGAAAACACATCTTCTACACGCTCGTCAAGACTTCGTCTATGGTCTTCATACACATCTACACGACCGTTTGAATTTCGATCTAAAATGGATTCTCCGTAAGAAGCCAGGGTGTTAAAGCTGGTTTTTTCGTCAAAGTCTTTTTCAAAATTCAAAAGGTTTGATTTGAAATAGGTCCAACCTCCTAATCCCACAATAAGGCCTAATAATAAGATCACAGAAATGATCTTTAAAAAAAGGATTCCGAATTTTTTCATGCTAAAGCGAATTGATTTGCTCTTATAAGGATACTTATTTTTCGGTAGAATTTCGCTCTTCGATTATTTCTTTTGCACGCTCTTTAGAGAGTCCCCAAACTTTGCCCTCTGCTGCACTTATCAAGAAATCATCGATATACTTATTACTCAGCTCATCACTGTCTTTGTATTTCACCCTTAGGTCTTTCAATTTTTGATGTAGTGTTTCTCTTATAGCACTGTAAGCAGGATCATTGTAAAAATTCTGCTGTTCTAAAGGATCTTTCATCCGATCGATAAGCACCCATTCATCTGTGGCAAAATAGTAATGAATCAATTTATACTCCTTATTGATCAAAGCGTAATGCCTATTTACCATATGCTCGGCAGGATATTCATAGTAGTGGTAATACACTTCTTCTCTGTTCCATCCCTCCTCTTGCTTGAGCAGCGGCAATAGACTCTCTCCCTGCATGTCTTCGGGAGCCTTAATTTGGGCAGCGTCTAAAAAGGTCTGGGCGAAATCAAGGTTTTGAACCATTTCATCAGAAACACTTCCAGGATTTATATGATTCTTCCAAGAGACCAAAAGGGGTGTTTTAAAGGATTCATTATAGGCGAATCGCTTGTCAAACCATCCGTGCTCTCCCAAATAGAAACCCTGATCTGAGGTGTACACAATGATGGTGTTTTCCATAAGGTCATTTTCCTCTAGATAATCCAGAACCCTACCTACATTTTCATCTACAGCTTTTATAGTTCCCAAATAATCTTGCATATATCGCTGGTACTTCCATCTCATTTTATCCTCATCGCTCATACCGGGATAGGCCTTTATGAATTCTTTATTCACTGGAGTGTAGGCTTTATCAAAAGCTTCCCTTTGCGCATCAGTCATTCGCTGCATCATGCGTTCGTATCGTATTTTCTCAAAACTTATAGGTTCAATATTTAAGTCTTCTATGGTTTGAGTTTTTAATTTGTTATCTCCTGTCCAACCCATATGATTCAGTATGTTCATCTCGGCCTCAGCCGCTGCTTTTCCCATAGTGCTGTAATCTTCAAAAAGGGTCTCAGGCTCTTCGAACTGTCGATTTAAAAATTCATCGTAATGACGCTCTGCCATATACCAAGCCCTGTGCGGTGCCTTATGCAGATACATGAGTAAAAAGGGCTGTTCTTCTTTACGATCGTTTTGTAGCCAATCTATAGTGAAATCTGTAATGATATCTGTGGCATAACCTTCTACCTGAATCTCACCCTCGTGTTTAGTGATAAAATCGGGATTCCAATAAGCCCCTTGTCCTGGTAAAATTTTGAATTCATCAAAACCCTTGGGATTATTCCCAAAATGTAATTTTCCGAACATAGCTGTTTGGTATCCATTTTCTTGCAGTATTTGTGGAAAGGTAACATTACTATCGTCAAAAGCGAAGTGGTTATCAACCTTGCCATTGAGATGTGTATGCTTTCCGGTTAAAATCGTTGCCCTACTCGGAGCACAAATAGAATTAGTCACACTCGCATTGGTAAAGAGCATTCCTTGTTCAGCTATTCGATCGATATTTGGCGTTTCAATCAGTTTGTCTGAATAGGCAGAAATGGCCTGATAGGCATGATCATCAGACATGATAAATACAATATTTGGCGGTGTTTGATCTTCCTTAGGAGCACTACAAGCAACTAAAGCAAGAGCGCAAAGCATTAAGATGAAATGGTTTTTATTCATTAGGTCGGTTTTTACTGTTTAGTTACGTATGTATTTCGGATCTCTTTCTACAAGTAAATCCTTTGGCATACTCATATTTTTTTGATGTTCATCGACTGCAGCTTCGATCTCTTGTAAAATCTCCGGATGCAGTTCCGCAATATTAAATCGCTCTGCCGGATCTTCATCTAAATTGTACAACAGGGGTGGATTGTGAACTGTCCTCGGGAACTCTCCATACCCTCCTTTTGTAATGAAATGCGCTTTGAATGCACCTAATCGCAGGGCGTATAATTCTCGCTCTCGATAATAAAAAAGCTTATCGCGTTCACCTTCCAAGCGCTTCAATAAAACTGGAGACAAATCATAACTGTCTAAAATTCTGTCTTCTGGAAGAGCCACTCCTGCCATTGCACTAAAAGTTGCAAAGATATCCATGGTGCTGCCAATTTGATTTATTCGACCAGGTTGAACATGACCAGGGCCCCAGAATATAGTGGGCTCACGAACGCCTCCTTCAAAAGTACTTCCCTTTCCATCTCTAAGCATTCCAGCTGTACCACCAGAGAGGTCTGTTTGTAACCAAGGACCATTGTCAGAAGTAAAGACAACAATGGTATTGTTATCCATTTGCTTTTCTTTTAAAGCACTGATAATTCGACCAATATTGAGGTCTATTTCTTCAACGACATCACCGTAGAGACCATTTTTACTTTTGCCTTTATTTTGTTCAGACACGAAAAGCGGAACATGAGGTAAATTGTGCGCCAAATACAAGAAAAAAGGCTGGCCATCTGTCTGATGCTGCTCGATTATTTTAATGGCCTCATCTGTGTATCTATTTACAATCGTATACTGATTTGCCGGACGCTCGATAACTTCTTTGTCTCTTAATAGCGGAACATTAAAATCCTCTGTTTTAAGTTTGTCGTAGTGCACTTTCCATAAATCCCAATAAGTGGATTTTAAATCTTCGCGCACCACATAATCCATATCATTGGAATAGGGAATTCCATAATAAGAATCAAAACCGTGGTTTGTAGGCAAGTAGGCTTCGCGATGTCCAAGGTGCCATTTGCCTATCATATGAGTGGCATAGCCCGCTTTTTTCAATTGTTCAGCAATGGTAATCTCTGAAGTGGGAATTCCGTTTTTTGAATCTGGAAAAAAAACTCTCGATTTATTACTCATAAGACCATTTCTAACGGGTAACCGCCCTGTCATCAGTGCAGCTCGACTTGGCGTGCACACTGAAGCTCCTACATAAAAATTAGTCCACTGTTGGCCCTCGATAGCCATTTGATCAAGGTGAGGGGTGTGTATACTTGGATGACCAAAAGAACTGAGATCTCCATAACCTAAGTCATCAGCAAAAATGATGATAAAATTGGGAGGGCTCTGATTGGCGTTTTGAGCAAAAGTATTGGTTAAAAAAGCGCCGAATAGCATCAAAAAGAAAAGCAACTTCTTATTTATCATTGGGTTAGGACTAAAGAATTTTGTTTAATTTAAGATTTAATCGTGAAAAATACAGCCTAATGAATAAAAGAAACATCCTTACCCTAAGCTTTCTATGCTGTTTTCTGGGAATTCTGGCACAGCAGCAAAATCCCAATATCGTTTGGATTGTTTGTGAAGACATTTCTCCTTATTTGAATTCATATGGGGATGCACATGTACGCACCCCAAATTTAGATGCATTAAGAGCTGATGGAATACAATACAACAAAGCCTACACCGCTGCTGGAGTTTGCGCTCCAAGTAGATCTGCCATAATCACAGGTATGCACCCCATTTCAGTTGGAACACAGCACATGAGAACCCTGAATTACAATACACAATTTATACCTGAAGGGGTCCCAGCGAGGTATTCTGCAGTATTGCCAAAAGAGGTTAAGGCTTTTCCGGAATACTTGAGAATGAGAGGTTATTACACCACCAATAACAGCAAAGAAGATTATCAATTCGAAGAACCCGTTAGTGTTTGGGATGAAAGCAGCCCTGCAGCCTCACACCGAAACAGGGCTAATGGTCAAGCTTTTTTCAGCATTTATAATTTGGCACGTACACATGAATCTCAATTGATGCGCGATCAAGATTCCTTGGGTTATGACCCTAAAAAAATCACCCTTCCTTTATTCTATGAGCCAAGTGAGACTCTCAAAAAAGATATGGCCTTACTCTACACTCGCATAGAAGAAATGGATCAGCACGTCGGGCAAATCATTGAAATGCTTAAATCGGATGGAGTATATGAATCGAGTTATATTTTCTTTTTTAGCGATCACGGAGGGGTTCTTCCCTGGACCAAGCGCGAAATCATAGAACGAGGTACTCATATTCCGCTGCTGGTAAAATTGCCTTATTATGCAGAAAGAGGAAGCACTAATAACGACTTGATTTCGAGTGTAGACTTTGCACCAACCCTTTTATCTATTGCGGGAATTCAGCCTCCTGAGCACCTGCAAGGAAAGGCGTTTTTAGGACAGTACAGTGCTGAAGAAAAAAACAAATACGTGTATGCCGCAAAGGATCGAATCGATGACAAATACGACCGTTCTAGATCAATCAGTGATGGTAACTTTCGATACGTGTACAACTACAATCCTAATCAACCTAAATATCAAGACATCACTTACCGATACGGTATTCGTTCGATGAAAGAAATATTGGCCAAAAGAGACGCTGGCCAAATCAACAATCCTTTTTTACGCGATTGGTTCTTGCCTGAAAAACCGCAAGAAGAATTGTACTATACAACTAAAGACCCCGACGAGGTGTATAATTTAGCCAATGATGCAAACTTTGCCGAGAAAAAAGATGAACTCAAAACAGCCTTGTTTAGTTGGCTTAAAGAGGTGGGCGATCTCTCGGAACAATCTGAAGTAGACATGATTAAATCGTGGTGGGGAAATACAACCTCAGCCCCAAAAACAGCCGAAGTAACAGTCATTGACAAAAAGAATAGACTCTATTTAAAGAGCGAAACTGAAGGGGCCTCAATTTCGTATCGCATTCAACAAACTGCTATTTTAGACTCCGTATATCGGCCTATTCACAGCTGGGGATTTAGTACGGTAAATAACCGCGTCAAAACAGGTGATCCCATTAAAGTTCCACTGCCTTGGAAAGTCTACCAAGGCGAACCCCTGCTTTTGAAAAAAGGAGAAGTACTGCACCTCAACGCACATCGCATTGGTTACGAACCAGCCTTTAGCGTATATAAAGATTAGGGCTCAGAATATTTTATAGGAAATTTTGCGCAAAAGTTTGATTTGTTTGTATCTTTGCCTTCCACATCGCGGGATAGAGCAGTAGGTAGCTCGTCGGGCTCATAACCCGAAGGTCGCAGGTTCGAGTCCTGCTCCCGCTACTAAAACAATAAAACGGTTATACTTTTATAAAGTGTAACCGTTTTTTTTATTCTGTTAGTAAGTTATCAGCAGAGTAATATCCAGATAAAATTGCTCCTATCTTCTAAAAACTAAATCCTAAACCTATATTAATTGAATATCCAGAGAGACCAGAAACCGAGCCAATATTGTTTTCAAAATTTATGATTGAATATTGTAGGTTACTGGTTAAAAACACAATGCTTCCTAATCTATAGTTTGAACCTAAAGAAAAATCTAAGTATCTACTTTTTTCTGTTCTTTTCTCTAGATTTATTGAATTGTTTCCTGTGGATATATTTACATTTCCAGAACCACTACCTGCTGTAGCATTTAAACGACCTATCGCTAAATCAGCATGCAAACTCCAACGATTTTTAATAAAAGGAATGTATTTGACACCTAACCCTGTTTTAATAACCCCAGCACCATTTCCTGTAACCCTTATATTAGAACCATTTCTGTTTATTTCTTCCTCCTTTTTAAACGAAAATCCAACATTTAAAAATCCTCCAATTTTTTCAGAGAACATATTTCCTACGTCGATATTCCATGCAGTTTTTAAATCATAAAAATCTACAAGGGTTTCTTCATCAAAGGCTGTTCTTTGTTTTTTTGAAATCTTGTAACGTCCCAATTCTAGTGAGACAAAAAAAGTGTTTTCCCATTTAGATAAAGATTTCAAAAGTTTAAAATCTTCTCTTAACTTTTCGGCCTCACTTATAAATCTTATCGATTCATAAGTCATTGAAGTCTTTAACTTTTCCTTCCTAATTTTTTTTGTTGAAACATAACTTTTGTCACAATTTAATAATGAGCTATTCTCTGTTACTAAAACTTCAGCTATAAATGTATTTATATCATCAAGAGATTCGCAACTAAAAGGGTTTGTCTTCTGTTCAAAATCTACACTAATAGTATTTCTATTGAAAACATCTTGGTGGTAATTTTCCTCTATAAATAATCTTAAAAAATCTAAATATTCTGTTTCACTATCTAATTTTGGTAATGTCAAATAATAATAAAGTAGATAATCTTTTTTTACTATTTTCTTTTTTGAAATTTTGATTGAATCAGAAGCGTACAAGAGGTTTTCGTGATTGTTAACTATTATGATTTTCGCATTAAGATTCGGTATTACAGAAAAACCATTTAATTTAAAATTAGCGGAGAGATAATAGGGCACCTCTTCGGAATTGAAATTAAAAACTCTTTTTTCTTGACCATATGCAATCCCTATTACGTTTATAAATACAATTAGTGAGAGAATAATTTTCATAAATGAATTATGAACCATATTTCTTTTTCATTAATCCTGAAGTATTCATTACCAAGCAGATTCTCAAAAAAAATTCATCTGAAAACAGATTTAACTAAATTTTTTACCGTTTTGCGAAAATGTTCTCTTCAATAATTGTCAAAGAGTGCAGGAACTAACATCAATTTCGCTGTATACATTTGGGTCGTGATTTGGGTCTTCAACCGTGTTAGCCATCATTGAAATTTTAACAATTTCATCACTTGTAGAAAAACAAAGTTGATGAAAGTTGTCGTTGTCATTTATATCTACTATAGAGATAGGCACATGCGGTATTAGATCCCCAGAACAGTAAGAATAGCCAACATAGTACTGAAATAAGTCAGATTCGGTATCACCACTTATATACGGTGTAACGCCACCATTCCAAGCAACTTGAATCGTTTGTGTTCCTGAATTACATTCATTCAGATTACCATCAATTCTTTGGGCAAAGAATAAACTTGGTCCATCAGCAAGCGGAATAACATTCGTGGTAGTGATTCCGTTTAGGTTTATGATTTCTGAACAAGCGGACTCTCCAGATAAAGTATCAGTTGTAAATAAATCCCCTACAACTCTAACTTCAACAGGTGGATTGGTAACAGCGGTACCAAATTCACCTAACAGAAGCACAGTTCGATTTTCTCCGTTTTCATTAGCTGGAGCCAAAGAAACACAAATAGGGGTATGTATATTTCCAAGACTATCTAAAACTTCAAAATCAGTTTCTGATAAACTGGATGCATCTAATGGGAATTTAAAATTAACAGGCATACCGTCTAACAGGCCTGCTTGTTGATTACATAAAAATTGACTTGGTAGTGCATTATCAAGTCCAAAAAAAGCCGACACAAGAACATCTTGTATTTCTTCTGTACTATATTCTCCTATACAATCAATAGTAACCTGTTCTTGAGAGTCTTCTTTTTTGTTACATGAAAACAAGAAGATTACTATAAATAATTTAACTAGATTTCTCATACTTTGATTTAAATTTTAAATCAAAATTCAACCAAGCTTAGAATCTTAAGGGGAAAAAATTATTGTAGTAGATAAAATGTACCCTGAATAGTACGTTTTGAAGTCTTAAACAACTTTAACAGTTAAAAGTATTGGTAACCTTTTAAGAGAATTAAATCTACCGTTGATGCTTACTTTGATAACCAATTTTTAAAATCAGTTGCCTTAGCCTTACTAAATATTATTTTTTCGTCTGGTTTGGGCAAAATGTTAACAATCAATCGAGCATTAAAATAAATGGCTATATTTTCTATTGCGTTTTTACTAACAATGAACTGTCTATTTGCTCTATAGAAATTTACTGAAGAAACTTCATTCTGTATCTTGTCTAAAGCATCATCAATTACATATTTTTTATTGGAAATTGTACAAGCATAGGTGACCTGGTTAGATTTATAAAACCAGGAAATATCATCAACTGCTAATGGAATAAGTTTGTCTTGGTGATACACCAAATATGATTTTCGTTTATTAGTAATTGTTTTGGAGGCTACAACTTCCAATAAATGTTGTAAACTTTCAGCATTTAAAGGGTTTGATCCTGTTTGGGTTAAACTTTTGAATTTCTTTAAGGATTGCTTGATTTTTGTTTTATCAAAAGGTTTCAAAATATAATCAACCCCGTTTACTTTAAAGGCGTCTAATGCATATTGATCATAGGCTGTTAAAAATACAATTGGTGTATTAGATTCAATTTGATTGAAAATCTCAAAAGAGAGTCCATCAGTTAAATTTATATCCATAAATAAAAGATCACAACTGGATTGATTTACTCTCAACCATTCTACAGAGCTTTTAACGCTAGAAAGAATCTTCATTACAGAAATCGACGGGTCAATTTCCATTAAAATTAATTTCAGACTTTCTGCTATTTTAGGTTCGTCTTCAATAATGGCTATTTTCATTACTAGGTTACTTTAAATTAAAGGCAATGTTACAATAAAGTGTGTTTCACTTTTTTGGATATTTATCTCTTTTCCAACCAGTATTTTGTATCTCTCATTTAAGTTAGAAAGACCAATGCCATTGGAGTTTACACTCATGTTTTTTAGGTTTAAATTGTTTTCAAAAATGAGTAAGTCTCCTTTTTGCTTCAAACATATACTCAAAGGCTTCTCCTTAGATATCTCATTGTGTTTAATCACATTTTCCATAAGAGGTTGTAACGACATGTTGAGTATTTTTTTTTGTTTGTTTGGTAAATCTATTTGTAATGACAAACCATCCTGTACTCTAATTTTGTATAACTCTATATATGAATTTAATAAGGCCAACTCATCTATTAAATCCACTATTTGTTCATTAGAATTATTAAGTGTGTAAC
>WTJC01000028.1:0-1849 GCA_011525015.1 Flavobacteriales bacterium
GTATAATGCACTATCAATTTTATTTTCAAGCAAGAAACAATACCCAAGCATTGTTTCTGATAACTTTAAATGTGGATTACTTTTCATGCCTTTTTTAAAATATCTCTTAGCGCTTAAATAATCATTTTTCTTTTTTAAATAAAACATACCTTTCATTGTAGTAACAGGTATCGTGGTCGGTAACAAATCAGGATAAACTTCCTCATATTCTAGAACAGTTTCAAGACTTTGTGTATAGTTATTCGAGTTAAATTGACCCAATAAATAGTAGTGTTGAGTATATCCATTGTATACCTTATATGTGGAAAATAATGTTATTGGTAAGGCTAAGAATAATCCAAATAATTTAAGCCTGCTAAATTTAAAATGGCTGCCAGAGTTTTTAAACTTTGATTTGCCAAAATCACTTGAGTAGACTATTGCTAGAGAAAGTAACCCTAATAAATTCATTTGCTGAATAGGCCTTGCAAATGGAAAATTAAAAAATGAGTCAATCGGGTGTGTATAGGTCAAATTCCAGGTGTTGTTTCCAACATTTAACCGCAATGCAAATCTAAATTTTTGAACAGAAAGAGAAGTATTACTTTCTATAATTGCTGTTCTTGTGCGCTGTTTAGCTAATAGAGAATAATATCCAACCACCCCAGCATATACTCTCCAAAATTGATAATTTGTAGGCGTAGAGGTCCGCCATCTGAATTCCAAAGGGATCTCTGCATTTACAGAATTCCACTGGTTCGTCACATCACCTGATACGAAAGTCGTTGCTTCCATATCGTCTGTTAACTGTAGGTTGGTATATACCACATTATAGTTGAGTCCAAGACCAAGTCCGAATGCGAGATTGCGTGCTGAGTTGATGGGCATATCTCGAATAAATCCAAGTGAAAATGTATGTGAGAGCTTATTTTGAGTTAGACCCTCAGGGGTTTCGACCAATAATGGATAGCCGATTAGCGCATAAATCTGGTCCTCCCTGTAGAATGAGTCTGCTGGGGATTGTGCAAGTGTAAAACCCGCAATAAGCAAAAGAAGAAAAGACTGTTTTTGCATAACTCAAAAATAAAAAAAGCGCCGATTCTGGCGCTTGATTCTGTCATAATCACAGTCATCCACTAGTTTAGGTTTTGTGAATAATCCCCAATTCGTGTGGTATAATTGATCTTAAGTGCGTTGACTTTACGCAATTCTTGTTTGATATCAGAAATGAGACCCATTTTAGTGTCTCCATCAACTTTGAGTGCCGTTGTCAAAACGTTTTGTAGTTCTTGGCGTTTGGATGCTTTTTCAGCCAACACAAAAGCTGCAACATCTTGAACGGTTGCAAACTTATCATTGAGCTGGATCCTGGCTTCAGTACCAAATTTGTCTTGGTAGCGCATACTTGGCTTTCCTGCATAAATATACATTACGCGGTCTTTTTTATCGAGCTTCTGAACCTGATCTGCAGCAGGTAAGGTATTTGTTACCATCAAGGTATTGTCTCTCATTACCGTGGCTACCATAAAAAAGAACAACAACATAAAAACAATATCTGGCAACGAAGCGGTTGATATTGCTGGAAGCTCTCCTCCTTTTTTCTTTTTAAACTTAGACATCGTTATTAATTTGTTTTGCTTGGTTCTGCCTCAGAGAGTTTTTGTGGAAACAACAGCTTCACCTCGCTCAGAAGTGGCTTAAGCCGTTCCTTTTCTACAATGCTCGTTCTTGGATCGTTATAAATTTTGTCTGCTTGCACAAAATCAAGTCCCAAGTTGGGGTTTAAACGCTTAAACTCACGGTTACGCAATACATTATATGCACCGACCAATTCGTTTTGGACAGCGATATAGACTTTATAGTCGGTTTC
>WTJC01000028.1:1859-2463 GCA_011525015.1 Flavobacteriales bacterium
CATTGTCTAAAAACTTGACTGCTTCATTGCGCAGCTCAGTAAGTTCGAGTGGCTTTTCCTCAACCAGAAGTTGGTTGAATTTATTCACCAGAACCGTAAAAATATTACGCTCCTTGATGATCGGTGGGTCAACCACATCTTCCATCGGGGGCAACTTCCGATTGAGACCTGAATCCGTCTCAATAGTTGTGGTTACCAAAAAGAAAATGAGGAGTAGGAAGGCAATATCTGCCATGGATCCTGCATTGACTTCGGGTGCTTTTCTTCTTGCCATGCTGTTATTTTTTCAATCGGGCAATACCGGTGTACAACATCGCACCGACTGCAATGAATACGAGGAAGTAAAATGTACGAAGTCCTGTTTCTATCCATCTGGAACCTGCTGCGGACAGCATGTTGCCATCTTTAAGCGGCGTTTCCGATCCTGAGGAAAATAAAAATGCAATAAGAACAACAGCTGCAAATGCACCAATTGAAATCAATGCTTTTTTGAGCTTCTTCCCGTCAGATGCCAAATTGCCAAATGAGAAAACCAGTGTGAGTATAACCGTGATCGCCAAAACCAGCAATGCCAAAGTTACCATGGTTGAGACTACCCCATAGT
>WTJC01000041.1 GCA_011525015.1 Flavobacteriales bacterium
CTATAATGACATTTATAGCGCTTAATTTTATCTACATTTTATATTGCGGATAAAAATACTATGCATGCATAATATTTTGTATATTTGAGTGTGTCTGATAGCATTCAAAATATTACCCTGGATCACGCGTTAAGAGCAACTTGGCAGAGTATATCAAAAATGTATAACGAAATGGCCAAACCTTATGGGGTGACTATGGCTGTGGGACTTACGCTTTTAAACCTAGATCCTAAAAATGGTATATCCAGCACCGCGCTCGGCCCTATGATGGGAATGGAATCCACTTCACTCTCCAGGCTTATCAATAACCTTGAAGATTTAAATCTAATCGAGCGAAAACAAAACCCAGTAGACAAAAGAGGTGTACATATTCATCTCACTTCTCTTGGTTTGGAAAAACGAGATCTAATCAAAGAGCACGTTCTGAATTTTAATCAACGTGTAACATCTAAATTGAGTACAGAAGAAATTAAAGGTTACTTCAAGACCATTGAAATGCTTGAAAATGTAGCTTCAGAAATAAAATCAACTCTAAATCCCGAATAAGAATGAAAACAAAAAGACGGATTAAAAAAGTAGCAGTCATTGGCTCCGGAATAATGGGAAGCGGTATTGCCTGTCATTTTGCCAACATCGGCCTCGAAGTGCTGCTCTTAGATATTGTGCCTAAATCGCTTAATGAAAATGAAGAAAAGCAAAAGCTGAGTATTTCAGAGCCTAAAGTCCGCAATCGAATTGTACGGGAATCTTTAGAAAAGGCCCTCAAATCAAAACCAGCTCCGCTCTATCATCCAAGCTTTAAGAGCCGAATAAGCATAGGGAATTTAGAAGACGATTTATCTAAAATCGCTGACGTTGACTGGATTATTGAAGTTGTCGTAGAGCGTTTGGACATTAAACTTCAAGTTTTTGAACAAATAGAACAGCACAGAAAACCCGGAACGCTGATAAGCACAAACACTTCTGGGATTCCGATTCAACTCATGTTAGAGGGTCGATCTGATGACTTCAAAAAACACTTTTGCGGAACACATTTTTTTAACCCCGCACGCTATTTAAAATTATTCGAAATCATTCCTTCTGAGCATACTTCAGACGAAGTGATCTCATTCTTTACTTTATTTGCGGACAAATTTTTAGGAAAAACACCGGTAGTCGCAAGAGACACTCCAGCCTTTATAGGAAATCGAATAGGTATTTTCAGTATTCAGAGTTTGTTCCACACGGTCAAAAAGCTGGATATGAGCGTTGAAGATGTAGACAAACTAACCGGACCACTTATAGGCCGTCCGAAATCAGCGACTTTCAGAACAGTTGATGTTGTTGGTTTAGACACGCTTGTTCATGTAGCCAATGGCATTAGTGAGCATTGTCCAAATGATGAACGTCACAGCGTTTTTGAGCTTCCTGCCTTCATCGAAACCATGATGGAGCAAAAATGGTTGGGAAGTAAAACAGGCTCAGGTTTTTACAAAAAAACTAAGAATGAAGTTGGAAAGACAGAGATATTATCCTTGGATCTTGAGAGTCTTACTTACACGAGTCAGAAAAAATCCAAGTTTCCCATCCTAGAGAAAACCAAGGGAATAGACAATGTGATTGACAGATTCCCCATACTCATAAGTGGTGATGACAAAGCGAGTCTCTTCTACCGAAAAAGCCTTGGTGAACTCTTTGCTTATGTCTCTCATCGTGTAGGCGAAATTACAGACGCCCTTTACAAGATTGATGATGCGATGAAAGCAGGGTTTGGATGGCAACACGGACCTTTTCAGATATGGGACGCTATCGGCTTTCAAAAAGGAATTGAACTCATTACAGAAGCAGAGCAACAAGCTGCAGACTGGATTACATCAAAAGATGATACTTCATTCACTTTTTATCAAGTTAAAGAAGGCCTAACCTATTACTTTGATCAGCAAAGCGATGCCTTTGTCAAAAAACCAGGTGCTGATGCCTTTATCATCTTAGACAACATCAGAGAAAAGAAAACCATTTTCACCAATAGTGAGTGTTCTATTCAAGATTTAGGTGACGGAGTACTCAATATGGAGTTCCAATCTAAAATGAACACCATAGGCGGTGATGTATTGGCTGGTCTCAATAAGGCTGTAGACATTGCCGAAAAAGAATACGAAGGTCTAATCATAGGCAATCAAGGAGAAAATTTTTCAGTAGGTGCCAATATTGGCATGATCTTTATGATGGCGGTTGAACAAGAATACGAAGAGCTCAATATGGCCATAAAGTATTTTCAAGATACCGTGATGCGTATGCGATATTCTTCAATTCCAACTGTGGTTGCCCCTCATGGACTCACCTTAGGTGGCGGATGTGAATTGAGTATGCATGCCGATTCTGTGGTTGCTGCAGCAGAGACCTACATCGGGCTCGTTGAATTCGGCGTAGGTGTTATTCCTGGTGGAGCTGGATCTAAAGAAATGACATTA
>WTJC01000001.1:0-1140 GCA_011525015.1 Flavobacteriales bacterium
TGCTTGTAAATTGAAATTAAATAATCCAAAATATTTACTATTAGTATTTGAAAATCAATAGGTAATTAGGTGTATTAAATTTAACGATGCCTTTAGCTTTTCCTTAACTTTGTTGACTACTTTGCTAGAAATTATACATTGAATGAAGAAGAATTATTTGCCAGTTTTATTGGTGTTTGGATTTGTCTTAGCAGTCTTATACAATCCGTTTTCGTCTAAGGATGAAAAACTCTTTGAACAGCCCAAATTGGTTGTGGGTATTGTTGTAGATCAAATGCGCTACGATTACCTAACTCGATTTTGGAACCAATATGGAGAGGGAGGATTTAAGCGATTAGTTGAGGATGGATTTACAGCAAAAAATCATCACTTTAATTACGTGCCCACAGTAACAGGTCCTGGTCATGCTTCTATTTATTCAGGAACCACTCCAGCAGTTCACGGAATACTGGGTAATGATTGGTACAATAGGGCTGAGCGTCAAATGGTTTATTGTGTTGATGATTTGAATCATACAAGTCTCAATACCTCTTCTTCAAAAGGGAAATCACCGCATCGCATGTCGGTTTCAACTATCACTGATGAACTTCGAATTCATCATCAATTTAATTCCAAGGTCATTTCTATTGCTATTAAAGATCGCTCAGCAGTTTTACCCGGCGGTCACAGTGCGAATGCGGCCTATTGGTATGAAGGTGAACAAGACGGTGATTGGATTTCGTCCACTTATTATATGGATGAACTTCCAGACTGGGTTAAAGCCTTTAATGCTGGAGATTCGAGTGAGAAATACCTGAAAACTTGGAATCAACTCAAAGGAGCATATGTAGAAAGTGGAGCGGATGAAAATCCATATGAAAGCACATTTGACGGTGAGGAGTCTAATGCTTTTCCGCACGAAATCGGTGAGTTATGGTCAAAAAATGACGGATTTGACATTTTAAAAGATACTCCGTTTGGAAATTCGTTGACCACAGATTTTGCTATTGAAGCGCTTAAAAACGAAAATTTAGGTACCGATGCCATCACTGATTTCTTAGCGATTAGCTTTTCATCAACAGATTATGTAGGGCACGAGTATGGCGTAAATTCAAAAGAAGTACAAGACACCTACATTAGACTAGATCAAGACATCGAACG
>WTJC01000001.1:1240-62103 GCA_011525015.1 Flavobacteriales bacterium
ATAAACTGAATCAAAAAGAACTCACTTCATTTGTGGTAGCGGAGTTGATGAAAAGGCCTGAAATTGAACATGTCTTCACAGCTGAAGAGGTACACGGACACAACGGCTTGAATCGAATGAAGAACCTTGTGCAAAACGGTCATAGTCTCAAGTATTCAGGGGATATTGTCTTTATTCAAAAACCGGGATATATCTCGAATCGAAGATTTGGATCAACCCACGCCTCTGGAATGAATTACGATACGCATGTGCCTTTATTGTTTTATGGACAGGGAATTACTAAAGGAAGTACAGTAGAGCGCACCGAAATTCCAGATATCGCACCCACAATGTCTGTGCTTTTAGGCATTTCATTTCCTAACGGAACGACAGGAAATCCGATTAAGGCGGTTTTTGATCACTAAACCTTAGAAGATTTTTTCTCTGATTTTTTGATAGCGCATTTTTCTGATGCATCGTCCTTCTGCCGGGCTTACAAAAGGTACAATTGCTCGCGATGTTTTGGCTTTAAGAAAACCTCGAAGCTGTTGAGTTGCGCTACCGATATCTTTGGTTTTAAAAAACTGTTTGAGTATACTTAAAAAACTGAGCGTAAAATCATATCCCATTTTGTAATAGCTCATTCCTCTTTTAAAGTGGTACTCCGATTTAGAATGATATGCTTTTGAAGTAGGTCTTAAATGTTTGACCTGCATATTTTTTAAGGTAGAGGTTTCAAATCCTTGGCAATTGGCTAAGAGGGTGTCTATACTGTCCCACCCAAGTTCTTCATATAAACCTCCAATGGCCTCAAAGCAAGCTTTAGAATAGAATTTAACAGGACCTCTAACGTGATTGTGATCAGCTATATTTTCGTAAGTCCATTCTTTATCATTTTGTACAAACAATAATCCTGAACATATTCCTAGTTTTGGGTTTGCGCTGAAAGCTTCGATTAATGTTTCAAAATAGTTGTGAGGTAAAATGAGATCGGCATCAAATTTACCGATGAAATCAGCGGCTTTACACTGTTGAAGACCATAATTAAAGGCTCGAATCACCTTGGATCCTGGGACTCGCTCAGCCTCACTTTCATGTTTTAGATATGAAATGAATTCATATTCATCTGCTAGTGCTTGCGCAATTTTAGAACTGTCATCTGTAGAGGAATCATCTACAAGCACAATTTGGTCGGGTACTCTTGTTTGCTGTAAAAAACTGTGGATACAATCTTTGAGAAAAGATTCTTCATTGTAGAAGGGAATAACAATTGCTATTCGCATCAGTATTTGTATACAATGGCATTGATGTTCATACCTGCACCAACACTCGCCATGATAATAATATCTCCGGCCTGAAGTTCGTGCTCGTTATAGGCGCCTTGTCTAACCATATCATAGAGAATAGGAACTGTAGCTACAGAGTTATTACCGACAGTTTGAATGTTCATGGGCATGATATTTTCAGGCACCTCCTTTTTAAACTTGCGGTAGAAGCGTTTGATGATGGCTTCATCCATTTTTTCATTGGCTTGATGAATGAACACCTTTTTTACACTGTCTATGGATTCTCCAGATTTTTCTAAACACACACGAAGCGCTTCGGGTACATTGACCACAGCAAGCTCGTATACTTTGCGACCGTTCATTTTAATAAAACGCGTATTGTCGTAACCGTTTTCTTTGTGATTCGACTTGTCGAAATACAAGTAGAAGGTTTCGTCTCCGGCAAAGGTTTGTGAGTGATGTGCTAATATTTCTCCATTGCCTTGTGTTTCTCCCAGGATACAAGCTCCAGCGCCATCAGCGAAAATCATACTATCTCGATCGTGATGGTCTACTACCCTTGAAAGGGCCTCTCCACCAATAACGAGACAATTTTTTGCCATTCCACTTTGGATAAAGGCCTTGGCTTGAATCATAGCTTCAATCCATCCTGGACAACCGAAAATCATATCGTAGGCTACACAGTTGGGATTTTTAATTTGCAATTGATTCTTTACTTTACTCGCTAAAGAAGGAATGAGATCAGATTGATTTTCACCTTTTCTGACATCTCCGAAATTATGGGCGAAGATGATGTAGTCTATGGATTCTTTGTCAATGCCCGCGTCTTCGATGGCATTTTTTGCGGCCTGATAACCCAAATCAGAAGTCAACTCATCGTCTTGGGCATAACGTCTCTCGCGTATTCCTGTGATGGCTTGAAACTTTTCAATAATCTCAGTGTTATCAACTTCAAAACGGTCTCCTTGATTGGAATAAAACTCGTGTTCCAAAAAATGCTCATTTTTGGTGACCACTTTGGGTATATAACTTCCGGTACCTAAGATTCCAATCGCCATAAGGTTGTTTCTGTTACTCTAATGTAAAGGCATCTTAAATGTTTTTAGGCGTTTAGTCAAAATACTTGCCGAAGCCTAAACAAGAGTTTATAATACATCTATACGCTTACAGTGAATTTTAAAATATTGATAATTAAATACTTATCTTTTAACTATAGGATTCCATAGGTGCACAAGTACACATTAAATTACGATCTCCAAAGGCTTCATCTGCTCTTCGCACACTAGGCCAAAATTTATTTTCTCTCACAAAATTCAATGGAAATGCTGCTTTTTCTCGACTGTATTCATAGGGCCAATCGTCCGCAGTAATCATGGATAGGGTATGAGGTGCATTTTTCAAGGGATTTGAAGTTTCTTCACTATGGCACTCTAAAATTTCTTCTTTGATTGAAAGCATGGCATCACAGAAGCGATCTAATTCAGTTAAGCTTTCGCTTTCTGTTGGCTCTATCATCATTGTACCCCCCACAGGGAAGGATACTGTCGGTGCGTGAAAGCCATAGTCCATAAGTCGCTTAGCGATGTCAGTGACTTCTATGCCATATGCCTTAAAAGGTCTGCAATCAATGATCATTTCGTGTGCTGCACGTCCCTGTTCTCCTACATATAAAATAGGGTAGTCGTTTTCTAATCTGCTTTTGATATAATTTGCATTGAGTATCGCGTATTCGGTAGATTTTGTCAATCCTTCGGGTCCTAACAATCGAATATAGGAGTATGAAATAAGACAAGCCAAAGCGCTTCCAAAGGGTGCAGCTGAGATTGCAGTTATTCCTTTTTCACCTCCGGTCTCAACCAATGGATTGGTCGGTAGAAAGTCGGCGAGTTGAGCTGCGACGCAAATGGGTCCCACTCCTGGCCCTCCTCCTCCGTGAGGGATTGCAAATGTTTTGTGCAGATTTAAATGACAAACATCAGCCCCAATAAGTGCTGGATTTGTGAGTCCAACTTGGGCATTCATATTGGCACCGTCCATATAGACTTGACCTCCATTTTGATGAATGACATCGGTGATTTCTTTAATAGAAGACTCGAAAACCCCATGCGTTGAGGGATAAGTCACCATAAGTGCTGCTAAATTCTCCGAATGTGCAATGGCTTTCTCTTTTAGATCTTCTAAATCGATATTTCCTCTTTCGTCGGTTTTGACCACGACTACTTTCATTCCTGCCATCACTGCTGATGCAGGATTAGTACCGTGTGCTGAAGAGGGTATCAAACAAATGGTTCTATGCTCATCACCATTGGCTTTGTGATAAGCCCTTATGGTCATTAAACCTGCGTATTCCCCTTGTGCACCAGAATTTGGCTGTAGAGAGGTCGCTGCAAATCCGGTAATTTCAGTCAGATAATCTTCGAGGGCTTTGAGAACTTCGGTGTAGCCTGAAACCTGATCTAGTGGAGCGAATGGGTGGATATTACCCCAATTGCTCCAACTGAGCGGAAGCATTTGTGTCGCTGCATTGAGTTTCATGGTACAACTGCCTAAGGCAATCATGGATTGGTTCAAAGCCAAGTCTTTACGCTCTAATTTTTTGATGTAGCGCATCAATTCAGTTTCAGAGTGATAGCTGTTAAATACCTGGTGCTCGAGATACGTACTCTCACGCTCTGCCTGAATGCTTTGATTGTGAAATAACTCGACGACAGTATTGGCTTCTATTGAAACGGATGCTCCACTGATAATTTCTACAAGCTTTGATATGTCTTCTTCAGCTGTTGTTTCGTTGATAGAAACAGAGAAATGATGCTCATCAATGAAATTGAAATTCGATTGAGCTTGTAGGGCTCTGGCTTTTATTTGGTCAACTGAATTGCTTTTGAATAACAGGGTATCAAAGTAGGTGTCGTTGAGTTGTTCGATTCCACTTTTTAGAAGCAAATCTGAAAGAAGTTTGGTTTTGAGGTGAACGACTCTAGCAATATTTTTCAATCCCTTTGGGCCGTGATACACCGCGTACATCCCAGCCATAACAGCCAGTAACACTTGAGCGGTACAAATATTTGAGGTAGCCTTATCTCTTTTGATGTGTTGTTCTCTTGTTTGCAATGCCATTCGCAATGCTTGATTGCCATCTGTGTCAATGGTTTGCCCAATGATTCTGCCTGGAACACTTCGTTTGTAAGCCTCTTTGGTAGCAAAAAAAGCAGCATGTGGTCCACCATAGCCCATTGGAATACCAAAACGCTGTGTCGTACCTACAACAACATCGACATCATAGGTGCCAGGGGCTTCAAACCACAATAAACTCAATATGTCTGCAGCAACAACTACTTTGATATCATGTGCTTTGCAGTCGGATGCAATCGCTTTAAGATCAGGTAATTGTCCGTGTTTTCCTGGATATTGAACAAAAGCACCGTAAAACGTATGGTCTAGTTGGTGTTCTTCAAATTTTCCAACAACGAGTTCGATATGGAGTGGTGTCGATCTTGTTTGAAGAACGCTTAATGTCTGAGGAAGACAATTTTCATCTACAAAGAACTTCAAAACACCTTCTTTTTTTTGAGCTCTACTTCTCAAATCGAAAAGCATGGTCATGGCTTCGGCTGCTGCCGTACTTTCATCGAGTAGGGAGGCATTGGCGATTTCCATTTTTGTCAAATCGCAAACTACGGTTTGAAAGTTCAGTAGCGCCTCGAGTCTTCCTTGGGCAATCTCAGCTTGGTAAGGGGTGTATGCCGTGTACCAACTTGGGTTTTCAAGAATATTTCTCTTGATTACACTTGGAGTAATACTCGGGTGATACCCCAAACCTATATAACTTTTAAAGGCCTGATTCTTGTGTGATAGGCTTTCTAAATGGTTTAATACTTCATACTCTGAGATGGCTTTCGGCAGTTTCATTGCACTGCGATTTCTGATATCTTCTGGTATGGTTTGATCGATGAGTTCCGCTAAGTTTGAAACTCCAATTTGTTCTAACATCACAGCCTCTTCATTGGCATCTATTCCTATGTGACGATTTGAGAATTGATCCGTGTACATAACATTTTTTTTGAAAGTGTACAAAATTATCGATTTCCGCGTTTAAATTAATGGGCTTTCCTTAGGGATAGTGCTAATTTTATTAACGAAACAATTCTTTTGAGCGACAAAGTCTATAGAGATTTTCTAAAGTACTATGTAGATTCTAGTGTGCATGTAGCTTTGGCACTGTGCTGTTTGTATATGCTCAGTACACATTTGATGAATCTATTGATGGATTTAAAGTGGATAACTTTTCTCTTTTTTTCCTCGGTTGCGTATTACAATATTGTAAAGTTTGGTGGCTTATTGCTGAAGTCCAAGAATAAGCCTACTTCGCTCTTGATTTTTGTAAGAATTCTTACGAAAATTTCATTGTTAGTTGCACTTGTGCTTTTTTGCTTTTTCAATTTCGAATTACAAATCTTTATCGTTGGTCATGGATTGTTGTCAATGGCCTACGCGCTCCCTGTGCTTTCCTCTAAACCTCAACTTCGAAATCACGGTTTTTTAAAGGTGTTTATCGTTGCTTTTATTTGGACATCATTTACATTTTTAGCCCCAATATTGATTGAGTATGGATTGGAATTTACGCAACAACACACTTTTATTTGGGATTGGATACTCCTGTACATACAGCGCTTTTTATTGGTCGTTATTTTAATGATTCCTTTTGAATTGAGGGATATGCAGCAGGATCAGCTTTACTCAAGAACCATACCTCAATATTTCGGTATTTCAAACACAAAGTGGCTCGGCGCCCTACTTGCCATGGTTTGGCTAATATTGACCTTTGTGCGAGAGCGCTACGTTTTTGTAGAAGTCAGTAGTAGATTTGTGATTTGGTTGATTTTATTGCTGATTGTCGGTTTAAGTTCAACCAAGCAGCGTCCTTACTTTGCTTCGTTTTGGGTTGAAGCTGTACCCATGCTTTTTTGGTTGATATTAATCAGCGGTATACTCGTGCTTTAAACCAATCCTGCTCTTTTCAGCAATGCATCTACTTTAGGTTTTCTACCTCTAAACTTTGTATACAATTCCATAGGGTCTTCGGTGCCTCCTTTTGAGAGGATGAAGTCTTTTAGCTTTGCTGCGATTTGAGTGTCAAAAATACCCTTTTCTTCAAAGTATTCGAAGGCATCAGCATCAAGTACTTCTGCCCATTTATAACTGTAATATCCTGCGGCATATCCCCCTTGAAAAATATGTGAAAAGGCGGTGCTCATACAGGTTTCTTCAGTGGCTTCTAACAATTCAAAAGCCTGCATTTTAGCTGTTTCAAACGCCTTTACACTTGTTGCTGAATCAATCGAAGTGGTATGCCAAGCCATGTCTAAGGTGGCAAAACTCAATTGTCTGAGGGTAGCCATTCCCTCTTGAAAGTTTGCTGCCTGCTTGAGTTTACGAATATCCTCAATTGGAATGACCTCATCGGTTTCAAAATGCTTGGCAAAAAGATTTAGTGCTTCCTCCTGATAACACCAATTTTCAAAAAGTTGACTGGGTAATTCTACAAAATCCCAAGACACCGAAGTGCCCGAAAGACTGCTGTATTTGGTGTTAGCTAATATTCCGTGAAGTGCATGACCAAATTCGTGAAAAAGCGTGAGTACTTCCTCAAATTGTAATAATGCAGGCTGCGTTTCTGTAGCCTTACTGAAATTACAAACGATAGAAACGTGTGGGCGATGGTTTTGCCCTTCTTTTATAAATTGAGATTTATAGGAGGTCATCCATGCGCCATTGCGTTTGGATGCTCTAGGATGAAAATCAGTGTATAAATAGGCGAGAGGCTCACCCTTTTTATCTGCAACCTCGAAAATACGCACCTCGGGATGATACACTTCAACATCAGTCAGGGGTTTAAATTCCAATTCAAAAAGGCGATTACAGATGTCAAAAACCCCATCTAAAACTCGGTCTAAACTAAAATAGACTCTAAGCTTTTCACGGTCAATATCAAACTTTTCTGCTTTGAGTTGTTCGCTAAAATAGGCCACATCCCATTTTTTAAGATCTTCAATTCCTTCTCTGGCAGCGGCGAATTCTTTCAATTCTTTCAGTTCTCGCCCTGCTGCGGGTAAAGCTTTCTTATAGAGTTCATCAATAAAATCAAAGACTGTTTTTGGAGTGTTGGCCATTCGCTCATCTAAGATGAAATCGGCATAGGTTTCAAAACCTAGAATCTTAGCGCGTTGAGCTCTCAGCTCTACTATTTCTTTAACCGTCTTTTCGTTGTTGTATTCATTTTGTTGAAATCCTTTTTGACCGAAAGCCATATTGAGTTCTTTTCTCAGGTTTCGATCTTTACAGTACCGCATAAAGGGCAAATAACTCGGATAGTCAAGTGTAAAAACGAAACCTTCTTTTTCTCTTTGTTCAGCGGTAAGTTTCGCTGCATCTATAGCACTTTGTGGAAGGCCTTCAAGTTTAGCTTCTTCTTGAATATGAAGTTCATAGGCATTGGAATCTGCTAGAACGTTTGATCCGAATTTAACCGAAAGCATAGAGAGTTTTTCATCTACTTTACGCAATTCTTCTTTTTGGTGATCTCGGAGTAGTGCACCGTTATTGGTGAATTTTTTAAAGGTTTTTTCAAGCAGCATTTGAGCCTCACCAGCTAAGGCCTCTGTGTTATAAACAGATTGTATACGCTCAAACAATTCCTGATCGAGTATAATGTCATTGCTGAAATTACTCAGTTTGGGTGCGATTTGTTGTGCAGCCTCTTGCCATTTTTCGTTGGTGTTTGAGGCGTTGAGGTTAAAAAATGCACTGCTGAATTTAGCCAAGTGTTGTCCGCTGCGATCCAGGGCAGCTATGGTATTGTTGAAATTAGGCGCCTCTGGATTCTCTTTGATGGCCTTAATTTCTTCTTTGTTAAGGGCAATTCCAGATTCGATTTCGCTGATGTAATCTTCAAGCTGGTATGCGCTAAATGCAAAAGGAGCGCTTAAAATAGATTTCATTTACTGTGCTTATGATTTCAAAGAAGCGGCCCCTTGTTCTACTTTTTGTTTGAGACCTTCTTTATAACTAATAATCTGTTGTAAAAGCGTTTCGTTAGAAGCTCCGAGTATCTGTGCGGCTAAAATCCCTGCGTTTTTAGCACCGTCCAATGCCACAGTAGCCACTGGAACACCTGCTGGCATTTGTAGAATAGAAAGTACAGAATCCCATCCGTCAATCGAGTTTCTGCTTTTTACGGGAACACCAATTACGGGTAATGGACTCAGAGATGCAACCATTCCAGGGAGGTGAGCAGCGCCTCCTGCTCCGGCAATGATGACCCCGATATTGTTGAGGTGCGCATTTTTAGAAAATTCAAATAGCTTTTCTGGTGTGCGGTGTGCAGAAACAATATCAACTTCTGTTTCTACGCCTAACTCTTTTAAAACTTCGATGGCCTCATTCATGACGGTTAAATCACTCGTGCTTCCCATTACTATGGCTACTTTTTTCATGCGCTTATTACTTTAATCATTGATTTTATTTGCTTTGCCTTCTTATAGGCCTTTTCGAGATCAGCATCAACAATGGTCATATGCCCCATTTTTCTAAAAGGTCTTGTTTCTGCTTTACCGTAGATGTGAGCGTATACTCCTTCGATTGCCAAAGCCTCTCTTAATCCTTGGTAGACTACGGGTCCAGTGTGGTTGGCTTCACCAATGAGATTGATCATGATGCCACAGCATTTGGATGCGCTTGAACCTAAAGGCAGGTCTAAAATCGCTCTAATATGCTGTTCAAATTGATCTGTATAATTGGATTCTATGGTTTGATGTCCGCTGTTATGAGGTCTTGGAGCGACTTCATTGATAAGAATGTCTCCTGATTTGGTCAAAAACATCTCAACTGCGAGTAAACCGATAATATCCATCTTTTCAGCAACCTCTAAGGCGAGTTGTTCTGCTTTTTGGTGAATTGCATTCTCGAGCGGAGCTGGAGAAACGACGTACTCGACCAGGTTCGCAGTGGGGTGAAAATCCATAGCCACAAGGGGATAGGTTTTGACCTCTCCTTGACTGTTTCGAGCCACAATTACAGCAATTTCTTTTTCGAAATCAATTAATTCTTCTGCCAAGCAGGGTCCATCGGGAATTTGTGCGATATCCTGCTCATTTCTTACCACTTGCACTCCTTTGCCATCATACCCGAATTCTGCTGATTTCCACACAAAGGGTAGTGCAGGGCTGTTTTTGACAAGCTCGTCTTTATCCGTGAATTTTTGAAAAGGTGCTGTAGGCAACTCATGTTGCTCATAAAAAGTTTTCTGACGCACCTTGTTTCGAATAATGTTTAGGCTTTTGGGTTTTGGATAAACCTTGACTCCCTCTCGCTCTAATTGTTCTAAGGCAGCGACGTTTACGTTTTCAATCTCGATGGTTAAGACATCTACTTTTTTTCCAAATTCGTATACCGTGTTGTAATCTAAAAGATCTCCTTGAAAAAAGGTATTACAGCTCAATCGGGCTGGTGCACTTTCAGAGGGGTCTAAAATCAGTGTATGTATATCCATTTTTCGCGTGTGGACCGTCATCATTTTTCCGAGCTGTCCTCCACCTAAAATACCGAGCTTAAAGCTTGAACTTGAATACTGCATATGTCATTAATTAAGGCAAAAATACGGCAAATCTAAAATTGTAATTTTGTTTAACTAATTTCGCTTGATGGTTATCGATGATATTCAATTTAAAAAGTTACTTACGGCCGAAGAAGTTCAAGATATTGTTCAACGGATGGCAGCTGAAGTATACCAAGATTACAAAGACAAAAGTCCTTTGTTTGTCGGTGTTTTAAACGGAGCGTTTCGACTTACAAGTGACTTTATTTCTTATTACGAAGGCGATTGCAAGGTGTCGTTTGTGAAATTAGCATCCTACTCGGGTTTAACCTCGACCCAGCTCGTGCAGACCCTTTTAGAGGTCAGTGAAGATATAGAAGGGCACGATATTGTCATCTTAGAGGATATTATCGATAGTGGGCGAACCTTGAAAACCTTGGTTGATATGTTTAGTAATGCTAAAGTGAACTCGTTTAGAATTGCCTCTTTACTCTACAAGAAAGACACCTATCAAGGAGAGTACGCCATAGACTATATCGGTCGTGAAATTCCAAGTGAATTTGTAGTGGGCTATGGGCTCGATTACAACGAAGAAGGAAGAAATTTGAACGCTATTTATATAATTGACAAAGACGAATGAAAAACATTGTTTTATTTGGAAAGCCTGGAGCAGGAAAAGGAACTCAAGCAGCTTTATTAAAAGAAAAATTACAGTGGGTACACATCTCTACTGGAGATGTATTTAGATATAACATCAAAAACCAAACAGAATTGGGCCAACTTGCCAAGTCTTACATCGACGATGGTGCACTCGTTCCTGACGAAGTAACCATTAAGATGCTCTCTGATGAGGTTGAAAAAAATCCTGATGCCAATGGATTTATTTTTGATGGTTTTCCGCGCACTACTGCCCAAGCTGAAGCTCTTGACAATTTGATGCAAGACAAGAGTATGAAAATCAATGCCACCATTTCTCTGGAGGCTGAGGACGAAATTTTAATTCAGCGTTTGATTCAAAGAGGAAAAGACAGTGGTCGTTCTGATGATATGGATGAATCGAAAATCAGAAATCGTTTTGATGAGTACAATCAAAAAACCGCTCCACTTATTGATTTTTATCAAAAGCAGAACAAATTTGTCGCTGTAAATGGTATTGGTAGTATCGATGAAATTGCCTTGAAATTGGAGCAAATTGTCGCTGATTTATGACAGAAGGTAATTTTGTTGATTACGTCAAGATTCATGTGTTTTCCGGAAATGGAGGTAAAGGTTCTTCACATTTACACCGAGAAAAATACGTCGCCAAAGGAGGCCCTGATGGGGGTGATGGAGGACGAGGAGGCCATGTTATTGTCAGAGCGAATTCCAATTTATGGACCCTTTTAAACTTTAAGTTCAAACGTCATTTTAAGGCCGGTCACGGTGAACACGGAAGCAAAAATCGCTCTACCGGAGCTGATGGTGAAGATGTGTATATCGATGTTCCGCTAGGAACCGTACTTAAAAACACAGAGGACGACTCTTTTATAGCTGAAATCACAGAAGAATCACAGGAATTAATCATTGCCACAGGGGGATTAGGTGGACGTGGAAATTGGCATTTCAAGAGCCCGACAAACCAAACACCGCGTTATGCCCAAAGTGGTTTAGCAGGTGAAGAAAAAAACATTACCCTCGAGCTCAAAGTACTCGCTGATGTTGGTCTTGTAGGCTTTCCTAACGCCGGTAAATCGACATTACTCTCTGTAATGACCTCGGCCAAACCAAAAATCGCCGACTACGAATTCACCACACTCAAACCCAATTTGGGAATAGTGGAGTACAGAGATTTTCAAAGTTTTGTAATGGCTGATATTCCAGGAATTATCGAAGGAGCCGCAGAGGGAAAGGGACTCGGACATTATTTTTTAAGACATATTGAACGCAACGCGACCTTGTTGTTTTTAGTTCCTGCGGATAGTGCCGATCATCTGAAAGAGTACGGCATTTTATGTGATGAACTCAAGCGATACAACCCCGAATTATTAGACAAGGATCGCTTTTTAGTGATTTCTAAATCGGATATGCTCGATGAAGAATTGATGTCAGAACTCAAAGACGAAATAGAATCGAATGCCCCGGGATTACAGTTTATGTTTATCTCTTCGGTGGCTCAAAAGGGTATTACTACTCTTAAAGATAAGTTGTGGAACTTGCTTAATGCTTAGAGTGATTTTAGAAGTCCGCCATCGATAGGAATGTTGGTTCCACTGATATAAGAGGCTTGTTCAGAGGCCAAAAAGCAAACTAAATTTCCGTATTCTTCAGGAGTCCCTAATCTTTTGAGTGGGACATTGGCAATCATTTGGTCTCGAACCTCAGAGGCTTTGATGTTTAGTTTTTCTGCTTTTTTCTGGTTGAGCTCTGCAATTCTTTGGGTGTCGAAGTAGCCCGTAAGCGTATTGTTCACGGTTATGTTGTATGGTCCAAGATCAATGGCCATACTCTTGGCCCAAGTCGTCAATGCTGCCCGAATGGAGTTTGAAAGCACCAGATAATTCAACGGCTCTTTCACTGATATCGAAGCGATATTAATGATTCGTCCCCATTTTTGGGCCATCATATGTGCAATGGCCTTTTCGGTGATATACACATGGTTTTTAAACAGCAAATCAAAGGCTTCTTGATAATCATCGATTTTCTTTTCTAAAGCCGATCCACCTGCAGGGCCTTGTGTGTTGTTAACCAAGATGTCAACCGTATGTTCTTTGAAAAAGACATCTACCTTCTTTTGAAAATCCTCATGGTCGTTAAAGTCTACCAAGAATAGTTTGTGTTGTTGCTTTGCATTTATGCGCGGTAATTCTTCTAACAATTGCTTTAATGCTTTTTCATTTCTGCTCATGAGAATGACCGATGCTCCTGCCTTCGCCAAAACACGGGCAACACCCTCGCCAATTCCGCGGCTGCATCCACCAACAATGGCAGTTTTGTTTTCAAGAGAAATATTCATGACTTATTTGTAATCGTCTCGAGCGGGTGAAAATACATCCATCAAAACACAATCGGTCAATGCTTTGCCTGAATGAACTTGGTTTGAGGGTATGTGAATGAGGTCTCCAGCTTCGCATATTTTAGTGATGCCATCAAGGGTGAATTCAAAGCGTCCTGAGATGACGTGCATCATTTGTTCATGCAGGTGATGATGTTCAGGAACGGCAGACCCCTGATCAACCCTCCAAAAGGCCCAACTCAATTGTTCGCCGTGAAATAATTTTCCGTGGTAGCCGGGAAACAATTCTTTTTCTTGAATTTCATGCAGGTTTTCTAATCTCATAAGCGAGGTCTTTATAGAGTGTTAGTATCTTTATGCTATTAAATTTAGAAACTTTTTAAGTGGTAGCGCAGCTTTTACTATGAAAATTCATTTTATCGCCATCGGAGGAAGTGCAATGCACAATTTAGCTTTAGCCTTACATGATAAGGGATACCTAATCAGTGGCAGCGATGACGCCATTTATGAGCCTTCAAAGTCAAGGTTAGCCCAATCGGGTTTGTTGCCAACGCAAATGGGTTGGTTTGCAGAAAAGATTACCGAAGATCTCGATGCCGTGATTTTGGGAATGCACGCTAAAAAAGACAACCCTGAGTTGTTAAGAGCACAGGAACTCGGACTTAAAATTTATTCTTACCCTGAGTTTATCTACGAGGAGGCCAAAGAAAAAACAAGAGTAGTCATTGGAGGGAGCCATGGAAAAACCACCATCACTTCAATGATTTTGCACGTTTTGAAGTATTGGGATATTGAGGCGGATTATTTAGTCGGGGCTCAATTGACCGGATTCGATAGAATGGTCAAACTCTCTGATGCTGATTTTATAGTCATAGAAGGCGATGAATATCTGTCTTCACCCATTGATTTGAGTCCTAAATTTCACAAATACAGAGCTCATATTGCCTTAATTAGTGGAATTGCATGGGATCATATCAATGTTTTTAAAACGGCCGAAGATTATAATCATCAATTTTCAATATTCTTAGACACCTTAGTTGAGGGAGGCAGTATCACTTACAATGAAGAAGATGTTGAGGTTAAAGAATTGGTAAGCTCCTGTGAAAGACCCCTACGTAAATTTCCCTATACCACATTAGAGCACAGTATTGTAGACGGTGTTACATTCATTGAAACAGAAGAGGGGAGAGTACCTATAGATGTCTTTGGAAAGCACAATGTGAATAATATATCTGGAGCGCAATGGATCTGTCAACAAATGGGGGTAGATGCTGCAGATTTTTTTGAAGCCATCTCCTCTTTTAAAGGTGCCGCAAAGCGTTTAGAGCTCGTCTGTCAGCACAAAAACATCAAAGTATACAAAGACTTTGCCCACGCACCGAGTAAGGTAAAAGCTTCTTTAGGTGCTGTCAAAGAGCAATTTGATGGCTTCAAGGTCGTCGCTTGTTTTGAACTGCACACCTATAGTTCTTTAAATGCAGAATTTATCCAACAATATGCGCATAGTTTAGATCAGGCTGATGAGGCAATTGTCTATTATACAGCAGAAGCTTTAGCGCTGAAAAACATGCCTGAATTAAGTGTTGAAGAAATTCGAAATGCATTTAAAAACCCATCTATTGAAGTGTATACCAACGCCAAAGCTTTTGAAGAGCGACTGCATGAGCAGATTAGCGATCGCACGGTCTATTTGATGATGAGTTCAGGAAATTACGGCGGATTTTCATTTGAAAATTTTGAAACCAAACTTGTGGAATGCTCTTAATTTACACCCATAAAATATCGAATCGCCTGCGCTATGTCACACAGCAGTGCATCCAAAATATTTTAAAAGTAGATTTTGAACTAACGACCTCAGTAGAGGACTTTATCAAACACGATGGTCCTAAAATTACCTACGCCAAACAACCGCTACAAAATGAGTTTTTTATTGAATCTCATCCCTTACTTTTTGAAAAAGGAGTTAGAGCAGTTGATGTAACCGCTGGGCAGTGGAACGATATTCCGTATTTTTTCGGTGTTGGTGAAAAAAGTAAAATCCCTTTTGACCTCTTTGCTGCTTCTTTTTATTTGCTGAGTAGGTACGAGGAACTATTATTTCATATAAAAAATCCCAAAAATGAATTCAAGGCAGAGTTGAGTGTTTTACACAAATTAGATGCCCTCAAAACTCCATTAATCGACCTTTGGATGCATGCATTTTACGAGAGTTTACGAGAACAATTTGATCAAATTCCTGAACGTAGTTTTCAGTTGAATTACGAACTGTCTTTGAATGTAGTGCAAGCTTTTAAATACAGTGGTCGAGGATTGATGCGCCACCTCACCGAAAGTTTAGGCGATATCGCAAGGTTTAATCTCAATACATTTAAAAAGCGCTTCTCGGTGTGGCTGGGTCAAAGCCAAGACCCATTTTTAATCTATGATGCTTTGATCGAACGCCTGGACAATACACCAATAAAACTTCGATTTTTTTTCGAATACAGTAAGTATTTGTTTGAGGATCAAAATATTTCTCGTTTTCGCTCCTCATTGAATCGACTGATTAAATCTGTTGCTGATTATAAGACAGTAGCCTTATCCATATCTCATTTGGGCTTACAAGACAGTAAAGCTTTAGAACGGGAACGTCTGGAACTCACAAAACAAATACACAGGCCGATTTGGTACGCCCTTCATTCTAAATTGAATCTACGTATGCCACACTATTTTAAGCGACTTATAGAGGCTGAGGTTAGAGATGATTTTTCGATGGGATATGCAGATAAAATTGGATTTAGAAGCGGTACTTCAAGCACTCATTTTTTTTACGATTTGGATGTTGAAATGGTGCAGCCCTTAAAAGTGCACCCTTTTGTCATGACAGATTTTGTTTTTGCAAATAGGAGAGCTGCTAAAGAGGCGTTTAGTGATTTAAGGGCTATTGTCGATCAAACCCAAAAAATTGGCGGTAGTTTGCGATTTGTGTTTTCCAATGAATTCGTAGCAGAAACACCAGGGGCCACCTATTTTGAAAACCTTATTCAATTTTTAGATGAATCCCGAGATTAACACCTTATTTTTTGATTTAGATCACACGCTTTGGGATTTTGAAAAAAACTCAGCCCTCACTTTTAAATTGCTTTTTCAAAAGCACAAGGTCGATATCGAAATTGACCAATTCATGAAGGTGTATCGCCCAATCAATAGAGCCTACTGGAAAAAGTACAGAGATGGTGCCATAGACAAGGAATACTTGAGGTACAATAGGGTTAGAGAGACTTTTACGGCTTTGAACTTTGATTTTAATGAGACATTGGTGGTCGATATTGTAGAAGGATACATTCGGTATCTAACCACCTTTAAACATATGTTTCCTCACGTTTCGGAAGTGATTCTAAGACTTTCTTCTACTTACGATTTGTACATCGTGACCAATGGTTTTAAAGAGGTACAACATAAAAAAATAGCAGAAACGCCCATCGAAAATTGTTTTAAAGGATTGATTAATGCCGATGAGGTGGGGTACAAAAAACCTCACCCTGCCATCTTTGAGCACGCCTTAGAGCTTGCCGGAAAAAGGCCTGAGCAGGTACTTATGGTTGGAGATGATTTAGAGGCGGATGTGCTTGGAGCTTTAAATTGTGGTCTTCACGCTATGCACTTTGATCCTTTAAAAGAATATAGTCATCATAAATGCCCAATTTTCAACTGCTTTAGTGATTTTGAAGAGCGATTGGTTTCTTTATATTTGTGATAAATACTTAACTATGAAACGACTCATACTGCTTGCTGTATTGTTGCTTAGCCAAACAGCTATTGGTCAGTTGCAAAAATACGATTACGTCATTGTCCCGGTAAAATTTGATATTTTTTATGAGGATAACGCCTACAGAAGTAGTACGATCTTGAAGCATCTCTTTACAGGTGCAGGGTACAAATCTTTTTATAACAATGCCTTGACCGATGAAGTTACCTCAAATTTCTGTAAAGCTGTTGAAGTTGATTTACTAGAAGTGCCTAGTGTGTTCAGCACTAAGATTATTATTTTCTTTAAGGATTGTAAAGGGCAGGAGGTCTTTAGAACACAAGTAGGGGAGAGTAAGCTCAAAGAATTTGATGCCACCTATCAAGAGGCCATTCAAAAAGCCTTTGTAGAGTTGTATGCCGTGCAACGTTCAACCAATACCAATAACGGCCCTAAGGTAGCCTCAAGTCGTGATGTACTTCGAGTAGTTGAGGTCGATAACGGTAATTATAATTTAGTCGATAACAGTGGTAAGGTTGTTTTTACCATGAAGGCCACTTCTGCCAATGATGTTTATTTGGTTCAAAGCGGTGATGCTTCGGGACTTATTTTTAAGGAAGAGGATAAATGGTATATCGAATTAAATGACAACTCTGGTGGTCAAGTAAAAACAGAGCTTAAATTAGAGTTTTAAGATTTTTGATTCGATTGTTTTTTTAACTTTTCTTCGCTTGGAGAGGCTTTGAAGTCTACAATTTGAGTATCGATAATTTCTTCAGGAAGATATTTTTGGGATAGCGCCTCATCTTCAAAATCGTGAGGATAGATATAGCCTTTGCCGTAATCGAGTTGTTTGTCGTAGGCTGTACGAGGATTTCTTAAGTGCAGGGGTACTTCTAAATCACCTGTTTGATTTACAAGCTGATGGGCCTTATTAATTGCTTTATAAGCGGTATTACTTTTAGGAGAGCAAGCGAGATATATCACGCATTGACTTAAAATAATTCTAGACTCTGGCATCCCAACTTGTTCTACACTCCTTGCTGTTGCCTCTGCTATGAGTAGTGCATTGGGATTTGCAAGACCGATGTCTTCTGAGGCTGATATGATCAATCTGCGGCAAATGAACTTAAGGTCTTCTCCTCCTTCGAGCATACGAGCTAACCAATACACTGAGGCATCTGCATCACTTCCGCGAATTGATTTGATAAGTGCAGAAACAATATCGTAATGTTGATTTCCTTTTTTGTCAAATCGAAAGCTCTTGGTTTGAATAAATGAACGTGAATTTTCATTGTTAATTCGAATGCTAGTATTACCAGATTCTCCTTTTAGCCCTTCGCAGGTATTCTCAAAAAGATTTAAGAGTTTTCTTCCGTCACCTTGTGAATGATGTATGAGTACATCTAATTCTTGCAATTCAATATCCCAATTCTTGAAATAATCATCTCTAGATATGGCATTTTCTAATAATTGGGTTAATTCCTGATCGGAAAGTGTTTTGAGTTGTGCGATTTGACAGCGGGAGAGAAGGGCAGGGATAACCTCGTAGCTCGGATTCTCTGTAGTAGCGCCTATGAGTGTAACCGTCCCTTTTTCGACAGCCTTGAGCAATGAATCTTGCTGTGATTTACTAAAGCGATGAATTTCATCTATAAATAGGATGGATTGCTTTTGTGAAAACAGTTGTTGGCTTTTTGAACTTTGCTCAATTGCCGCACGAACTTCTTTAACATTACTTTCAATAGCACTGAGCTCAATTATGGGTCTTTCAAGTTCTTGAGCGAGGAGATGGGCTAAAGTAGTTTTTCCCGTTCCTGGTGGCCCCCACAAAATCAATGAACTGAGGTGACCTGCTTTGATTTGTCGTCCGACCACTCCAGTAGGTCCTATGACAGACTCTTGACCGATATAATCTTCTAAAGAAAGAGGCCTGGCCCTTTCAGCAAACGGAATTGAATTCATTGTTTAAAGTCGTTGGCGTACTACTTCGTATAAAAATAATCCGCATGCGACAGAAACATTTAAAGAATCTACTTTGCCTAACATTGGTAATTTGGCTTGGGCATCCACTAACTTTAAAATTGAAGGATGTATGCCCTTGTCTTCTGATCCCATAACGATAGCGATATGCTCGTCTAAGGGTTCATCGTAGATGTTCTGTTCTGCTTTTTCTGTAGCAGCGATTACTTTCACTCCTGAGCCTTGAAGATAGTAAATAACATCTTTGATATGTGTGCTTCTACAAATGGAAGTAGAAAATAAGGCGCCAGAAGAACTTTTTATACTTTCTGATGTAATTGGTGCCATTCCACTTGAAGGGATGATTACGGCGTCTACACCGGCACTATTGGCGGTTCTGAGGATGGCTCCAAAGTTGCGCACATCGGTAATATGATCTAAGATTAAGAAAAAAGCCTTTTTAGGCTGCTGTAGACAAGTGTCAATTTTCTCTATGTAGTCAACATAGTCAACAGGAGAAATTAAAGCAGCTGCTCCTTGGTGGTTTTGAGATTTAAATCGTCTAAATCGCTCTTCTGGGACATATGATATGGCTATTCCTTTTTGTCTTAGGGCAGTTTCTACGGTTTGGAATAGATTGCCTTTTAGACCTTTTTGAAGAAATACTTTTTGAATTGGTGTGTCAGTTTCACAAGCTTCGAGTACAGCTCGGAGTCCGAAGATGTATTCATCTGAAGTCATTGATTTAGACTCCAAATTTTGAAATTTCTTGAATCAAAGTGATTAAGTCTGACTCTTTTTTTACATCTAAAGACTTGGTTTTTATGAGCGTTTTAATCGCCGCTTTGTCCTCTTCAAATAGCTCGTAAATGCTTTTCTTATTTTGTTTTAAAAGCACCAGGGTTTTAGAATCCTCACGTTCAAGAAAATAATCTTCATAGACAGTAAACTTATCTTTAGTAGCTACAACCATAGAACTGGTAGCTTCTCTGCCTTCGGTAAACTTGATATAGGTTCTTCGAAATAAGGTGAGTCCGTTTATCGATTCTAAGAGATTCACGTAAGCATTTGAAACCTGATCTTTTTCTTCTACTCTTTTTAGCATTAGAATTTCTCCAGTTTCAAGGTCTTTGATAGAAATCTTCGCATCTATATTAAGAGAAAACGTTTTAGCCGCTGTTGGCGTTTCCCTTAACTCAATTTCATTATTGTGTGCATTGAATCTGTAGAATGCGTAACCGGTTTCTTCATTTTGATAGATGATACGACATCTTTTAAAGGTAGTATCTACATATGGACTTCCAGTGGCATTAGCGAGAATCGTTTCTACATCTAAATCGTCTCTTACATCGGTATAAAAGAAATCGCGTTGTGGATGACGCTGCGCAAAGATATTAGCAAGCGCCTCAGCTTGGGCATCTGAAGTGGGTCGGTCGTAAATACCGTAGTTGATGATGCGCTGTGCCCAAATGTTTGAAATACTAAAAAGTGATAGAAGTATTAGGGCATTTTTAAAACTCATCTTAGCTATTTAAATACTCGAATAATTGAGCTAAATCATCTGTCTTCTTATACGATAATTTGTTATCTCTCATATAGGCTTTAGCTTTCTCCAGATCATCTGAAATGAAAGGCTCAATATCTTTAGATTTACCAGAAAAGTAATTGGCTAAAGGCTCGTCACCATTTACAATGTAAAAGTCTGTATAATGGGTAAATTTATTAGAGGTAGAACGAACCATCGAATTAACCGCTTTTACTCCTTCTTTAAAGCGAACTCGGTTTCTGTAGTACAATGAGTATTTATCACCTTCGACAAGGGTATATAAATATCCATTTTTAATTGCCTCGTCACGATTTTTATAGGTGCTCAATGAAAGTTCTCTGCCGTCAACTTTGTTGATTACCCTTAGCTCTTTAACTGTGGCTAGAGAGCTTTCTTCTTCATCCGCGTATTCTGTTTCTTTAATCTCTATTTCGTCGTTAAAGGCATTGTGACGATAGTAGAAATTTCCTACCACGTCTTCTTTATAATACACTTCACAGGGTTGAAACTCATCATTGATATAGATTGAACCAACTGTAGGTAAATCGTTAGAGACATCTCTCTTTTTACGCATTGAGGCGAATAATTCTCCACCTCTACCTTGTTGTGAAAAGTTCTCTAGATTTGAGTATTGTGCGCTAACAATCGTTGATAAACCAATACTTAGTACTAATAATAGGGATCTCATTTAATTTTTTTTTCAAATATACATTTAATCGTATTGCGACAAAAAAAAAGACCGCTTTTAAGCGGTCTTTTCTATATAAATCATAATTGATTATAACTTCGTCAAAACAAAATTATGTAACGTTGCTGTGGCTCCACAAGCATCATTGGTATTATTGTCAATTACAATGGTGAATGAAGAATCATCTGTTGCATCAAAAGCACCTTTTGTTCCATCTGATGCTGGACCCCACTCTAATGGATTTCCACCACAAGCAAGGCCTGATCCTTGCCCCGGAGGAACTAATACTTCTCCACAAACTAAATCAAAATCAAAGGTTCTTTCCAATCCAAAACCAAGGTAGTCCGTTATAAACTGTCTTGTGGTTGGTCCAGTAGCAACAATAGTTACTTCTGTAGAAAATGTATCGCCATAGGCTCCTCCAAACATTTGAGGTGCGTCAGTAATAAATGAATATGTTCCAGTAGCAAAACCATCAGGTGGTAAGCATACCACATTGTTCGCTAGTCTGTATGGCGATGAGTAATAACCTCCTACAGCTGAAACGTTTCCGTTTACATCACTTGAACTAAATGAACGTCCATCAGATAAATTAAGCACAAAGTTTAGTACGAATTGATCACCACCATTTACTTGATCTACGCTAAGACCTCCTGCAGCTAATGCTTGAGCAAAGCTATATGTAAAGGTTGCTTCTGGTAAATTGTATAAACTTGGCGAAAATTCTGATGCTTCAATTGTTCCTAACGCTACATTACTAAAAGAATCATCTGTACCGTTCTTGTCAACAAAAGACAAGAATACGTTTACGTTACTGAGCAGAGTAGATCCCTCTGCATCTTGATATTCTAATGTTACTGAAACTGTTGAAGCGGTATTGAATAAGTCAATAGCTCCTGAAGTAGAAACTTGTCTTAAAATAGCACCATTTTCAACCGTCTCAAAAACGTCATCAATTACCGTATTTTCTGTCTCACAGGCAAACACAACTAATGCCAAAAAGACTACGGATAGTTTTTTAAATATTGTTTTCATTTTATAATAGTGTTTTTCCTTATGAGTGAAATATTTTTAAAAGTGCCCCCTCAGAGAGAGGGCACATAATTTTATTGTACAGGTTCGTTACACAAGTTTACTGGTAAGTTTCCAGCTGAAGTTCCAGGACCATATGACCCTACAACGTTACCACTTGGCGAGATAATTTCAAAAGAAATTTCTGTCCAGTAGTCACCTGGGAAATACCAATCAACAATACCTAGTCCAGCAGGAACATCAATTGTTGCGGTACCTTCACCTGTCTCTGCAGTACAGTCATACGGACTACCTGCGCTGTATGGTGAACATAAACCTACTTCTGCGAAAACCGTACCATCGCTTAAGACAATTTGTAGTCCTGGCCCACCTCCAGATACAGTTGTTTGCCATCCATCATTGTATGAGTCAGCCATATTGACTGTCCACGTACCTGGTGTGATTGGAAATAAACAAACTACTGAAGAGGTAAAGACATAAGGTGATGAATAGTAACCTCCAATTGCTGATACGTTACCATTAGCCTGACCTGGTCCAAATGAGCGACCATCAGTTAAAACGGCTGTCATACCCAATTGAAAGCGGTCACCTCCATTTACTTGACTTGCACTAAGGCCTAAAGCTGCTAAAGCCTCACCAAAGTTATAAGAAATTGTTCCAGACGGTTTACCAAATTGAGAAGGAGTAAGGTTGGCGGCTGTTACAGATCCAATTGAAATTGGTCCTGCATTTTCATCAACACCATCCGCATCATCTCTATCGATAAAGCTAAGTGTAAATTCTATAGAAGAAAGCTCTGATGGATCAACTCCATCAAATTCATAGCTTACTGAAACACTTGATGATAAATCTGCTTTGTTTATTGAAGAACCTTGAGTAGAAGTTAATCTTAGGAAGGCTCCGTTTTCTACAGTTGCAAATACGTCATCAATTACATTATTCTCAGCTTCACAAGCAACGAATGCTAGTGCAACGAAAGCGTATTTTAAATTTTTAAAAATATTTTTCATAAGAGTTAATGTTATTAGTAAAGACTTGTCGCTCCAGTATCCCAGAATACAGTTTGTGTAACGTCTGGTTTTTGTGAAGCACTAGAATTCGTGTTTGTATAGTTCGCTGGATACCACATTGATCTAATAAATCCACCTGGATTAGGCTCTAAATTAGGTTGCAAGTTGGTTGGATATCCTGTTCTTCTGTAGAAGTTGTAAGCATCACTACCGTTTCCAAATAATGAAACGAAGAATTCTTGAGCCATTACATTCCACCATCCGTCTGTATCTCCAGCAGTTACTGCCGCATCAAAAGCAGCACCAACAGCATCAGCGTGAGCAGTTACAGCCGCAGCATCAGGAGCAAATGAGTCATCAGCAGTAGGGTCAAGAGAAACAAATCCTTGAACTTTTGCAACAGACTTTGCAAGACCTGCTAGCATTGCAGCTCTAGCTCCAGCAGCGTCTCCTCCTAAAAGGGCAGCTTCTGCTTGCCAGAAATCTACAGTAGATGCAAGCATAATTGGAGTAATTCCAGCTCCTTTTCCACCCTCACCTTGAACTCGACCTTCAAATGTTGAATCGTCAAAAGCACCACCAGCAGGATAAACTCCGTGCATTGTTCTCAAGAATCCATCTGGAGGAATACCTTCGTCATTTCCGTGATCTCTACCCCAGTAACCATCAGGTAATCCACAGAATGGGAAACCGTCATAGTGAGCAGGAGCTTCTTGTAATGAACATCCAAGTGTTTCAAGAGCTGGTGGAGCACCGTCTTGACCTGGAGTTTCAGCATTTTGACGATAGAAGTAGTAACGTCTTCTTGGATCGTCATTCTGTAACATATAGTTCATTAAGTGAATTGATTGGTAATAGCCAGCACCAGTTGCTGTGTAGTCACTTCTGTATCTCGGGTGACGTGAATCTGGTTGAAGTGCTTCAACACCCCAAGTGAATTGCATATCGTCATCAGAGCTCATGATGTAATTTCCTCCAGAGATGATTGAATTGAAAGCAGAAACTGCTCCTGAATCAACCAATCTTGAAGTCATTAACGCTTTAAGTTTTAGTGTATTACACGCCTTAACCCAAGCATCAGCATCTCCACTGAAATAGAAGTCGTTTGCTACAGCAGGACCTCCAGCATTAAAGTGACCGATAGCTTCGTCAATAAGAGCCATTGCAGATGCATAAACAGTTGAACCGGCATCAGCAGCTGGGTTGAAGTTTTCACCACCTAAGTTTGCTTCAGAGAAAGGAACATCTCCAAAGTAATCAACTAAAGTAATGGCAACGAAAGCCTTAATGAATTTTGAAATTCCTAAGTGCGTGTCTAATCCACCTTCTTCTGCTAATGGAGTTAAGGCCTTGATGTCCTCAAACATTCCAGCGTAAGCTGTTGACCATCTTCCGTTAAAAGTAGCAGGAGAGAAGTTGTTCTCATAAGTTCTACCAGAGTGGTAATCGATACGTGCCATTTCAGCACCGATATTACCGAAACTCTCAACCCAACCAGCAAAGCTTAATTGGATCTGGTTCATCAAGAAGTCAGGACTCGCCTGATCTTTTGACAGAGCGTTAGGGTTTTCCCTAAGATCTAGTTCTGTAGTCTCACACGACTGTAAGCTTAATGCTCCAACAATCGCAACTACACTTAATATTTTAAATAAATTTTTCATAATGATTTACTAATAAATGTTTTATGATTAGAATGAAGCTTTAACACTTAATCCGTAACGTTTTGATGAAGGACCGTTCAAGTACTCAAACCCTTGTCCATTACCTACACCTAAACCTGCTACGTTAGGATCGAAGTTAGCACCATCAGGCATGTTAAACGCCTTGTACCATAAGTTAAATCCTGAAAGGGTGAAACTTAATGATCCAAATGGTGTTTTCTCTAATAAGCTAGAAGGTAAGCTATATCCTAAAGAAACCTCTTGTAAACGTAACGCAGTTGCATCATAAACACCTAATTCTACTGGTCCATAAAGAACGTTTGAGAAATAGAAGTCAGAGTTGTTGATCTGCGTTGTGTTAGGCTGACCGTCAGGACCGATACCTGGTAAGATATAAGTGTTCTCACGATCGATAGTCTCAGTAATAAGACCTCTACCTAATAAGGTTTGTGTAGTCTGTGCATATAAATCTCCACCTTGTACGTGGTTGAACAAGAATGAGAAGTTAAGTCCTTTGTAAGAAATAGTATTTCCAACGTTTAGGATGAAGTCTGGAGTTGGATTACCAACTACAGGGATTAATCCTGTGTCAGGATCCTGTGCTTCACTAATGTAGTTACCGTTAGCAGCTACAGAAAGCTCTCCGTTAGGACCTCTTTTAACTCTACTACCAACCATTACACCAAGAGGTTGTCCTGGGATCGCAGCATTACCTTGGCTTGTGAATCCAGCATATACGATGATGTCCGTATCAGCTCCTAAATCAGTAACGATTGATTCGTTTTGGTTGTAGTTAGCGTTTATATCCCAAGAGAAGTCCTCAGTTCTAACAAGGTTAATACCTAAGTCTAATTCAACACCATTACCCTCGATTTCTCCAATATTAGTTTGGATTGTAGTACCACCAGTTGATGGGTCAAGAGGTCTGTTGATAATTAAGTCTTCTGTAAAACGCTTGTAGATAGATAAGTCAATGCTAATCTTGTTTTTGTATAAACTAGCTTCTAAACCAGCTTCTAATTCACGGTAACGCTCTGGAAGGATTCCTGGGTTAGCTACTGTATTAGATACTGAATTTGTTACGATAGTTCCTCTTGCATCGTCTTCGAATGCTTGAGTATTTAAGCTTAAGTTAACCGAAGTTGGGAATCCACTAGCGAAACCAGCTGATTCACCGTATCCAGCTCTTACTTTTAAGTTGTTGATTCCATTCTCACTTTTGATTGAAGGGAATGCAGTTGAAGGAATGAATGCTAAAGATCCACCTTTGTAGAATAACTGTCTGTTTTCTACAGCCTGGTTAGATACCCAGTCATTACGTCCGTTAACTGTGAAGTAAAGAATTCTATCATATCCGAAATCTGCCTGAGCATAAGCTCCTAAGATATTCTTATATGTAGTAAACTGAATTTCGTCTTGGTTATCAAAGTTGAAGTGTCTTAGAACTCCAAATACGTTCTGACTTGATGAAGCAACACCTTGTCTGTCGTAGTTAGACGAACGTGATGTAGCACCAACGTTGAATGTCATATCTAACTTCTCACTTAAATCGTAATCACCTGTTAAGATGACAGAGTGATCCCAGATTCTGTTGTTGTTATCCCAAGTTTCGTATATACCTGAACGAGTAACAGCAGTTGTTCCGATACCTCCTCTGTTTTGGTAGTTTACGTTTCTTTCGTTGTAAACGTCATATCCAAAACGATATAATAGGTTTAAGTTATCGTTGAAATTATATGTTGCAGTCATTTGTCCAAACGCTCTGTTAGTAGTTTGGAGGTTTGCTGCATTGTTAACCGTCCATAACGGGTGCTGGATAGAGTTGTTCTGACGATAGTAAGTCGAACCACCTGTGATTGGGTTCTGGAAAGGAAGACCATTTAAATCTACAGATCTCGGTGTGTAAATGATGTTACCGAAAACTGACTGACCTGATCCACCTACGTTAGAACCATAAGATGCTGCTACTGGAGGAGACTTAAATGAAGTTCTCGAGTAGTTCATCGTACCAGCTACTGTGAAGTTATTTGATAATTGAGCACGTCCACCAACAGAGATATTGTTTCTCAATAGTCTGTTACCTGGAGTAAATCCTTTATCTTCTAAATGACCAAAACTCGCGTTGTAAGAAACTTTACCGTCCTGAGAAGTACCACCTGCGTTAATCGAAGTGTTACTTACCGTTCCAGTTCTAAAGAAACCACCTACTGAGTTGTAAGGTTGCCACTTATATCGAGCTCCTTGGAATTCTGGGAATGCAGCAGGAATACCTGTCGCAGCACCAGCAGTTGAATAAGGGTGAAGGATTGTTCCGTCAGTAGTATCTAATTGATAAACTGAAGGGAAGTTTGATGCGTTACCCCATCCTGTTGATCCACCTTTTCTGAAAGAAGGACCCCAGTTAGAGAAGAACCATCCGAACTTCTGGTCGAATCCGTTACCGTATTCGTTTTGGTAGTCAGCTAAAGATGCGATTTCGTTAAAGAAGTAAGATTGCGTTACCGTAATCTCGTTTTTCTTCTTAACAGCACCTGAAGCTCCACTTTTTGTAGTAATAAGGATAACCCCGTTCTTACCTTGCTCTCCATATAGGGTAGCAGCTGAAAGACCTTTAAGTACCTGAACACTCTCAATCGAGTTAGGATCTAAGTCTAAGAAACGAGATGAACCGTTGTTACCATCAACGAATGAACCTTGAGCGTTAGTACCACTAGCGAAAGGAACACCATCAACAATAAATAATGGCTGGTTATTTTGGCTGAAAGATTGTAAACCTCGAATAACGATGTTTGTTCCAGAACCAGAAATACCACTTTGCTGAGTAATATTAACCCCAGAAGCTTTACCTCTTAATACACGTCCTATATCACCTTCAGTTCTTTGAGCGATTTGCTCTTCACCTACCGATGAAATAGCGTATCCAAGAGCTTGCTTCTCTCTTTTGATACCCTGGGCAGTTACAATTACCTCTTCAAGAGCAGTTGCATCCTCTTGCATTTGTACATTAATAGTATTGCTCGCACCTACTGTTCTTGATTCCTCTTGTTGTCCGATGTAAGAGTAAATCAAAACATCACCAACACTTGCAGTAATTGAGTAATTACCATCAAAGTCAGTCTGCGTACCATTAATAGTACCATCAACGACGATATTCACACCAGGTAATGGCAGACCATCAGAGTCTGTTACCGTACCGGAAACCGTCTTCTCTTGTGCAAAAGCAACTTGCACAATCAACGCTAAAAATAGCGTTAAGATTCCATTGAGTTTTGTTTTCATTTTTTAATTATTTGAATTAGCTAAATGTAAAAATCTTAAAATTGAGTTAATAATCCAAAATTATTTTGCTTTTAATTAACGTAGTTCAAGTTTTTTTACGATTCCATAGATAAAAAGTGTTAAATAAACGACAAAGTTCATTTTTCATTGTTCTAAATTTCATTTTTCGCAGTAGGAATAAAACTTACATTTCAGCATCGTAGTTTCATTCTTCAGCAGGTGAATTGTTCAAATCAGAATAGGCGGTTAAAATCGCTTTTTGCAAAACTTTCTAAAATCCCTTAAATAAAGTTTACAAATGATTTGAATTATTGATATTAATGTCTACATTTGCAGCCCCAAAATTGAGGGAAAATATATTTATTTTAATGCCAACAATATCACAATTAGTTAGAAAAGGTAGACACTCTATAACCAAGAAGAGTAAATCGGCTGCTTTGGATTCTTGTCCTCAAAGAAGAGGTGTTTGTACACGTGTGTACACGACAACACCGAAAAAACCGAACTCAGCGATGAGAAAGGTTGCAAGGGTAAGGTTGACCAACGGAAAAGAGGTTAACGCTTACATCCCAGGTGAAGGACACAATCTCCAAGAGCACTCGATAGTATTGGTAAGAGGTGGAAGAGTTAAGGACTTGCCTGGAGTCCGATATCATATCATTAGAGGTGCACTTGACACAGCAGGTGTTGAAGGACGTACGCAGAGAAGATCGAAGTACGGAGCAAAACGACCAAAAAAATAAGTAGTACCAGATCATGAGAAAAAGACAAGCAAAAAAACGACCTATCTTACCAGATCCAAAATTTGGAGACCAACTGGTAACTAGATTTGTGAATATGATGATGTGGGACGGAAAAAAATCCGTTGCCTTCAAAATATTTTATGACGCAATAGACGTTGTAAATGAAAGAAAAACTGATGACGAAAAGTCTGGATTAGAAATCTGGAAAGATGCCTTAAGCAATGTGATGCCTCACGTTGAAGTTCGCTCGAGAAGAGTGGGTGGAGCAACTTTTCAAATTCCGATGCCTATTCGTCCTGATCGAAAAATATCTACTGCAATGAAGTGGCTTATCAGCTTCGCGCGCAAGCGAAACGAAAAGTCAATGGCTCAGCGTTTAGCGGCTGAAATTTTAGCGGCTGCAAAAGAAGAAGGTGCTGCAGTTAAGAAAAGAGTAGATACGCACAAAATGGCTGAGGCCAACAAAGCATTCTCACATTTTAGATTTTAAGTAGATCATGGCAAGAGATTTAAAATACACAAGAAATATTGGAATTGCGGCTCACATTGATGCCGGAAAGACCACTACAACTGAACGAATATTATTCTACACAGGAGTAAGTCACAAAATTGGTGAAGTACACGACGGTGCTGCAACAATGGACTGGATGGAGCAAGAGCAGGAAAGAGGAATTACCATTACATCTGCCGCTACAACCTGTACGTGGAATTTCCCAACTGAAAACGGTCAGCCAACAGCAGATGCTAAAGGTTATCACTTTAATATTATCGATACTCCGGGACACGTTGATTTTACCGTTGAGGTAAACAGATCGTTAAGAGTACTTGATGGTTTAGTATTTTTATTTTCAGCTGTTGATGGTGTAGAACCACAATCTGAGACGAACTGGAGACTTGCAGACAACTACAAAGTTCCAAGAATGGGATTTGTAAACAAGATGGACCGTCAAGGTTCGAACTTCTTGAATGTTTGTAAGCAGGTAAGAGAAATGTTAAAGTCTAATGCTGTTCCTATTGTTTTACCAATTGGAGACGAGGCAGACTTTAAAGGAATAGTAGACTTAGTTAAAAACAGAGCTATCGTTTGGCACGAGGATAATTTCGGGTCAACTTTCGACGTTATCGATATTCCTGAAGAAATGAAAGATGAGGTTCATCAGTACAGAGCAGAGCTTATAGAGGCTGTAGCGGAGTACGATGAAAACTTAATGGAGAAATTCTTCGAGGATGAAGACTCAATTACTGAAGAAGAAGTACATGCTGCACTGCGTGCTGCCGTTATGGATATGAGTATTATTCCTATGGTATGTGGTTCTGCTTTTAAGAATAAAGGAGTTCAATTCTTGTTAGATGCTGTATGTAGATACCTTCCTTCGCCTTTAGATAAGGATGCTATCGTTGGTACTAATCCTGATACAGGAGATGAGACTTCAAGAAAACCAAATCCTGCAGATCCATTTGCTGCTTTAGCTTTTAAAATTGCGACAGATCCTTTTGTTGGACGTTTAGCTTTCTTTAGAGCGTATTCAGGTACTTTGAATGCCGGGTCATACGTGTTGAACAACAGATCTGGAAATAAAGAACGTATTTCAAGAATCTATCAGATGCACTCGAATAAACAGAATGCAATTGAAAGCATTTCTGCTGGAGATATTGGTGCAGCTGTTGGATTTAAAGATATTAAAACTGGTGATACCCTATCAGATGAGAAAAATCCGATTGTACTCGAGAGTATGGATTTTCCTGATCCTGTAATTGGTATTGCAGTAGAACCAAAAACCAAGGCTGATGTTGACAAATTGGGTATGGCCCTTGCGAAATTAGCTGAAGAAGATCCTACTTTCACTGTGAAAACGGATGAGGCCTCTGGACAGACTATTATTTCTGGTATGGGTGAGCTTCATTTAGATATTATTGTCGACCGTTTGAAAAGAGAATTCAAGGTAGAGGTCAACCAAGGTCAACCGCAAGTAGAGTACAAAGAAGCTATCACAGCTACTGCTGATCACCGTGAGGTGTACAAAAAGCAGTCAGGTGGTCGTGGTAAATTCGCAGACATCGTATTTGTTATGGAGCCTGCAGAAGAAGGTAAGGCTGGTCTTGAGTTCGTCAATCAAATTAAAGGAGGTAATGTTCCTAAAGAATACATCCCTTCTGTAGAGAAAGGTTTCAAAGAAGCTATGAAGAATGGTCCACTAGCTGGATTTGAGATGGATAGCATGAAAGTGACACTTAAGGATGGTTCTTTCCACCCTGTGGATTCTGACTCACTATCTTTCGAATTAGCTGCGAAGCTAGGATATAAGGCTGCTGCTAAAGCTGCTCGTGCGATTATCATGGAACCTATTATGAAATTAGAAGTTTTGACTCCTGAGGAAAACATGGGTGATATTGTAGGAGATTTGAATAGAAGAAGAGGGCAAGTGAACAGTATGGATGAGCGTTCAGGTTCTAAAGTGGTTAAAGCTGAGGTTCCTTTATCTGAAATGTTCGGATACGTTACATCTCTGAGAACACTTTCTTCTGGTAGAGCGACATCTACGATGGAATTTGCACATTACGCTGAAACTCCTCCAAACATAGCTGAAGAGGTAATCAAAGCGGCAAAAGGAGGTAACGACTAATAAACGATTGAGAAGATGAGTCAAAAAATTAGAATAAAATTAAAATCATACGATTACAATTTAGTTGATAAATCAGCAGAGAAAATCGTTAAGACGGTAAAGACAACTGGAGCTGTTGTTACAGGCCCAATTCCATTGCCGACAAATAAGAAAATATTCACGGTTTTGAGATCACCGCACGTGAACAAAAAATCGAGAGAGCAATTTCAACTTAGTTCTTACAAGAGATTGCTTGACATTTACAGTTCTTCATCAAAAACAATTGACGCTTTGATGAAGTTGGAATTGCCAAGTGGTGTAGAAGTAGAGATTAAGGTGTAATTGAAAATTGGCCATAAGGCCGCAAACATGTCTCAAACGATGGTTTGAGAAAAACGGTGAAAGAAAATAACTGGGGTTACAGCATTTTCTTGACCCCAATTTTTTTAAATATAAATTGAATAAATACATATGTCTGGGTTAATAGGAAAAAAAATCGGCATGACGAGCATCTTTGATGAGAATGGAAAAAACATTCCATGCACAATCATTGAGGCTGGTCCTTGTGTGGTTACCCAAGTCAGAACCGAAGAGCTAGATGGCTATTCAGCCTTACAGCTTGGTTTCGATGACAAGGCAGAGAAACGTACCACAAAGGCTGAACAAGGCCACTTTAAAAAAGCAGGTACTTCTCCAAAGAAAAAAGTTGTCGAGTTTCGTGATTTTGAGGGTGATTACCAAATGGGAGATCAAATTAATGTTGAACTCTTTACAGAAGGAGAATTTGTTGACGTGGTTGGAACGTCTAAAGGAAAAGGTTTCCAAGGTGTGGTAAAAAGACACGGCTTCGCGGGAGTTGGTCAGGCAACACACGGACAGCACAACAGGCTAAGAGCTCCTGGATCAATTGGTGCAGCTTCTTATCCTGCTCGTGTTTTCAAGGGAATGCGAATGGCTGGAAGAATGGGTGGTGAGCGTGTTACTGTTCAAAACCTTAGAGTAGTCAAAGTTATTGCAGATAAAAATTTGTTGGTTGTTAAAGGTTGTGTTCCAGGACACAAAAACGCCTACGTAATTGTTGAGAAATAATGAAAGTTGAAGTAATCGATATTAACGGAAAAGGTACAGGTCGCAAAGTTGAGCTGTCGGATTCAATTTTTGGTATTGAGCCTAATGAGCATGCGATTTACTTGGATGTAAAACAATACCTTGCGCATCAGCGTCAGGGAACGCATAAGGCTAAAGAACGAGGTGAAATCGTAGGAAGTACCAGAAAGATTAAAAAGCAAAAAGGTACAGGTACAGCACGTGCCGGTAGTATCAAATCACCTGTTTTTAGAGGTGGAGGTAGAATTTTCGGCCCTAGACCAAGAAGCTACCAGCATAAATTAAACAAGAATGTAAAACGTTTGGCTCGTAAATCAGCTCTTAGCTTGAAGTCTAAAGGAAATGAAATCAAGGTGATTGAAGACTTTAACTTCGATGCGCCTAAGACAAAATCTTTTGTAGCACTATTGGGTGCTTTAGGCTTGAGCGAATCAAAATCTTTGTTTGTAGTATCAAGCGTAGATCAAAATGTGTTTTTGTCTGCTAGAAATGTGCAATCATCTAACGTGATTACATCTTCAAATGTAAACACTTATAAAATTTTAGATGCTAATACATTGGTAATCGCAGAAAGCGCATTAGAAGGATTAGAGTCAACATTAAATAAGCAATAGGGATATGAATATTTTATTAAAACCAATTATTACTGAAAAAATGACCGCAGACAGCGAGTTGTTTAACAGATATGGGTTTTACGTTAACCCTAACTCAAACAAGCTTCAAATCAAAGAAGCGGTTGAGAAAACTTACGGAGTAACTGTAGAGAAGGTGAGAACAATGAATGTAGCTCCTGTAAGAAAGACGAGATATACAAAAACCGGAATTCAACACGGAAAAACGGTAGCTAAGAAAAAGGCGATCGTAGATGTGGCTGAAGGAGACATTATTGATTTTTACAGTAATCTATAAAACAGAATCATGGCTGTTAGAAAACTAAAACCTATTACTCCTGGACAACGCTTTAAAGTGGTTAACGGCTTCGACGCCCTAACCGAATCAAAGCCTGAAAAGTCGCTTTTAGCGCCTTTAAAGAAGTCTGGAGGTAGAAATAGCGAAGGAAAAATGACGACCTCTCACAGAGGTGGTGGTCATAAAAGACGATATAGAATTATCGATTTTAAGAGAGAAAAACAAAACATAGAGGCAGAGGTGCTTTCTATTCAGTACGATCCGAATAGAACAGCGTTTATTGCTTTATTGCAGTATACTGATGGTGAGAAGCGTTACATCATTGCTCAAAACGGCTTACAAGTAGGCCAAAAGCTTTCATCGGGTGAGAATGCTACTCCAGATATAGGAAATGCGTTACCCCTAAAAGCAATTCCATTAGGTACAATCATATCGTGTATTGAGTTAAGACCAGGACGCGGAGCTGTAATGGCTCGAAGTGCTGGAACATTTGCTCAATTAATGGCGAGAGATGGAAAATTTGCCATCATCAAACTTCCTTCAGGTGAAACGAGAATGATTTTGTCTGAATGTATGGCCACCATTGGTGCTGTATCTAACTCTGATCACCAACTTATCGTTTCTGGTAAAGCTGGTAGAAGCAGATGGTTAGGAAGAAGACCTCGTACAAGACCTGTAGTAATGAACCCTGTCGATCACCCAATGGGTGGTGGTGAAGGTCGTGCTTCTGGAGGTCACCCAAGATCTAAGAACGGTATCCCAGCGAAAGGATTCCGTACAAGGTCTAAAACAAAAGACAGTAATAGATATATCATAGAACGAAGAAAGAAATAATTAGCATATGGCACGTTCGTTAAAAAAAGGACCATTTGTCCATCACAGTCTAGAGAAAAAAGTTCAGCAGAATGTAGCTTCTGGTAAGAACGCTGTAATCAAGACTTGGTCAAGAGCATCAATGATTACTCCTGACTTCGTAGGACAAACAATAGCAGTACACAACGGTAGACAATTCGTTCCCGTTTATGTCACTGAAAACATGGTAGGTCACAAATTAGGTGAATTTTCTCCAACTCGCTCGTTTAGAGGTCATGCTGGAGCAAAAAATAAAGGAAAAAAGTAATTGAATTATGGGAGTTCGTAAAAAAGAAATGGCGGATCGCATTAAGGCTGAAAAGAAACAGACAGCTTTTGCCAAACTTAATGATTGTCCTACTTCTCCTCGTAAAATGCGTTTAGTAGCAGATTTGATTAGAGGTAAGAAAGTTGAGATGGCTTTGGCGATTTTAAAATTCAACTCGAGAGAAGCTTCAAGAAGATTAGAGAAGTTGTTGTTATCGGCTATCGCTAATTGGGAAGCTAAGAATGAAGATGCGAGTATTGAAGATGCAGATTTATTTGTGAAAGAAATTCGAGTAGATGGAGGAACAATGCTGAAAAGATTACAAACAGCACCTCAAGGACGCGCTCACAGAATAAGAAAGAGATCAAATCACGTAACTCTTGTCTTAGGAGCACATAACCAAACTCAAACTGAATCAGTTTAAATAATATGGGACAGAAAACAAATCCAATTGGAAACAGATTAGGAATCATCAGAGGATGGGAATCAAACTGGTATGGAGGAAACGACTACGGAGATAAGATTGCCGAAGATGATAAAATTCGCAAATATATTTTTGCCAGACTTGCAAAAGCAAGTGTTTCCAGAGTTATTATTGAGAGAACATTAAAGCTAATCACAATAACAATCACAACAGCAAGACCTGGTATTATCATTGGTAAGGCTGGTCAAGAGGTTGATAAGTTAAAAGAAGAGCTTAAGAAAATTACTTCGAAAGAAGTACAGATCAATATACACGAGATCAAGAGACCTGAGTTAGATGCGAAATTAGTTGCGTCTTCAGTTGCTCGACAAATTGAAAATCGTATTTCGTACAGAAGAGCCATTAAAATGGCTATCGCAGCTGCGATGCGTATGAATGCTGAAGGTATCAAGATTCAAATTTCAGGTCGTTTGAATGGAGCTGAGATGGCGAGATCAGAAGGGTATAAAGAGGGTAGAATTCCATTATCTACATTTAGAGCTGATGTGGATTATGCTCTTGAAGAAGCACATACCACTTATGGTCGATTAGGAATCAAAGTGTGGATTATGAAAGGTGAGGTTTACGGTAAGAGAGAATTATCTCCATTAGTTGGACTTTCATCTTCTCAATCAAAAGGAAAACAAGACGGCGGAAAAAGACGTCGTAGAAAGTAATAGAAAAAATAGGTAAGCATGTTACAACCTAAAAGAACTAAATTTCGCAAAGCCCAGAAGGGGCGAATGAAAGGTATTTCGCAGCGTGGACATCAGTTGTCTAATGGAATGTTTGGAATCAAATCATTGGATTCTCATTTCATTACCTCACGTCAAATTGAAGCTGCTCGTATCGCTGCTACGCGTTACATGAAGAGACAGGGTCAATTATGGATTAAAATATTTCCGGATAAACCCATTACTAAGAAGCCTTTAGAGGTAAGGATGGGTAAAGGTAAAGGAGCTCCTGAATATTGGGTAGCTGTAGTTAAGCCTGGTAGAATTATGTTTGAGTTGTCTGGTGTTCCTATGGATGTTGCCAAGGAAGCATTGAGACTTGCGGCTCAAAAACTACCAGTGCGTACCAAATTTATTGTTGCACGAGATTATTCTGATGATTAAACCAACTGTATTATGAAACAATCAGAAATTAAAGAACTATCGGTTGAAGAGTTAACGCTAAAATTGGCTACTCTTCGCAAAGAATACGAAGACATGAAGATTACGCATGCGGTATCTCCGCTTGAAAATCCGATGTTGATCAGAAAGACGAGAAGAACTGTAGCTAGAATTGCTACAGAATTAAATAAAAGGGAAATTCAATAACGGGTCTGACCTTATGGAAAATAGAAATCTAAGAAAAGAAAGAATCGGCGTTGTTACGAGTAACAAAATGGAGAAATCAATTGTTGTCTCGGAAGTAAAGCGTGTAAAGCACCCGATGTACGGTAAATTCGTTTTGAAAACGAAAAAGTACGTTGCTCATGATGAAAAAAATGACTGCAACGAGGGTGATACAGTAAAAATAATGGAAACAAGACCTTTGAGTAAGACCAAGTGCTGGAGGTTAGTTGAAATATTAGAAAGAGCTAAATAATCATGGTACAACAGGAATCAAGACTTAAAGTAGCAGACAATACTGGAGCAAAAGAAGTATTGACAATTAGAGTTCTCGGAGGTACTAAAAGACGTTATGCGTCTTTGGGAGATAAGATCGTTGTAACTGTAAAAGATGCTGCACCTAATGGTAATGTTAAAAAGGGTGCTGTTTCGACTGCAGTAGTGGTGAGAACTAAAAAAGAAGTACGCAGACCAGACGGATCGTATATCAGATTCGATGACAACGCTTGTGTACTATTAAATCCCACAGGAGAAATGCGCGGTACTCGTGTTTTTGGTCCTGTTGCAAGAGAATTGCGAGATAAGCAATTCATGAAGATTGTTTCACTAGCCCCTGAGGTATTATAAATATCAGAAAGATGGTAAAGTTTAAGTTAAAAACTGGAGATAACGTTAAAGTAATTACTGGAGAGCATAAAGGTTCTGAAGGTGTCATTCAACGTATTGACAAAGAGAAACAAAGAGTAATCGTTGAAGGCGTAAACTTGGTTTCTAAACATCAAAAGCCTAGTGCAAATAACCCTCAAGGGGGAATTGTAGAGAAAGAGGCGCCAATACACATTTCGAATGTGGCCTTAATCGATCCAAAGTCTAGTGAAGCGACTCGAGTTAGGATTGAGATGAGGGACGGTAAAAAAGTACGCGTAGCGGTTAAATCAAACGAAGAAATTTAAGGTCATGGGATATTCACCAAGATTAAAAGAAGAATATAGAGAGCGCATTGTACAAACGCTTACAGAGGAATTCGATTACAAAAATGTAATGATGGTTCCTAAGTTAGAAAAGATTGTTATCAGTCGCGGTGTAGGTGCTGCAGTAGCAGATAAAAAGCTTATTGATCACGCAGTTGATGAATTAACTACAATTAGTGGTCAGAAGGCAATAGCAACGATATCTAAAAAAGACGTTGCCTCGTTCAAGTTGAGAAAAGGAATGCCAATTGGCGCCAAAGTAACACTTAGAGGTGAGCGCATGTATGAATTTTTAGATCGTTTGATTACTATCGCTCTACCAAGGGTAAGAGATTTTCAAGGTATCAAAGCCAGTGGTTTCGACGGTAGAGGTAATTACAACCTCGGTGTAACTGAGCAAATTATCTTTCCTGAAATCAATATTGATAAAATCAATCGCATCAGTGGAATGGACATCACATTTGTGACTTCAGCAGAAACTGATCAAGAGGCGAAATCATTATTAACAGCATTGGGGTTACCCTTTAAAAAGAAATAATATGGCTAAAGAATCAATGAAAGCTCGCGAACGCAAAAGAGCAAAACTAGTTGAGAAATACGCTGCAAAGAGAAAAGCATTAAAAGAAGCTGGTGATTACGAAGCACTTCAAAAATTACCTAAAAACGCTTCACCTGTGCGTCAGAGAAACAGATGCAAATTGACAGGTCGTCCAAGAGGATACATGCGAACTTTTGGAATATCAAGAGTTACGTTTAGAGAAATGGCAAACAAAGGTTTAATCCCAGGCGTTAAAAAAGCGAGCTGGTAATAGAATACAAGTCGAAATGGTTACAGATCCAATAGCAGATTATTTAACAAGAATACGCAACGCCAATAGTGCGGGGCATAGAGTGGTAGAAATTCCTGCCTCTAATCTTAAGAAACAAATCACTAAGATTTTATTTGATCAAGGGTACATCTTGAGCTATAAATTCGAGGATGATAATTTACAGGGTGTCATTAAGATTGCGTTGAAATACGACAACGTAACTAAAGAACCTGTCATCAAAAAATTACAAAGGGTGAGTAAACCCGGATTGAGAAAATATGTTAACGCCGATACACTTCCAAGAGTTCTCAACGGCTTAGGTATTGCAGTCATGTCTACGTCTAATGGCGTGATGACTAGTACACAGGCCAAGAGAGAAAATGTAGGTGGTGAGGTATTGTGCTACGTATATTAATTCGAAAACGCTGAATTATGTCAAGAATAGGAAATAATCCAATTACAATCCCCTCAGGAGTTGAGGTGAATGTTCAAGACGGAACGGTAACGGTAAAAGGAAAATTAGGAGAACTGACTCAAGCTTACGATACAGTAAAGGTTGAAGTAGCTGATGGGGAAGTTCGAGTTACACGTGCTGCGGATAAAAAAGAAGATAAGGCTAAACACGGATTATATCGTGCTCTCATTGCCAATATGGTCGTAGGAGTCACTGATGGATTCACTAAGCAATTGGAACTGGTTGGAGTAGGATACCGTGCATCGAACCAAGGGCAACAATTAGACCTTGCAATTGGTTTTTCGCACAATATCGTGATGGATATTGCTCCTGAAGTAAAAATCGAAACGGTTTCAGAGAAAGGTAAAAATCCAATCGTAAAGCTTACTTCACATGATAAGCAATTGGTAGGTCAGGTGGCCGCTAAAATCAGATCATTTAGAAAGCCAGAGCCTTACAAAGGAAAAGGAATCAAATTCGTCGGAGAAATTATCAGACGTAAAGCAGGTAAATCAGCATAATAAGTTTTGAATCATGGGATTATCAAAAACAGATAGAAGACTAAGAATTAAGAGAAGAATTAGAAAGATTTCTTCGGGAACTCCTGAAAGACCAAGACTTGCTGTCTTTAGAAGTAATAAGGAGATTTACGCTCAAGTTATTGACGACACAAAAGGTGTTACAATTGCTGCCGCATCTTCTCAAGATAAAGAGCTTAAAGCAGAAGGTACAAAAACTCAAATCGCTGCTGAGGTAGGAAAGTCTATCGCAAAGAAGGCAATTGAGAAAGGTGTATCTGAAGTGGCTTTTGATCGCGGAGGAAACTTATATCACGGACGAGTTAAATCTTTAGCTGAAGGGGCAAGAGAAGGAGGATTAAAATTTTAATTGACTATGGCACAAAAAAATAGAAATATAGAAACCGTTAAACCAGGAGGTTTAGAATTGAAAGACCGTTTGGTTGGTGTACAACGTGTAACTAAAGTAACTAAAGGTGGTAGAGCATTTGGATTTTCAGCAATAGTAGTTGTTGGAAATGAAGATGGTGTTGTAGGTCACGGACTAGGTAAATCTAAAGAGGTTGCAACTGCAATTGCTAAGGCAGTTGAAGATGCGAAGAAAAACCTCATTAGAATTCCATTGAACAAAGGAACACTTCCTCATGAGCAAAAAGGTAAATTTGGTGGTGCTCGAGTATACATTCAGCCTGCTTCTCAGGGTACAGGAGTGATTGCTGGTGGAGCCGTTAGAGCAGTACTTGAATCTGTTGGAGTTCACGATGTACTTTCTAAGTCACAAGGTTCTTCTAATCCTCACAATGTGGTAAAAGCGACTTTTGATGCTTTGACGCAATTGAGAGATGCTGGAACTGTGGCCAAGCAAAGAGGAGTGAGTTTAGATAAGGTTTTTAAAGGATAGGCAAATGGGAAAGATTAAAGTAACACAGATCAGAAGTAGTATCAAACGTCCAAAAAATCAAAAGCGTACTTTAGAAGCTTTAGGTTTACACAAAATTGGACAAGTTGTAGAACACGATGCTACACCTAACATCATAGGGATGGTTAATATTGTAAAACATTTGGTTTCCACTGAGGAAGCATAAATCTAAGTTATAATGAATTTAAGTAGCTTAAAGCCAGCAGATGGCGCTGTAAATAGAGAAGGAAAAAGAGTTGGTCGTGGACAAGGTTCAGGAAAAGGTGGAACCGCTAAAAGAGGACACAAAGGAGCCAAATCTAGATCTGGATATTCGAGAAAAATCGGTTTCGAAGGTGGACAAATGCCACTTCAACGTCGAGTACCAAAATTTGGTTTTAAGAATATCAATAGAAAAGAATACCAAGCTGTAAACTTGTCAAAAATCCAAGAGCTTGCTGATGCAGGTGTGACGGAGATTAACCTCGATACGCTTCAGGCGCACAATGTGGTTAAAAAACAAGATTTAGTAAAAATATTAGGAAATGGTGAGCTCAAAGCAAAAGTAAATGTGGTAGCTCATAAATTTAGTGCGAGTGCCGCTGCAGCTATCGAAAAAGCTGGTGGTGAAGCTAAAACTATATAAGACCTAACCAATGAATAAAATTGTTGAAACATTAACGAATATCTGGAAAATCAAAGAGTTGAGAGAGCGTTTGCTTTTAACGCTTTCTATGTTATTGGTTTACAGATTCGGAGCTCAAATCGTACTTCCGGGTATTGATACTGCTCAACTATCAGAGCTAAACGCCAATACAGAACAAGGAATTTTAGGAATCCTCAATGCTTTTACAGGTGGGGCTTTTGCAAATGCTTCAATTTTTGCACTTGGGATTATGCCTTACATATCTGCATCAATCGTAGTGCAGCTTATGGGTATCGCAATTCCTTATTTACAAAAATTAGATAAAGAAGGAGAAAGTGGTAGAAAAACCAAAACTCAAATCACGCGTTGGTTGACTATAGCGATTTGTATCGTTCAAGCTCCAACCTATTTATTTGGCTTGAGTGCTCTTGGAGTACCAGATTCTGCTTTCGTTTTAGGCAAAGGCTTGAACTTTATGTTTCCTGCGGTAACTATTTTGGTTACGGGAACGATTTTCGCCATGTGGTTAGGTGAGAAGATTACAGATAAAGGTATTGGTAATGGTATTTCATTATTAATCATGGTTGGTATCATCGCTACTATGCCGCAATCATTCGTTCAAGAATTTATTTCAAGAACTACGAACTCAAATGGAGGATTCATGTTTGTGCTAATTGAGTTGATTGTATGGTTTGTTGTGATTTTACTCTCAGTATTGTTAGTGATGGCTATGCGTCAGATTCCTGTGCAATACGCAAGAAGAACAGCTTCGGGTGGTTACGATAAGAACGCTGTAGGAGCTCGTCAATACATTCCATTAAAATTGAATGCTTCTGGAGTAATGCCAATCATCTTTGCTCAAGCAATTATGTTTGCGCCAGGACTTATTGGACGTTCAATAAATCACACTAGCATAGGACAATGGATGGAAGTTAATTTCCAAGATATTTTCGGGCTGGCTTATAATATTTTATTTGCAGTTCTTATTATCATCTTCACATTTTTCTATACCGCAATCACAGTTCCTACGAACAAAATGGCGGACGATTTAAAACGAAGTGGAGGTTTTATTCCTGGAATTAGACCAGGTAAAGAAACTGGAGATTACCTCGATCACATTATGTCCTTAATTACATTCCCAGGGTCAATCTTCTTGGCATTACTCGCAGTCTTGCCAGCGATTGTTGTTAAGCTTATGGATGTACAAGCAGGATGGGCGTTGTTCTATGGAGGTACCTCTTTACTTATTATGGTAGGTGTGGCTATAGATACAGTACAGCAGATTAACGCGTATTTGCTCAATAGACATTACGACGGTCTTATGAAGACTGGTAAAAACAGAAAAACAGCATAACATGGCAAAACAAGCAGCAATAGAACAAGACGGATCTATCATTGAAGCATTGTCTAACGCTATGTTTAGAGTAGAATTAGACAACGGACATGTTGTGACAGCTCATATCTCTGGTAAAATGCGTATGCATTACATCAAATTATTGCCTGGAGACAAGGTAAAGCTAGAGATGAGCCCATATGATTTGACAAAGGCAAGAATAACATACAGATATTGATATGAAAGTAAGAGCATCAATAAAAAAGAGAAGTGCGGATTGCAAGATCGTACGAAGAAAAGGGAGATTATACGTAATCAACAAAAAAAATCCTAGATACAAACAAAGACAAGGTTAATTATGGCTAGAATTGCAGGGGTTGACATACCAAAACAAAAGCGTGGAGTTATATCGTTAACGTATATATACGGTATAGGTCTCAGTAGAGCAAAAGATATTTTAGCGCAAGCAGAGGTGTCTGAGGACAAGAAAGTTTCTGAATGGAATGATACTGAAATCAGTAATATTCGTGAAGCGGTTTCTCAGTTCAAAATCGAGGGTGAATTGCGTTCTGAGACTCAATTGAACATTAAGCGATTAATGGACATCGGGTGCCAAAGAGGAATTCGTCATCGTATGGGTCTTCCGTTAAGAGGGCAGAGAACGAAGAACAATTCAAGAACTCGAAAAGGAAAACGTAAAACTGTTGCTAACAAAAAGAAAGCAACTAAGTAATCCTTAGTTGTCGAATAAAGTAGAGCATATTTATAGCTATGGCAAAAACAAATAGTAAAGTCGCAAAAAAGCGCAAGGTGGTTGTTGAGTCTACGGGAGAAGCACATATCGTGGCATCTTTCAACAATATTATCATCTCATTGACAAATAAAAATGGAGACGTGATCTCATGGTCTTCAGCAGGTAAAATGGGATTTAGAGGTTCTAAGAAAAATACCCCTTATGCAGCACAAGTTGCAGCAGAGGACTGTTCAAAAATCGCTCACGAAGCTGGTTTGAGAAAGGTAAAGGTATTCGTTAAGGGACCAGGTAATGGTAGAGAGTCTGCGATCAGATCAATTCACAATGCAGGTATTGAGGTTACTGAAATCGTAGATGTTACTCCACTACCGCACAATGGATGTAGACCACCTAAGAGAAGAAGAGTTTAATTTAAATAAATAATCCGCGGAGGAATCCAAGCTATCGAAGGATTAAGCCTTAATTCATAGCTTCCTCCCATAAAAATTAGTTATGGCAAGATATACAGGACCAACTTCAAAAATTGCTCGAAAATTTGGTGAAGCCATTTTCGGTGAAGACAAATCTTTTGAAAGAAAAAACTATCCTCCTGGTCAACACGGAGTGAACAAAAGGAGAGGTAAAAAATCAGAGTATGCGATCCAATTAATGGAGAAGCAGAAAGCAAAATACACCTATGGTATTTTAGAAAGACAATTCCGTAACTTGTTCTCTAAAGCGAATAGAAGCAAAGGAGTTACTGGTGAGGTTTTGCTTCAATTGTGCGAGTCGCGATTGGACAATGTGGTATACCGATTAGGTATTGCACCATCGAGAAGAGGAGCGAGACAACTTGTTTCTCACAGACATATTACTGTAGACGGAGAAGTAGTAAACATTCCTTCGTATCAGTTAAAACCAGGTCAAACTATAGGAGTGCGAGAGAAATCAAAATCGCTTCAAGCTATTGATCATTCGCTCTCAAACCATTCAAATGTATACGAGTGGTTAACTTGGAATGGAGAAAAGAAGGAAGGTACTTTTGTCAGTATCCCTGAACGTATTCAAATTCCAGAGACGATTAAAGAACAATTAATCGTTGAATTGTATTCTAAATAATAACCCCAACACACATTTCATATGGCATTACTAAATTTTCAAAAGCCTGATAAAGTAATAATGATTGAATCCAACGATTTCGAAGGTAAGTTCGAATTTCGTCCCTTGGAACCGGGTTATGGATTGACCGTTGGAAATGCATTGAGAAGAGTTTTGTTGTCTTCTCTTGAAGGACATGCAATCACCTCTGTTAGAATTGACGGAGCTGAGCATGAATTTTCAGTGCTTCCAGGCGTTGTAGAAGACGTTACGGAAATTATATTAAATCTCAAGCAAATTCGTTTTAAGCGTCAAATCGATGATGTAGATAACGAAACAGTTGCGATATCGATAACAAACACTACAGAAATTAAAGCTGGAGATTTCCAAAGATTCATCTCTGGATTCCAAATTTTAAACCCTGATTTGGTGATTTGTAATTTAGATGCGAACGTAAACTTCAATATGCAGATTATTATTGAAAAAGGTAGAGGTTACGTTCCAGCAGATGAGAATAAAAAATCAAATGTTCCTATGGGTAGCATTGCTGTAGATTCTATTTTCACACCGATTAAAAATGTGAAATACAGTGTTGAAAATTTCAGAGTTGAGCAAAAGACAGATTTCGAAAAGCTCATCTTTGAAATCAGTTCAGACGGGTCAATCAATCCTAAAGACGCATTGACAGAAGCTGCTAAAATTTTGATTCATCACTTCATGTTATTCTCTGACGAGCGTATCACTTTAGAAGCTGATGAACTTGAAAGTGCTGAAACCTATGACGAAGAGTCGTTGCACATGAGACAGTTGCTCAAAACCAAATTGATTGATATGGATTTATCAGTTCGCGCCTTGAATTGTTTAAAGGCTGCTGAGGTTGATACTTTGGGCGATTTAGTTTCCTTCAACAAGAACGATTTGATGAAGTTTAGAAATTTCGGTAAAAAATCTTTGACAGAACTAGAAGAACTTGTTCAAAACAAGAACTTACAGTTCGGTATGGATTTGACAAAATATAAATTGGATAGAGATTAGTGAATCATGAGACACGGAAAGAAATTTAATCACTTAGGCCGTACGGCTTCACATCGCAAAGCGATGCTCGCTAACATGGCTTGCTCTCTTATTGAGCACAAAAGAATTAATACAACGACAGCTAAGGCAAAAGCGTTGAAGCAGTTTGTTGAGCCGATCGTTACTAGAGCGAAACAAGATAATAATCAAACTACAGACGGTACTCGTCACAATAGACGTGTAGCTTTTTCTATGTTGCGAAATAAGCATGCCGTAACTGAGTTGTTTTCAACAGTCGCAGAGAAAATCGGTGATCGTCCAGGAGGATACACCCGTATCATCAAATTGGGTAACAGACTCGGGGATAATGCAGATATGGCTATGATCGAATTTGTTGATTTCAATTCGATTTACAATGCAGAAGAGAAAAAGGCTAAAACTACTCGTAGAAGTCGTAGATCAAAAGCGGCTGCTAAAGTAGAGGAAGTTGCTGAAGTTACTGAAGAGGTGGTTGAATCTGCTGAAGAGGTGGCCGAAGTAGAAGCCACTGAAGCTGATGCTCCTGAGGCTGCTGCGGAAGAGGCTCAAGAAAACGATGAAGAGTCAACAGATGATGAATCAAAAACGACTTGATAAGTATGTTGATTAAATCGTAATAAAATATTAAAGGATACGTCAAAACGTATCCTTTTTTTTATGTTTTTTACCAAAGATTTAAGGCGAGACCAATGAATTACAAAAAGAGAAAAAAAGCACTTATTTTATTAGAAGACGGAACGGTATTTTACGGCAAATCAGTAGCTGACCAAGATGGAACTGCTTTTGGAGAAGTTTGTTTTAATACGGGAATGACGGGGTATCAAGAAATATTTACAGACCCTTCTTATTTTGGGCAAATAATGGTGTTGACCAATGCGCATATTGGTAACTATGGAACCAATGAAGAAGAAGTGGAGTCTACTAGTATTAAAATTGCAGGTTTAGTTTGTAAAAACTTCAGCTATCAATATTCAAGGCCTGCTGCCGATAAGAGTTTAGAAGATTATTTTGAGCAAGAACAGCTGTTTGCCATTTCTGATGTGGACACCAGAGCACTGGTCTCACACATTCGTGACAACGGTGCTATGAACGCTGTTATTTCTACACGTGTAGATGAATTGGATCAATTGAAAAAAGAATTGAGTGAAATTCCACAGATGGCAGGTTTAGAACTCGCTTCAAAGGTTTCTACAAAAGAACCTTATTTCTTCGGGGACGAGCAGGCGCCTTTAAAGGTTGCAGCTCTTGACATTGGGATCAAGAGAAATATTCTCAAGTGCTTAGCTGAGCGCGGTGCTTACGTTAAAGTTTTCCCCTATGACACTCCTTTTAGCGAAATGAAGGCATGGGCGCCAGATGGTTACTTTCTTTCAAATGGACCTGGTGATCCAGCGCCATTGACTAATGCTATTGCAGTGACCGAAGAAATCTTACAAGAGAATGCTCCACTTTTTGGTATTTGTCTAGGTCATCAAGTTTTAGCCTTGGCCAACAAAATCGAGACCTTCAAAATGCACAACGGACATAGAGGAATCAATCATCCTATCCTCAACCTAATGACCAAACGCGGTGAAATAACATCCCAAAACCACGGATTTGCGGTGAATTTAGAACAAGTTGAGGCTAGCGCAGATGTGGAGATGACGCACCTGCATTTAAATGATCAAACGGTTGCAGGAATAAAAATTAAAAATAAACCGGCGTTTTCTGTTCAATATCACCCTGAAAGTAGCCCTGGACCGCATGATTCACGTTACCTCTTTGATGATTTCATAACATTGATGAGTACCAACAAATAAAAGTATTCCTTAATTTCGCGCCGAAACACAATTAAATCATAACCAATGAGTATTATTTTAAACATTCATGCAAGACAAATTTTAGATTCAAGAGGAAATCCTACAGTTGAAGTAGACGTTATTACAGAAAATGGTTTCTTGGGTCGAGCAGCTGTTCCTTCAGGTGCATCAACAGGTGAGCACGAAGCGGTAGAGTTGAGAGATGGCGGTGACGCTTTTATGGGTAAAGGAGTGCAACAAGCTGTTGAAAATGTAAATGGAATTATTGCAGAAGAACTTGTTGGAATTTCAGTATTTGAACAGAATCTAATCGATCAAATTATGATTGACTTAGACGGAACTCCTAATAAATCTAAACTCGGAGCAAACGCCATTTTAGGTGTTTCTCTTGCGGCGGCAAAGGCTGCAGCTGAAGAATTAGAGATGCCCTTGTACCGATATGTAGGTGGCGTAAGTGCCAATACGCTTCCGGTTCCTATGATGAATATTATCAATGGAGGTTCTCATTCAGACGCTCCTATTGCTTTTCAAGAATTTATGATTATGCCCGTTAAGGCTGAAAATTTTTCTCATGCGATGCAAATGGGAACGGAGATTTTTCATCATCTCAAAAAAGTATTAAAAGACAGAGACTTGTCAACGGCAGTTGGTGACGAGGGAGGTTTTGCTCCTACATTAGACGGTACAGAAGATGCCTTAGACACTATAGCATTAGCTGTGTCCAATGCAGGTTATAAAATGGGTGACGAGATCATGATTGCCTTAGATTGTGCTGCTGCTGAATTTTATGAAAATGGCAAGTACGATTACACCAAATTCGAAGGTGATAAAGGTGCTGTAAGAACATCTGAAGAGCAGGCCTCTTACTTGGCTGAACTCTGTGACAAATATCCAATCATCAGTATTGAAGACGGAATGGATGAAAATGATTGGGACGGATGGAGATTGCTAACTGAAAAGGTTGGAGATCGAGTTCAATTGGTTGGAGACGATTTGTTTGTAACTAACGTAGAGCGTTTATCTAGAGGTATTGCTGAACAAACTGCAAATTCTATACTGATCAAAGTAAATCAAATCGGAACCTTAACTGAAACTATTGCTGCAGTCAATATGGCTAAAAATGCAGGATATACCTCTGTAATGTCTCACCGATCAGGAGAAACTGAAGACAATACGATTGCAGATTTAGCGGTTGGACTCAATACAGGTCAAATCAAAACGGGTTCTGCATCAAGATCTGATCGTATGGCCAAGTACAACCAATTACTTCGAATTGAAGAAGAATTGGGAACAACCGGATATTATCCACAAGAAAACGCTTTTAAAGTTAACAGATAAGGTCGTTTCAGATGAATACGGTTTTATTTGTTTCTGCTGAAAACGACGGCATTCCAAATTGTAAAGCTGGGGGTATGGGCGATGTGGTTCGCGATGTCCCCAGACTTATTTCTGAAAGAGGCGATAAGGCCTATGTCGTTACTCCCTCGTATTCCAGACTTCACCAAAACGGACGCTTTTTAACTGAAATTAAGGTGGAGTTGAGAGGTGTAGAATACAAGACTGCACTTTATCAAGTACCGCCCAAAAAAAAGTTTGCCAATTTAAACCACTATGTGATTCATCATCCAGAAATCACAGCTGGTAATATTGCACATATTTATCACAACGATATTGAACAGCCTTTTTACAATGATGCTATTAAATATTTCATTTTTTGTACGGCTGTTGCTAAAGCGGTGGTAGATGGTGCTTTTGGAGCGCTAGATATTGTTCATCTTCACGATTGGCACACCAGTGCTATGCTTATTTTGAGAAAATTCGATGAGGCTTATCAAAAATTGCAATCCATTCGCTTTGTGTATACCATCCATAATTTGGCAATTCAAGGTATACGACCTTTTAGAGACAATTACGCGTCTTTAGAACACTGGTTTCCTCACTTAAAGTACGATGAAAAGGTATTAAAGGATGATAGGTATGAGGACTGTATTAATCTTATGGCCATTGGTATACGGCTGTCTGATGCCGTGCATACCGTTTCTCCATCTTATAAGGAGGATGTAGTTAAAGCAAGTACCCCACCTATATTTATTGGAGGAGAGGGCTTAGAATACGACCTGAAAAAAGCAGATAAAGAAGGACGACTTCACGGTATTCTCAACGGTTGTAACTACGCCAATATTCGCAAAGCAAAAAAAGGCGTACTCTATACCAATATTGTCAAGGCTATTTTTCCATGGCTTCAAGAAGAATCTAAAAAGTACAAGGCTGATTTTTTAGCACATACTGGGGAAAAGGTCTTTGAATTAATCGAAAATAGACCTCGATTTGTGATGTCGAGTGTCGCTAGATTGACCGAGCAAAAATTCTACTTTTTCTTAAAATCTCCTGAGACCTTTGAATTGATTTTGCAAAAGTTAAAAAAGATCGACGGGGTGATGATACTTTTAGGTACCGGAGCACCCGAGTACGAAGAATTGTTTAGAGGTTTTAGTTATAAGCATTCGAATTTCATTTTTATCAATGGACAATCCGAAGACGTTATCGACAGTATATATCTTGAGTCAGATCTTTATTTCATGCCAAGTTTATTCGAACCCTGTGGTATCAGTCAAATGCTGGCCATGCGAAATGGACATCCCTGTTTAGTGCATCACACAGGAGGTCTTATTGACACGGTAGATCATCTTGAAACTGGCTTTTGTTTTTCGGGCAAAACCTTGAATCAGAAGCTTAAAAACATGCTTAAAGAACTCGATAATGCCATTGAGATTTTTACCAATGAGCCTGCAGTTTGGAAGCAAATTTCAAAGCGTGCAAAAGCAAAGCGTTTTACCTGGAAAAAAAATCTCAACTTATACTATAAACGACTCTATCATCTCTCATAGGCTTTAGAAAATCATAGCTTATGTCTTATATTTGTAGTCCAAAAAAACAAACCTATGTCCGATAAAGCAACACTTATTTTAAACGATAAATCTTATGAACTTCCTTTAGTTAAAGGAACAGAGAATGAAATAGGTATTGATATCAAATCTCTGAGAGCGAGCACAGGAGCAATAACGCTGGATCCTGGATTTAAGAATACCGGATCATGTGAAAGCTCAATTACGTATCTCGATGGCGAAAAGGGAATTCTGCGCTATGCAGGTTACGCTATTGAAGATTTGACCAATCGCGCTAATTTCTTAGAGGTTGCTTATCTGCTCATTTTTGGTGAATTACCGAATGAAGCCCAGTACAACAAGTTTTTTGACGACATCAAAAAACAGTCTTATGTAAATTACAATATGGTGCGCATTCTGGATGGATTTCCAAAATCAGCACATCCTATGGGGGTTTTGGCGTCTCTCACTAGTGCATTAATTTCATTTAATCCAAAAACGGTCGATGTAGAATCTGATGAAGAAATGTATAAAGCCATTGTAAAAATTATGGCGAAGTTTCCGGTGTTGACTGCTTGGGTTTTTAGAAATAGTAAAGACGAAGTTTTGACTGAATCTGATTCTGATCTGGATTATGTTGAGAATTTATGTCAAATGTTTTTTAAGGAAGAAGGTAAAAAATATGAGCAAAATCCAGTTATTGTCAATGCGCTCAATCAGCTTTTAATTTTGCATGCCGATCACGAACAGAACTGCTCAACATCAACAGTACGTATCGTTGGATCATCACATGCAGGTTTATTTGCATCGATCTCTGCCGGAATCTCTGCGCTATGGGGTAGATTACACGGAGGTGCAAATCAGGCTGTTTTAGAAATGCTTGACGCTATCATGGAAGATGGTGGAGACACCAAGAAATTCATGCAAAAGGCAAAGGATAAGAACGACCCATTTCGTCTTATGGGCTTTGGGCATAGAGTCTACAAAAACTTCGACCCAAGGGCGCGCATCATAAAAAAGGCCGCTGATGAGGTGTTAAATGATCTTGGAGTAAGTGATCCTGTCTTGGATATTGCAAAGGGTCTAGAAGAAGAAGCGCTGAAAGATTCTTACTTCGTAGACCGCAAATTATATCCCAATGTAGATTTCTATTCGGGTGTTATTTATAAGGCTATTGGAATACCTGTAGAGATGTTTACGGTGATGTTTGCATTGGGAAGACTGCCAGGATGGATTGGGCAGTGGAGAGAAATGCGTTTACAAAAACAGCCTATTGGTCGACCACGACAAATTTATGTAGGGCCAACTCATAGAGAATTTAAACCCTTAGCGGAGCGTTAATTCGTTGCAATCTGTTTAGCTTTCTCGCTTAGTAGTCTCTTCATAAAGTTAGAGACCTGCTTGTTATATACTTCAAAGGTAATTTTGTGCTGATCACAGAACACTGCACTACTGTCCTTTTCGCCTTTGAAAAGTGATAGTTTGAAATACGGAATCACTAGGGCGTAATTCTCGAGTCTTGAATGGAACCTCACAATAATCCCCTTTGGTCTTAACTCAATATTGGCAACATTTCTGTTTGTGTTTTTATTGAGTAAGGAAAGGATTTCTTTAGAGGCCGTTCGAATTCGCATTTGAGGACTTCCCACTCCTGACATTTTGATTCGTTCAAAAAAGCTAAAAGGCGTTCCTACAAGAGTGTCAATTTCTTGATTGACTTTTTTATCGTTATATGAAGTATTTACTAGCACTGAACAATCAAATTCCTTGTAAAAATAATTAGTTTTGCAGCATCGAGTCAAGAATTATGCAGGATATCAAAGAAATACTAAGCAAATCATTCAAACAGGCTATAATCGCCTTATTTGATCAAGAGATTGACGCATTTGAAATTCAACCTACACGAAAAGAATTTGAGGGTGATTACACCCTTGTCGTATTCCCTTTATTGAGATTGCTTAAGTCAAATCCTCAAGAGTTGGCAACGAAAATCGGAACTTATGTCTGTGATCATACGGCTGAGGTTAAAGATTTCAATGTGGTAAAAGGTTTTTTAAATCTGAGTTTGAGCGATTCGTATTTCAAAAACTTAATGCAAGATATTCATCAAACTCCTGATTTTGGTCGACATCAAAACAATGGAAAAGTTGTTATGGTAGAATATTCTTCTCCTAATACAAACAAACCCTTGCACCTCGGGCATATTCGAAATAACCTCTTAGGTTATGCAGTGGCAGAGATATTGAAGGCCTCAGGCTCAAAAGTATACAAGACTCAAATCATTAATGATCGAGGTATTCACATATGTAAATCCATGGTGGCATGGCGCAAATTTGGTAATGGTGAAACGCCAGAAAGCAGTGGGCAAAAAGGAGACCACTTAGTAGGTAAGTACTACGTGCTCTTCGATCAGAAATACAGAGAACAAAAGCAAGAATTACAGCAACAAGGTTTAAGTGAAGAAGAAGCTTCAAAGGAGGCCCCTATTTTTAAAGAGGCACAAAAGATGCTTCTTCAATGGGAAGCTTCTGATAAAGAAACAGTGGCCTTGTGGGAAACAATGAATTCTTGGGTGTACAGTGGTTTTTCTCAAACCTATGATCGATTAGGGGTTGATTTTGATCAGCTCTATTACGAGAGTGACACTTATTTATTGGGTAAAGAAGTAGTTCAAGAAGGATTAGATAAAGGAATTTTCTTTACCAAAGAAGACGGGAGCGTCTGGATTGATCTTACTCCTGACGGCTTAGACGAAAAAATTGTGCTTCGCTCTGACGGTACTGCGGTTTATATGACTCAAGATATTGGAACTGCAATTCAGCGCGTTAAAGATTATCAAGACATTACAGGGATGGTTTACACCGTAGGTAATGAACAAGATTATCACTTTAAGGTGTTGTTTTTGATTCTGAGTAAACTTGGCTACGACTGGTCTAAAGATTTATATCACCTGAGTTATGGAATGGTAGACTTACCTTCTGGAAAGATGAAGAGCAGGGAAGGAACTGTTGTTGATGCGGATGATTTGATGCAAGACATGCACAACACAGCTAAGAACATATCAGAAGAGCTGGGCAAAATAGAAGATTTTACAGACGCACAAAAAGAGGATTTGTTCGATGTTATAGGATTAGGAGCCTTGAAATATCATATTTTAAAAGTTGACCCTAGAAAGCGCATTTTATTTGATCCTCAAGAATCTGTGGATTTTCAAGGAAATACAGGACCCTTTATTCAGTATACCTATGCGAGAATTCAATCGATATTAAGAAAGAATACAAACGATCTTCAAGGAGTTCAAATTGATTCTTCTATTTCGTTTGAAGGGATTGAAAAGGAATTGATCAAAAATCTAAATCAGTTTCCTGAAACGATTGCGCTGGCTGCTAATCAATATTCTCCTGCCCTCGTTGCCAATTATACCTACCAATTGGTGAAGACTTTCAATTCATTTTATCAGCAGTTATCTATACTGGGAGAAGAAGATGAAGGTAAAAAAGTTTTTCGTTTGATTTTGGCTCACAATACGGCCGAAGTAATTGAAGATGCGATGGCTTTGTTGGGAATTCGGGTTCCTCAACGAATGTAAAAAAAGAGTATAAAAAAAGGCCGTGAAAATCACGGCCTTTTATGCGTTTGCATCAATGCGGATTATGACTCTCTTGCAGCTACAGCAGCGCCGTAAACTACTAGACCAAATCCAATTTTGTTCACTGCATCACCGATGTTGTAGATAACATCCATCGCTAATCCACCGAATATTCCTTCGTACCATCCAGGAGTACCTGCCATGTATCCGATTGGATAAATAGCCCATCCTACTAGTACAAACCAACATAGTGTTTTGTGTGCTTGAAGTGTAGCTCCTCCTGCCTGAACAGCAAGTGCTTTTGCTTTACCAAACCAAATGTCATAGACAATTACGAAGTAAGCAATTCCTGAAACTAATCCCCAGAACCAAGCTTGGTCTCTAGCAACAGCTTCTCCCCAGTAACCTGTAACAAGCATGATCACAGATAATAAGATGAGTCTCCACATCATTGATCTCTGAGCTCCTGCTACTTTGAGGATTAAATAAAATTCTACACACATTAAAGGTACAGTTAATACCCAGTCAACATATCTAAAGAATGTTGGTGATTCTCCGTTTGACGCCCAATAATCTCTCATGTACCAGTAGTGTACAGCAGCGATAAATGTAATCAAACCAGATACCAGAATAGAAGTTCTCCACTTAGAGTCGAAACTATTCATTGATAAAAAGAAAAAGGCTGATGCGGCCATCATGGCCATACAACCTACAAAAAAAGTGAAACCAACATAATCGTCAGTCGCAATTTTCGAAACGTCTGCCAACAATGGCATGTTAAGAAGTAGTGCTTTCATGTAGTATAGTTAATTTTTGTTTAACCAAATATATAATTAATTGAACACAATATCTTAATTTTAACAATAAATTTTTTCAAAAAAGTAAAATTTGATACAATAAATTAAGAATTTGAAAATTCCCTATTTCATATTGAGCCTTGTCGGGCTGTGGATTTCCAACCTTTCTGCGGATTATTACGAAGATATTTTCGCCTTGATTTTAATATTGAGTATTGGTTTAATACACGGAGCCAATGACTTACAAATTATTTCAGTCTTAAACAAAAAAGGAGTATTGAGAATGTCAGCGGCACAGAGCCTGGCCGTATATATATTCAGTGTTTTTGCGATTTTGTTAATTTTTTATCAATTCCAAAATTGGGCGCTTTTCTTTTTTTTGTTCATTAGTGCTTTTCACTTTGGTGAACAACACTTCAGTTTGTTGTTCGATCGCAAGGGATTCACCCGATTATTACTCTTTGCTATTTATGGTTTGGAGGTCTTTTTATTACTCTTCTTTTTTAATGCGGCAGAATCTTTGGCGGTCATTTCAGATATTGTAGGTTACGTAATTTCGTATCAAACCTTAGAATTGAGTTTACTCGTAAACACAATACTCATGGGACTCAGCTTTCTGTATTTTGGTTTGTACACCAAAGAACTTCGAATCAATATACTCTTTGAACTTCTAGTATTGGCCTTTCTCTCACTTATTTTTTACACGGCAACCTTACTGTGGTCATTTGCCATTTATTTTGTGATTTGGCACAGTGTACCTTCTATCATTCATCAATTGCATACGATGTATAACGATTTATCTAAAGGATCGCTGTTTAAATATGTAAAAAATGGTTCATTGTATTGGGCTATGGCTTTGAGCGCATTTGTACTGTTGGTATTCGTATTTAATATTGATGTGGTGAATTATAAATCCTATTTGGTGTACTTCTTGGCTGGAGTAACTTTTCCGCACGTATTAGTTATGGCTACCTTATTTAAAGATTCATAGCATCGTTGAAACTTTGTATTTTTACGACCCAAAAAGTAGACTTCTATGTTCGAAAATTTAAGTGAGAAACTCGAAGGTGCCTTTAAACGTATAAAAGGCCAAGGAAAGATTAATGAGATTAATGTCGCTGAGACCCTCAAAGACATTAGAAGAGCGCTTTTGGATGCCGATGTCAATTTTAAAACGGCTAAGGCGTTCACCAACGCAGTAAAGGAAAAAGCTCTTGGGCAGGAAGTTTTGAACTCACTTCAGCCGGGTCAGTTAATGGTTAAAATTGTTCGTGATGAGCTGGCCTTGTTAATGGGTGGACAAAGCGTTGGTTTAGAATTACAGCAAAAACCTTCAGTTGTATTAATGGCGGGTTTACAAGGTTCGGGTAAAACAACTTTTTCGGGAAAACTAGCGAATTACCTCAAGACTAAGAAAGCGAAAAAGCCACTGCTTGTCGCATGTGATGTGTATCGTCCTGCGGCTATAGAACAGTTGAGTATACTCGCAGCCCAAATAGGTGTTGACGTCTATTCGAATACAGAAGAAAAAAACCCATTAATCATTTCAAAAGAAGGGCTTGCTCAAGCCAAAACCAATGGAAATGATGTGGTAATCATAGATACCGCTGGTCGATTAGCAGTTGACCAAGCGCTCATGGATGAAATTAAAGGTATTTACGACGAGACCCGACCCGATGAAACCCTTTTTGTTGTGGATTCTATGACAGGTCAGGACGCCGTGAATACGGCCAAGGCATTTCACGATTTATTGAATTTTGATGGTGTGGTATTGACCAAGTTAGATGGTGATACTCGAGGTGGAGCTGCTTTGTCTATTAAGTCTGTGGTTGATAAACCCATTAAGTTCATCGGTACTGGAGAAAAGATGGAAGCACTTGATGTCTTTCATCCGGACCGAATGGCTGACCGTATTTTGGGAATGGGCGATGTGGTCTCGCTTGTCGAACGAGCACAAGAACAATTCGATGAGGAACAGGCTCGTAAACTCCAGAAAAAAATTGCTAAAAATAAATTCGGCTTTGATGATTTCCTATCTCAGATTCAACAGATCAAAAAGATGGGGAATATGAAAGATTTGATGGGGATGATTCCTGGAATGGGTAAAATGACCAAAGACTTAGATGTCGATAATGACTCGTTTAAACACATCGAGGCTATTATTCATAGTATGACACCTAAGGAGCGCTCTAATCCTTCACTGCTAAATTCATCTCGTAAAAAACGCATCGCTATGGGAAGTGGAAGAAGTATTCAAGAGGTCAATCAGCTCTTAAAACAGTTTACTCAAATGAGTAAGATGATGAAAATGATGCAAGGTGGTGGTGCTAGAAATATGATGCGAATGATGCAACAGCAAGGAGGACCAGGACGAATGTCTTAAAAATAATAAGGATGATATTACTAGACGGAAAAAAAACAAGTGCAGATATCAAAGAGGAGATTGCTGCCGAGGTGACTAAGATCATCAAACAGAATAAAAGGCCTCCACATCTTGCGGCCGTATTAGTCGGTGAAGATGGAGCGTCAATGACTTATGTCAAAAATAAGGTTAGAGCATGCGAAAAAGTGGGGTTTGAATCTACATTGATTCGCCTTAAGGATTCTACAACCGAAGAAGAACTTTTACAGCAGGTTCATGCTTTAAACGCTGACGATTCTATTGACGGCTTTATCGTTCAATTGCCATTACCCTCTCAAATAAACGAGGAGAAGATACTATTAGCGGTAGATCCTAAAAAGGATGTGGACGGATTTCATCCCACAAACTTTGGCCGAATGGCCTTAGAAATGGATAGTTTTATTTCGGCAACCCCTTTTGGTATTATGCAACTTATTGAGCGCTATGAGATTGAAACTTCGGGTAAAAATGTGCTGGTAGTAGGTCGTAGTAATATTGTGGGTAGACCAATGAGTATTTTACTGTCTCAGAAAAAGCCTTTTGCCAACGCCACTGTTACCTTGGCACATAGCCGTACTAAAAACTTAAAAGAGTTGTCATTGCAATCGGATATCATTGTTGTTGCATTGGGAATCCCTAATTTTTTGAAGGCCGATATGGTTAGTGAAGGAACTGTGGTCATTGACGTTGGAATTACAAGGGTAGATGATCCAAGTAGTGCTAAGGGATACAAACTTGTTGGTGATGTCGATTACGATGAGGTGGCTCCAAAATCTTCGCATATAACCCCTGTTCCTGGTGGAGTTGGTCCAATGACCATAGCTATGCTATTACAGAATACCCTACTGGCTTATCAGCGTTATCAACTGTCTTGATTACGATTTTTTTATCAGCCTTTATTTTTATAATCGTCATTGCTGCTATTATGCTGGGCGCCACTTATGGTATGCAGCGCCGAATTACAAAAGCTCAACAGCGCTATGCAGATCAATTGGGTGTTGAGGTTGCAGTTGTAAAAAAGCGCTCTAAAGAAAAGCGCAATCGTAAAATTCCAGCTTCCACGCGCAAGGCTGTCTTGAATAGAGATGACCACAGCTGTGTGCGCTGCGGACAAAAATCAGAGCTAACGATTGATCATATTTTTCCTTTTTCTAAGGGTGGAGGCCATGAACTTGAAAACCTCAGGGTGCTATGTAAAAGCTGTAACGAGCTTAAATCAGATGCGCTCTTTTGAGATTACTTGGCAAATAACTGGGTCATATCTTTAAACGACTTGAACTCCAAAGCATTTCCACATGGATCTTTAAAAAAGAGAGTCGCCTGTTCACCAACTTCCCCTTCAAATCGAATGTAAGGTGGAATGATAAACTCGATTGCTGCGTCCTTTAAAACATCTGCGAATTCCCAAAATTGCTTCCAATCAAGTACAACTCCGAAATGAGGTACAGGAACGTCTTTACCGTCTACGGGATTGGTATAAATCTCCGCTTCTTCTTTGGGTTTGTAATGGATGACGAGTTGATGTCCAAAAAAGTTATAATCTACCCAATGATCGCTGCTTCGGCCTTCTTCAAATCCTAGGGTTTGGGTGTAAAACACTCTAGCTTTTGCGACATCGTCTACTGGAATGGCCAAGTGAAATGGAGTCAGTTTCATGCGTTATTATTTTTTCTCTTCAAGTAAAGCTACTATTTTTTTGATGACTTCTTTTTGATGTAAGCTGTGTCCAAATCCGCTAAATTTAATGAGTTCACTATTCTTCCAATGTTGATGTAGTTTTTCGGATTGACTTATTGGAATCTGACGATCTTTTTCATCATGAAAAAGGTATCCTTTCTGTGGGATTTTCTCGCAAAAATAACCACTGCTGAACTCGTCAATGTGATAGCCTACGTTCAGGCGAACAACCTTATCTAGCGCTTTCAATACCCGACTATTAAACTTAAGTATAGATTGAAAATCGCTAACCACCAGAGAGAAGTCACAAGGCGATCCCATAGTTGTGATACTTTTGACAGTGGGATGCTCGTGATGATAGAATTCGTACATACAGGCCATACCTCCCATGGAGTGGCCGATAACGTGGGTAATTTCATGTTTTTGTAAAATTTCATGAAATCCAGCAGCGTAGTTCGGCAGAAAATGATACTCACCTGAAGATAATCCATGAGCAGGAGCATCAATGGCGTGAATGTCGAAATCTTTGTCTCTTAAAACCTTAATTAGATTGCGCCATCTATTGGTGTTGCTCTCCCAGCCATGTAACAAAAGCACTGAGGGGCCTGATCCTTTCCAGTGATAAGACTGAATAGTGTGCCCATTGCACTTTATCTTTTGGGCTAAACCTTCTTGAAGTAATTTGGGTATTTGATCGCTTTGAAGTTTGCCTTTGCGAACTTTGGCAAAGATGTATAATGCCTTGTTACCCGCGTAGGTTGGAAAAAGTAAAGCGATGAGATTTAAAAACTGGCCGTAAACCAGTGGAATCAGCTTTTTTAGATTCATTCCCAACTGATAAAAAAGTATTTGATAGGGGTGCTTTCTGTGACCTGTGTTTTTTCTATTGGATCAAAGCCATACTTTATAGACTCAGGTAGGTTACTCTTGTCTATGGCAAATAAAAAGGGGGAATTCTTAATGAAAATAGATGCGCTCATAGCCGTTGGTATGATTTTGTCTATCTCCATTTCAGATTGGATTTCCTGAAATGTAGAACTTAGTGAAATTCCACTTCCTTTAATTTTAAATCGAGGATCTTCTACTTTGACAGTGCCGATTTGCTCAGGATTCTCAGTTTTTGGACTCAGACTGAACAGTAAATTTTGACCTCGATAGACCTCGATCTTGTCAATGCTGTTGGATGCGCCATCCACCACTACGGAGTCTTGAGCATAAAGGTTTTCTATTTCTGATAACAATGTCGATTTTGAAATTAGGCCAATACTGTCCTCAGTAATTTCAAATTCCTTGTTTGAGCTGCAAGAGCTGATGATCGCCATCAATACTCCGATAAATACGATTCGTTTCATAGTGTAAAAGATGCTGCAAATTTAACTGAAATAAGGAAATGAATAGATTTATAAACTTATTTTTAGACGCATCCTTTCTACGATTTCAAATGCCGCTGGACATATTTTAACGTTTTCAAGGGTGAGGTCTTTTATTTGGTAATTTTTGATGCGATCGGTGTGAGGATATTCGCGACATGCCTGTGGACGTTGGGTGTAGATTTGGCAATGATTGTCGTCACCTAAAAACGGACAAGGCAAGCTTTGAAGCACCCAATCACCATCTTCATCTTTTTTGAGATACTCAGCCACAAATTGATGTGGAGTCAAGTTGAGGTGTTTCGATATGCGATCAATGTCTTTTGTGGTAAATAAAGGACCTGTGGTTTTACAGCAATTGGCGCATTCCAAACAATTCGTGTTTTCAAAAACAGCATCGTGAATATTCTTACAATCTTGATCATAAGTTTTTGGTGGATTTTTTGAAACTGCTTCGAAAAAGGCGCGATGTTCATCAGCCTTTTGTTCTGCTTTTTCTCTTAGCTTTACAAAGTCTTGCTTCATTTATTTTGAATTTAAGCAGTCAATTATTGCGGTATGAATACTATTGACGATGTTTTTGGTGCAGCGGCCAAAGATTATTTTGAATCCAATGACAACGCTCTGCAAATTACGACCAAATCTTCATTGGGGGATGTTGATTGTATTCCAATGTCCTATTTTTTTCGGCCATTTGAACAAATGAACGATTTGGAGCAAAAGGCCTTGCAGTTATGTATTTCACCCGTCTTAGATGTGGGGTGCGGAGTCGGAAATCACTTGCTGTATTTACAAGAGCGACAAATCAAAGTTGTTGGTTTAGACCCTTCTGAGGGATGTGTAGAAATCGCTTTACAACGAGGAGCGCGAGAGGTATATTGCGATTTGTGGCAAAATCTAAAAGCAGATACAACCTACCAAACCATTTTACTCATGATGAACGGTCTGGGACTAGCTGGTCGGTTAAGCGAGCTTTCTTCGTTCTTACTCAAGTTAGTTGAACAGCTCGATAAGGACGGTTTTATTTTAGCGGATTCGGTAGACTTGCGCTATTTATTTGAAAACGAAGGTGAAGAAGGTTTTTGGGTCCCAGCAGAACAAGCCTATTACGGTGATTTGACCTATACCACAACCTACAAAGATTTAACAACAAGTTTTGAATGGTTATTTGTTGGCTTTGAATTATTGAGAGATATTTGTAATTCAATTGGGCTGAAATGTGAGAAGGTTCTTGAGTTAGAGAACTACCACTATTTGGCTCGAATTTCTAGGCTATGAAAAAATACGTACTACCTATCTTATTTGGCGTTTTACTCATTTCATGCTCAAAAGATTCAGAGAGTGAATCAGAACCAACTGAGCCTGTGGTTTCCAAGGTAGAGAACAGACAATCTATTGGAACCAGTGCAGCTGATTTTTTGAACAACGACAATTTTGATAAAATACACATCGAAATAGTTCATGTAGATACCTATAAACCTACTCCAGGTTCTATTGATCGATTTCGAATGTGGTTAGAGGAATTTACTTTTAAGACAGATATTCAAATCACCTATAAAAGCGTAGAGTCGACCAATATCGAAAGCATGAATTACAACAAGATTGCTGAACTTGAAAATGAGTATCGAACAATCTACAATCAAGATCGAACCTTAAGTCTCTATATGTATTTTACAGATGCAGGTTCTACTTTGGATGTTCCCAGTCAAAACCGATTTGTTTTAGGAGCGGTTTACTACAATACCTCAATGGTCTTTTTTCAAAATTCAATTCGATTACTTGCGGATAAGACCAC
>WTJC01000001.1:62203-66751 GCA_011525015.1 Flavobacteriales bacterium
TTAGGAGGTCGCTAGGGTACATCTAGATATTTATGAGTTTGAAGGGTAACCCTCCATTTTGGGTGTTCTTTGACAAAATCGACAAGCAGTGGCATGATTTTTTCTCTTACGCTCCACTCCGGTTGAAGGTATAAATGACAATCTTTATTGACTAAGGCTGCTTGTTCTTGTGCAAAGCTTAAATCGTGCTTGTTGTAAACGATGCATTTCAGTTCGTTGGCTACAGAGTAGATGTCTTCCTGCGGTAATTTGAATTTTTTTGGAGACAGACATATCCAATCCCAAGTGCCGGTCAAGTTGTAGGCTCCGGAGGTTTCTATATGGGTTCTGTAGTTGTTTTGTTTAAGCTTTTGCGTAAAATCAGTTAAATCATAAACCAAGGGCTCTCCTCCTGTAACTACCACAATATCAGTTTTTTGAGTGATTTTTGCACTAATATCGTCTATGGACATAATAGGGTGAACATCAGCGTTCCAACTCTCTTTGACATCACACCAATGACAACCTACATCACATCCCCCTAAGCGCACGAAATACGCGGCTTTACCTTGATGGAAGCCTTCACCCTGTATGGTGTAAAAGTGTTCCATAACTCTAAATTCTTGATCTGATTGCATTGAAAACGACTTAATATGGTTCAAATGTACAATCTTATACTCTTTTGGTATTTATTTTTATATTACCACATGGAAAAGATTATTATTTATTTTGAAACCATACCTTCACTTCATAGGTCACTGATACTTGCTGGTGGGTTATTCTTTTTTTGGATCATAGAAGGAATCGTTCCTTTTTCAAGAATTCCTTACAAAAAACTCAAGCACGCGGGTCCTAATTTATTTTTTACAGTAATGACGGGAGTGGTAAACATGGGCTTGGCTTTTGCTTTAGTTGCTGCCTCTGACTATGTCTCAGCTTCTGAATTTGGTATTTTGCATTGGCTTCCAATAGAAAGCACTGCGATACAGGTAATTTGCGGATTGCTTATTCTCGATTTAGTCGGAGCCTATTTTGCGCATTGGTCTGAACATAAAATTAAGCCGTTGTGGATGGTACATTTAGTACATCACTCTGATCATCATGTCGACGCCACCACTGCTAATAGACATCATCCCATAGAGAATGTTGTACGTGTGGCTTTTACAGCTCTAGCCATTTTGGTTTCAGGAGCCTCCATTGGAATTATTATGTTGTATCAAACGCTTTCTGCGGCTGCCTCTCAATTTGGACACGCCAATATTATTCTACCAAAGAAATTAGATCAATGGTTGAGTTATGTTTTGGTAACACCCAATATGCACAAAGTACATCACCATTATCAATTGCCCTATACCGATAGCAATTACGGGAATATCTTTTCTGTTTGGGATCGACTTTTTGGCACCTATAAAACCATGAATGCTGAAAACTTAGTGTATGGAGTTGATACCTTTCCAGACGCAAAAAAGAACGGTAATTTATGGGAATTACTGAAGCAGCCCTTTCACAAATACCGAAGGCCAACTACTGAAAACTAACTTATATTGATCACACAACTGCTCCAATATTTCAGTACTCTTACTCCTGCAGAACGAGGCTTACTGATGTCATTGGGTTTTATTGTTTTCTGGTTGTTTGAGGCTCTATTGCCTTTTAGAACTTCTGTTGTTTCGTCAAAGAAACATATCGTCAACAATTTATTTTTTGCTTTTTCAACCGCCGTGGTCAATATATTTATGGCGGTGTTTATATTAGGTGCTGTAGAATATGCAGATACCAATCAGATTGGACTTTTGTATATGGTTGTCTTAGACCCTTGGCTAAAATTTACACTAGGTATTTTAGTTTTAGATTTTTTTACTTCTTACCTAATTCATGTCTGCTTACACAAATCAAAATGGTTGTGGAGGATCCACTTGGTGCATCATTCAGATCCCCATTTAGACAGCTCAACTGCAATTCGCCTTCACCCTTTTGAAAATCTGATTCGAATAGGTTTTCTTATTTTGACCATTTTACTCTTTGGTATCGACTTGGGGTCATTGTTTTTGTATCAAACTGTGGCAGTTTTCTTCTCGCAGTTAGGGCATGCCAACTTGAGGCTCCCAAAGCTCTTAAATAGCATGCTTAGTGTTTTCTTTGTAACTCCGAATATGCACCAGGTTCATCATCATTACGAAATGCCTTATACAGATAGTAATTACGGAAGTGTTTTTGCTATTTGGGATCATTTATTCGGCACTTACCGTAAATTGTCAAAAGAGACATTAAAGTACGGTTTAGACACCCATCAAGATCAGGCTAAAAACATCAATTTTCTTCAATTGTTGATTCAGCCCTTTAGACGTATAAGAAGGTGATTTAGTTGTAGATGAGGTATTTGAGACGAATTTCATTGAACTCTTCTAATTCTTCTGACCAACTTTCACGTATTTTATCCGCAGACATACCCTGCTCAATTTGAATTCGCAGCTCTTCAGTTCCTGCGTGTTTGGTAAAAGAGTTGTCTAAAAAAAAGGTTTCAGGGTTACTGTACTTATAGGCTTTGATGAGCCATTCTAAATGCACAGCAGCAGGTGTTTCAATTTGAGATAAATCCTCTCCGTAACACAAGGTGTTTTGATGTTTGGGATATTTAGCGCCTTGCTTTGAAACAGGGGTGTAACTCAGTTCAAAGTCTGATTGATCTTTAAATTCAGGAGATCCGTAGCGTTGAAATTGAGCATCGGTACCTCTTCCTGCATTGATGGTGGTTCCTTCAAAAAAACCTAAACTCGGGTAGAGCGCGATAGCTTGATCGTTAGGCAAGTTTGGCGAGGGTTTAATAGCGAGCGAAACCTTTTCTGTTCGATTAAAGTCTTGAACTTGTACAACGTGGAGCTCTGCTTTGTCATCGGCATCAACCCATCCTTCTTCATTGATCATTTTGGCGTATTCACCAATGCTCATTCCATATACCAATGGAATTGAATTCATGCCCAAGAAACTTTGGTGTTTTTCTTCCATTGTAGGTCCATCAACATAATTCATGTGCGGATTGGGTCTATCTAAAACGACAATGGGTATGTCTTTTTCGATACAGGCCTCCATGACCAGTTGTAAGGTTGCTATGTAGGTGTAAAATCTCACGCCCACATCTTGTATATCAAAGAGTACAAGGTCTACTCCTTCTAATTGCGCCATTGTTGGCTTTTTATTTTTACCATAAAGCGAAATAAGAGGTAATCCTGTTTTTTGATCTATTTCGTTGTCTACATGTTCACCGGCGTCTACTATTCCTCGAAATCCATGCTCAGGGGCAAAGACTTTAGCAATGTGCACCTGGTGCTGTAATAGGCTGTCTACCAGGTGAACCGCCGTTTGATTTTGGCTGTCTATCACTGAGGTTTGATTGGCGACAATTGCTACAGATTTATTTTTTAATAGCGGCAGGTATGCATTTAACTGAGCTGCTCCAACTTTAAATTCGTTTTGCGCTTGGAGCGGAATTACAACAAATAAAAATGCTATTTTTAAAAGCTTTTTAAACATTATGAGGTGAGTTTTGAATTCTTTGTTGCAAGACGGTTTTTAAAGTCTAACAAGCTTAAAAGTACAATTTCAAGTCCGATTGTAAAAGTTAGTGTTAGCGCTATTGCCATAGGTGTGTTCATCATGCTTATCTCCATATCAGCTGCGGCTGGTCTTCAATTGAAAATCAAAGAAAAGGTTTCTGCTTTCAAAGGACATTATCAATTGTATCATTTTGACAATGCTAATTCTGACATCAGTATAACGCCTATGGATGCTGCCGAAATTGATTGGCGGCGTTTAAAAGAGCGTGTTCCTACTCTTGAACGGTATCATCCTGTAATTCAAAAGGCCGGGATTATAAGAACGGCGATAACTTTTGAGGGAATAATCGCAAAAGGTGTAGATAGTTTATATGATTTTAGGGCCTTTGAAGAATTTTTAAGAGCAGGTCGTTTGCCAAATTTTCAGAGCGACAAACCTTCAAACGAGGCACTTATTTCCGCCCAGAAGGCGAGTCTTTTAAACTTATCTGTGGGTGATTCGTTCAATGCTTATTTTCTAAAAGAAAATGATCCCTCAGGAATTCCCAATACACGTAGATTCGAAGTCACTGGAATTTACAACAGTGGATTTGATGAATTTGACGAGTTGTTCGTGTTTGTAGATCAGCGTCATTTGCGCACTATCAATAGATGGAGCGAAGAGGAATTTGGACATTACGAATTGTTCATTTCCGATTTTGATGAAATAGATACTTATACTGAAACGATATATGGAGAAACCCCTTCGACTATTGATGTTGCAACCATTAAGCAATCGTATTACACGGTATTTGAATGGATTAAATTGTTTGATTTCAATGTTGTAATCATCATTGTAATCATGCTCTTAGTAGGCGGTATTAATATGATTACGGCCTTGTTGGTTTTGATTATCGAGAGAACCCAATCTATTGGTTTACTCAAGGCCCTCGGTGCAACGAGTAGTGCAATTCGAAAGTTGTTTTTGATCAAAGCACTGAATTTGATTGTCAAAGGAGTTTTAATTGGTAATGCT
>WTJC01000001.1:66851-71465 GCA_011525015.1 Flavobacteriales bacterium
TTTAATTAAGTATTAATGAGTATACAGGTTTTAAGACATGTTTATGGAGATCGGCATTTTGAAATGAGGTCTGACCGAGGAGAATTGGTTTCGTTTACGGTGGATGGTTTTGAATACATGCATCAAAAAGGAAGTCCTGGCTGGAAAAATGCGGATACAGAAATGTTTCCATCCATTGGCCCTTTGAAAGAGGCCAATTACAGGATTAAAACGCCTAAAGATGAAGCGGTCTTAGATCAACACGGTTTGTTGAGAGAATTCGAATATGACTTAGTTTCAAATACCTCCAAATCTTTAGTTTACATCAAAGACTACAGAGCCTATACTGAACTCAGCAATTCAAAATATCCTGAAAATTCACCAGAAACTGTTCAAAAATGGCCCTATGACTTTCGATTTTTGAAGAAGTTTAGTTTTTCTAAATCGTCATTACGAATCGATTTTGAAATTATTGCTGAGGCCAATATGCCCTTTATGTTAGGATATCATCCTGCATTTAAATTGCGCAGTGCTTCTCCTGTGGTTCATTCAAAAAACGAAGAGGTGTCTCTGAATGAAATCTTAGAAGTTGGTTCAAGAGCTTATTTGATTGAAAACACCAATAGGGTTGTTTTGAGTGATGAGAAAAAATTACAACTGACCACAGAAGGGTTTAATCACTTCATGTGCTGGACAGAGGTAAACAATATGCTTTGTATTGAACCGATTACCTTTTATCCCTATGCCGTGAAGCAAAAGGATTTACACCTCGGCTTCGAGCATATACCAAATCGAAATGCAAGACAATTTTCGTTAGAACTAAAACCGATTACAAGTGATTAAATTTATTATTCAAGGCTGGATCATTTTAATTGTTGCCATTGCCGCTAATGCATTAGTTGATGTTATCGGCCTGAAAGGATGGTATGAATTCTTATCAGAGAGCAGCATGCGAAAAACACGATTTGTTGATTATTTATGGCTATTTGTGCTCTATCCTTGTATATTAGGAGGTGGAGTTTGGCTAGCCAACACCCTAATTAAATACCTAGGTCTTTAAATAACAATCCCATGAAAAGAAGAAGTTTTATTCAACAGTCAGCACAAGTTTCACTCGCACTACCACTTTTGGGTGTAATGAGCTGTGAAGCAGAGTACAAACCCAATTATAAAATGGGCTTGCAATTGTTCACCGTTAGAGATGCAATGGAAAAAGATTCGATTGCCACTTTAAAAGCACTTAAAGCAATGGGTTATGAAGACTTTGAATCCTATGGGTACGATGCTAAAAACAAGTTGTATTACGGGTTTAGCCCCAAGGAATTCAAAACGGTATTAGATGACTTAAGCCTATCCACTTCGAGTGGGCATTACGGGGTGAACGGATTGATGGAAGTCTCAGAAGATGAACTAAATGCATATGTCGATAGCTGTATAGAAGGAGCTCTTGAGCTAGGAGACAGCTACATCGTATTTCCTTCACTCGCTCAGATATATCACAGTTTAGAGGGTTATCAGTTGTTGGTTCAAAAATTGAATCAAATCGGTCGACGAATTCATGAAACTGGTTTGGGATTTGCCTACCACAATTTTGGAGGTGATTTTGTACAATACGGAGACAAAATGGGTATTGATTGGATCATTCAAGAAACCAATCCTGACTGGGTTAAATTAGAAGTTGATTTTTATTGGGTGATGCACGCTGGAGTGATTACGCCTAAAGAATTCATCGCAAAAGCCATGCATAGAACACCGCTTTGGCATATTAAAGACATGCATAAAGTTTCTCGAGATTACACTGAAATGGGTCAAGGATCTATTGACTATACTACTATGTTGCCCAGTGCTAGTGACTCAGGATTAGAATATTTCTATATTGAACAAGGAGGAAACTTTGCCGTTAATTCAATGCAAAGTGTAAAGACGAGTATCGATTACTTTAAATCAACGATTAGTATTCCGTCATAAAAAAGGCTTACTCATCTTTGACGACCTCTCCGTTTTTCATGACCAAGTTGACATGCTGCAAAAGATTAATGTAACGCAACACATCTCCTTTAACCGCAATAATATCAGCCTTTTTACCAGGACTTAAGGTGCCCACTTTATCTGAAACGCCCATAAAATGAGAAGGCCAGTAGGTTGCTGATTTGATGGCGTCTAAGGCTGGAACTCCCATCACTCTCACCCAAATATCTAACTCATTCCATGTGCTTTGTGAATGAAATTTTGCAGGAATTCCACTGTCTGTGCCTATGAGCATAACCACTCCTGATTTTCGAAGTTGATTGAATTTTGTTTTTAAGGTGGGTTTTCGAATTGGAGTCAATTGAAAATAAGGAAGTTCTCCAGGTTTTTGAATGGAGTTTTTAATATCGGTGATCACAGTGTCAGGAAGACCCAAATGCCATGAGTCATTGTCAATTTTTTCAGGATTACTGACCAAGTAGTCAAAGTTGTAAAGACCTTCTATAGTTGGAGTCCAATAAAGAGGTCCTTTATTCATTTGAGCCGTTCGTTCGGTAATCAAATCAAAGACATCGTCTGGATAGGCTGGTGCCGATGAGAGTCCTGTATGTTCGAAATTGTCAATACCTGCTTTCAAGCCTAATCTAATTTCTTCGGGGCGATGCGAATGTGCAACGACTTTGAGATTGTGTTTATGTGCCTCATCGACCACTGCTGAGAGCTCTTCCCAAGTCATTTGATCCTGATCTATGAGTTTAATACAATCTACTCCTGCTTTAGCCAATTTTCTCACCTTGGCTCTGGCGTCTTTTTCTCCGTTGACGCCCCATCTAAAGGCTTCGGTTCCTGGATAGGGCTTTTTTTGAATAAAAGGTCCACTCATATACATGGTTGGACCAGGTATGTCTCCGCGATTTATGGCATCTCTAACTTCTAAACTCTCTTCCAAAGGACCCCCTAAATCTCGTGCACTAGTTACTCCAGCCATTAAGAGTTGATGCGCAGATGAAGGCATAATTACGTCTTTAAACAATGGGGGATAGGTTTCATCCCAATAGCTGTAATCGGCATGCCCGTTGATCATCAAGTGCACATGCATATCCCAAAGTCCTGGTAAAACGCTCATTCCTTCGGTAGAAATAATTTCTGCATTTTCAGGAATGCTAATTTCTGCTTGCGTACCCACTGCTGTGATGACATCACCTTCGATTAAAATTACGCTGTCTGGAATAGGAGCATTTCCATATCCATCAATGGCTGTACCTCCAACCAAGGCTTTAACCTGTCCTTGAGCTAATGCGCTTAGCAGAAAAAGAAAGAGAAAGCTTCGAAATTTATGAATGTGATTTGACATAATCTGTAATTACTTTGGTTATACCCCAACTAAATTAATTAAAAGCAGTTGACCCGTAAAACAAAGTATAAAGGGAATGACCAAATACCCCATGACATCGCGGGCCTGAAGATTTGTGCCTTCGGACATAACAGGTAGCACCATTAAAATGAAAAAGGGCTGTAAAAGATTGGTCAAACTCTCGCCATATGTAATGGCAAGGATGGTTTTTGAAATGAGCGCTTGTTGAAATTCGGGCTCGTAATCTTGCGCTAAACTAAGGGTAGCTTCTAAAATACTGGGTCCGATTACGGCAAATTCACCTCCACCTGAGGGAATGGCAAAATTTACAATACCTCCGATGATAAAGGCTAAACTCGGTAGGGTTTCGACCTCTGCAATTTCTATAAGTACTTCGGCTAAATAATTGGCCAACCCAGTGTGAATCATGATTCCCATAATACCTGCATAAAACGGAAACTGATATAATATTGCCGCCACATTACTGCTCCCTTTTTGCACGGCTTTACCATAGGCAAAAGGAGTGCGATGTAAAATGAGCCCTATCATCAAAAAGATGAAAATCATCAGATTTAGATTCAGCTCAAATCCACGCTGACTAAAATGTTGAAAAACATAGAAGCCTCCTGCAAGTACAATGATGTAAATCAAAAGCTTACTGTGGTTGAGTCGATCTGAGAGCGATTTAGAAATGGGCGTATTTGTTTTGATTTGCGTTTGTTCTGAAGCCGTAATGAGCAAATCGTTTAGGCTTTCGTTTAGGGCTTTTTTTGGTTTGAGCAAAAAGATCAGTAGCGGTGTTATACTCAGATAAAACAGAATCATTGCAAAATTTAAGTTCGATCCTAATGTTTGTGTGGTTGATATGGTTTCTGAGAGTATGCCTGCTTCGATGAGATAGTTGTTTTCTGTATTGACCAGAAGCGGAATAGAACTTGAGAGTCCAGTAGACCATATGTTGTTCGAAAAATAAGTGATGGCAATAAGAAAGGGATAGTTAATCCCAGAGACTCTAAGTGCCAATTTTCTTCCGAATACAGCGGCGATGACTACCCATCCCCAACTCACAAAAGAAAGCAAAAGCCCAAAAATGGCAACGCTCAAATAAACCTGGTTTGGTGATTTGATGTGCGCCGACCAGCTTTCAATTTTTTGATCGATAAATGGAGAGAGCGCAATGGCATATCCTGTAACGATAAGAAGACTCATTTGCATTCCAAACTCCAGTAATACCCAAAACCCTTTATACCAAGAATCGATGAGATCAATGGGTGAAGCCCCTACTAATAGTGCGGCTAGAAGAGCGACTATCA
>WTJC01000001.1:71565-85189 GCA_011525015.1 Flavobacteriales bacterium
CTTAAACGAACTAAAATTATGCATAGCGTAGTAACCTTTGGAGAAATCATGCTTCGATTATCCCCTCCGGGATTCTTGCGTTTTTCACAAACCAACAATTTTGATGTGGTTTATGGAGGAGGAGAATCCAATGTAGCTGTATCCCTTGCTAATTACGGAGTAAAAGTTGATTTTGTTACCCGATTACCCGATAACGATTTAGGGCAGTGTGCGCTGATGGAACTCCGAAAAAGGGGAGTTGGGACCGAAAAAATTGTTTTTGGAGGAGAGCGTTTAGGTATCTATTTTCTTGAGACGGGCGCTGTGAGCAGAGGAAGTAAAGTAATCTACGACCGTGCTCATTCTGCCATGGCTGAAATTAAACCAGGAATGATTGATTGGCACAGCGCTTTAGAGAAGGCGACCTGGTTTCACTGGACAGGTATCACTCCGGCAATTTCAAAAAGTGCTGCAGATAGCCTCCTAGAAGCCTTAAAAGTTGCCAAAGAAAAGGGATTGACGATTTCTACAGATTTGAACTTTAGAGCAAAGCTTTGGACCTATTGCGATTCAAAGGAGCGGGAGCAAATCATGACAGAGTTGACTTCTTTTTGTGATATTATCTTAGGAAATGAAGAAGACGCCGAAAAACATTTTGATATAAAGCCTGAAGGATTAGATATTACTACTCAGGGTGAACAGGTCAAGGCAGATGCATTTTTGTCTGTTTGTGAGCAGATGAGAGCTAAATTTCCACATGCCAAGAAAATCATTACGACACTGAGGGGTTCACTCTCAGCTTCGCACAACTCTTGGTCTGGAGTTCTTTATGATGGAGCACATATGTATAAATCAAAAGAATATCAAATCACCCATATTGTCGACCGCGTAGGTGGAGGTGATTCTTTTATGGGCGGATTGATTTACGGCCTTATGCATTATCCCGAAGACGATCAATACGCCTTGGATTTTGCAGTGGCAGCTTCTTGTTTAAAACATACAATAAAAGGTGACGCCAACTTAGTGAGCGTAGATGAAGTATTAAAGCTGATGTCTGGTGACGCCTCAGGAAGGGTCGCTCGATAATTTATATTTCTTAAATTCAATTAATCATTCACACAGAATCGTATACCTAATGACTCAAAATTCCAAAATAGAAGTTTTACAACTCATGAGAGAAATGGGAATGGTACCCTTGTTCTATCATTCGGATATTAGTGTAGCAAAGCAAGTACTACAAGCCTGTTATGATGGAGGTGCACGATTGTTAGAATTTACGGCAAGAGGTGATTTCGCAATTGATGTTTTCGCAGAACTAAGTGCCTATGCTAAGGAGAACTTGGACGGTATGATTTTAGGGGTTGGGTCTATTACGGATGCTGCTGCGGCTTCGCTTTACATGCAAATGGGAGCTCGATTTGTAGTAACACCTTCTCTGCGTGAAGATATTGTGAAAATCTGTAACCGAAGAAGGGTGCTTTGTGCTCCTGGTTGTGGTTCACTGACAGAGATCAATCGCGCTGAAGAATTGGGCTGTGATGTTGTCAAATTATTTCCAGCCTCTGTCTACGGGCCTAAGTTTATCAAAGCAGTGAAAGGTCCCCAACCTTGGACGTATATCATGCCAACTGGAGGTGTTCAAACCGATAAAGAAAGTTTGAAATCTTGGATTGATGCGGGTTCATTTTGTGTGGGACTGGGTTCGCAACTCATAGATTCAAATTCTGTAAATAGCGGAGACTACAAGGGTATAGAAGAAAAGGTAGCACAGACTTTAAAAACAATACGCGAGCTTAAATAAAAAGCCCAAAGTTGCATGAATTCAGATTCCATTCTCATACGTGATGCTGTAATAGATGATCTGTCACAACTACTCGAATTTGAACAAAAATTAATTGCCTATGAGCGCGATTTTGACCCAAATCTTAAAGCAGGAAAAATTCATTATTACGACATTAAAAAATACCTTTTAGACCCAGAAATAAAGGTAGTTGTGGCCGAACACGATCAGCTTGTTATTGGTTCGGGTTATGGGCTCATAAAATCAAGTGTGTCTTATAAAAACCCTGAGACCTTTGTTTACCTGGGTTTTATGTATGTCGAAGAAGATTTTCGCGGTCGAGGTGTAAATCAAGCCATCATACAATCCATTTTCGATTGGGGTAAAGAAAAAGGCCACGACGAATTTCAACTCGATGTGTACGCTGAGAATGAAAGTGCGCTCTTGGCTTATGCGAAGTCAGGTTTTAAACCCTATTTGCAAAAAATGAGAATAAAGAGACCTCAAGGGTAAATACCGAGAGATCTCTTTTTATTTCGCTTACATTCCTCCGTTTCTTCTGGCCGGTCTTGGAGTTGGCCATTGCATTTGCTCACCTGTTCTTGGACTTATGGGCAATACACGCTTTTCTCTTGAAGTTTTTTCTGGATCTTCAGAGGCCATATAGGTTAAGATGGCCGTAAGTATAACGTTGTTTCTGACATCGTCAAAAACGATTTTATCATAGGTGTCTCTATTGGTGTGCCAAGTGTAATTCCAGTACGACCAACTCAAAGAGCTCAAACCAAAGGCAGGTGCACCCATCGCCACAAATGAGGCATAATCTGAACCACCTCTACCCGGTGTTCCTGGGAAATCTGTCTCAATGTGTTTGGTGATGTCTTGTGGTACTTTATACAACCATCGCCCTAGGTAGTCGTATGAATTTAGAAAACCTTGTCCAGAGATACGCACGACTCGTCCTGTTCCGTTGTCTTGATTAAAAACGGCCTGAACATTATCTACAATATCCGGATGGTCTTCGACAAAAGCTCTAGACCCATTTAAACCTTGTTCTTCACCACCCCAGTGCCCCACGAGTATGGTTCTTTTTGGATTGGGTACGAATTTTTTCAAAATTCGCATGGCTTCCATCATGACTAGTGTTCCTGTACCGTTATCGGTGGCTCCTGTTCCGCCATCCCAAGAATCAAAATGTGCAGATAAAATGACGTATTCGTCGGGTTTTTCACTTCCTTTAATTTCGGCTATGGTATTGAAGGTTTGAACCTCTCCTAATTCTTTAGACTGCGCATTGATTTTGAGCATTGGCTTTTGTCCTCTTGCGGATAGGCGATACACCAATGAATAGTCTTCTAATTCTAAATCTAAGGTTGGGATTTTTTTGGTACGCGCGCTAAATATTTTATTTACCCCAAATCCTTTAGACCAATAAGATTGTATGATTCCAGCAGCTCCAGCCTCTTCAAGAGCGACGTGAATCGTTCTAGAGGTGTAACCGGTATTGCGCATATTTTCTTGCCAGGCTTTATTGGCTTTTTCGCGCTGAGCTTTCATCTTTTCAAAGGATTCTTCGGTAGCAAATTCTTCCCAATTGTAATCTGGTCTTCCTGTTTGCTCCAATTTAGAAACCAACACAAATTTCCCTTTAACATTAGGCAACCATTGTGCGAATTCTGTTGAGTCACTAACCATAGGTAAAATGATAGCCTCTGCTGTGACTCCTTTTTTTGGTGTTGAGGGGTTCCAAGCGAGTTGTGTTCCTTTTAAACTTTGAATCCGAGGTGCTATCATGTCGATATGCGTTATGCCTCTTTCCCAACCGCGCCATGTGCCATAAGCTTCGTTTCTTGCCTCAATACCCCATTTTTGGTATTTGGCAACGGCCCAGTCGTTCGCTTGTTGCATTTGCGGAGTTCCCACTAAACGAGGACCAATTCCATCCATTAATTCTTGACCTAATTGTTCGAGTTGTGAATTTGAGTTGGCCTCTTCAATAATTTGATCGATAATGCTTTGCTCTTGAGCGTGCAGTTGAAATACACTCCATAATAAAGCACAAAAAAATAGTGTACTGTTTTTCATCTTGCTTGTTTTGTCAATGATTCTAAGGTAGCGTTTATTTTTGAGCTAACTTGTCTGTTAAAACTTTCTTATGAGAACTATAAATCACCTGCTCAATCTAGGCCTTGGTTTAGTCTTAATCTCTTGCGCGATTACTCCAAAGGTTTCTTTTGAAAATTATGTAGACACTCGATCTAAACCCATTTTCTTTCAGAAAAAACAAACCTTTTCTTTTGATGAGGTAGGGGTTTATTTCTCAAATGAATTTAATGGAGCTCGCTTGAATTCAGTTGAACAACTCAACGACAGTACCTATCAGATCGGAATTTGGCCAGAAAATGCTCCAATTAATCCAAGTCCTTTTTACGCATTTAAGATTTGGAGTGATAGCCAACAATCCTTGACGCTGCAATTTGATTATCCAGATGGATATAAACACCGCTATATTCCAAAAATTAAAGAAGATACTTCTTGGATCGCTACAGACTCTATTTCATTTCAGCAAACTGATGAATTAAGCTCTCTAAAGCTTGAGGTAAATTCAACACCAAAATTAATTTCAGCTCAAGAATTACACAGCAGTGATGAGGTTTATGATTGGGTTGATGAATTGGTAAAGGGTAAAGAAGATTACATAGAATTTAAAGAAATTGGTAAAACGGCACTGCAGAGACCTTTTAAAGTTATAGATATCTCTAAGGGAAATATTGAGAGCAAACCTGTTGTTGTATTTATAACCAGGCAACACCCGCCTGAAGTTACAGGGTATTTTGCCTTTCAATCTTTTATTTCTACGCTTTTAGAATCTGGAAAAGAATCTGAGGCGTTTTTAGAAAAGTATCGCGTTTTGGCCTTTCCGCTAATGAATCCAGATGGAGTCGATCTCGGACATTGGCGACACAATTCAGGGGGAGTAGACCTCAATAGAGACTGGTCTAAATACCATCAAAAAGAAATTAAAACTACGGTTGATTTTATCTCGAAAACCTTAAAGGCTAGTAATGCTGAATTGGTACTTGGTTTGGATTTTCACTCCACCTATTACGACGTTTTTTATACCAACGAAGAGCGTGCTGCCACTCATATGCCGAATTTTTTAGAGCAGTGGTTTAGGGGTTTAGAAGCGAACGTACCTGATTATACAGTAAACGAGCAAGCCAGTAATAGCACGCAGCCTGTCTCGAAAGGTTGGTTTTTGAACAAACACAAAGCGGTGGGTGTGGTATTTGAAATAGGAGACGATACTCCCAGAGACCGAATTCGGATGGTCGGAAAACAAGCTGCACTCTCTATGATGCGTACTATGAATTCAAATTAAGTCTTTAGCGCTCAGTCTTTAGAACTTTTGAAAATCCATAAACCTGATGAAGAAAAGCAATCATAAAACTGATTACGATCGATTTTTGAGCGATTACCTGTAATATTAAATCACTTTCTGTATACACAACATTAGGAGCAATAATTGGTCCGAAAAATAGAATGTAGAGATAGATTAAGAGAAGAATGCAAAATAGTACATAGCCGTATACGTAATTATTGTTGAGAAATTTTGAATGGTATACGGTTAAGCTATGGAAGATAGCTAGAAAGAAGAGTGATAGAAATGCGTAATGTGCAAAAAATACATGTGCGTCAAAGTGAAGATCAAATGGAACTGCACCAATTCCAGCAAATAGAAATCCTGACACTAGACCAATAGGAGTTGTAAGGGTCGCAAAACGTCTTGCTCTGAGGGTGTCTTGTTTTAAGTTAAAGACTTTTTTAAAGTGATAGTAGTACAAGATGATTATCAGGCCAATAAATATGAGGTTCCCGTTAAATAAAAGCATGGCTATGGTGTTGTCTTCTTTTACAATATTGGGATTGGTTTGATTAGGGTTTGTTTTTAAACCTCCAAGTTCGCTGAGAAAGTTATGCGTAAAAGAGTAATAATCAGATTTAAATCCGATGACTTCTTTTTCAGTTCCAGGAAATATTATTGCTGCCAAAATACTGCAGATCACAAAGCTTATAATCCCTATTAATGGGAGTTTGATTAGAAAGAAACGAAGTTTTTTCATTGCACAACAATAAGCATTTTTTGACATAACTTATTCATCAGTATAGGTTTGATTCTAAGAACTGACGTATTTTTAAAATAAAAAATGCTCTTTCAGTTTGTTTTAATGTCTCTTATTATGGCTCAATCTATTCAAACGCAGCCTTATGATGTGATTACAGTGCATCAAGAAGTTGAAATCCGTTACTATCCTCCGGCGATGAAGGTGAAAGTAAGTGGTCCTTTACGCAATAACAGAAACTTTAATGCACTATTTCGTTACATTTCAGGAGATAACGAGTCGAGAGAAAAAATTGCGATGACTACACCTGTTTACATGGAAACCCAGGACGAGGTACAAACTATGGAGTTTGTGCTGCCTAAGAAGTACAAAGAAACTGCTCCAAGGCCAAGTGCAAAAGGGGTAGAGGTTTATCAATCAGAACGAGCTTATTTTGCGGCCATACGTTATGGAGGTTATTCAAATGAATCTAAGGTTTTGAAAGCTAAACAAAGGCTGTTTTCTGTTCTTGATAAGGAGCAAATTGAAATCATGGGAGACATTCTTGTGCTTTCTTATGATGCACCCTATAAATTTTATAATCGCAGAAATGAGGTCATGGTAAAAGTAAGTCCTCAAAACATAGACTCGCCTTAATTTTCTTTAGCTAAAAAGTTCAATACCGGAGCGAGGCTTTGTTTGGGATCTTCTTCCATGGGTACGTGACCGAGATTCTCAAAAAGCACTAATGTGCCATTGGGCAGATTTTTTTCAAATAAATAAGCATTCTCTACAGGTATTAGAAAGTCTTTTTCTCCCCATAAAATCAAACTTTCCTGAGAAATCTTAGGGATTTGTTCATGTGATGCGCTGGTTTTTTGTTTTTGAAAACGATCGATAAAAGCTTGACGATTTCCTTCTTTTAAACTGAGTTCAAAATACCTATCGATCAGTTCTTCTGTGATTTTATCGGGATTCGCATATACGTTTTCTATACTTGAGCGCACTACAAATTTTGGAGTAATGAACTTGAATATATTTTTGACGATAGGAATTTCTGCAAGTTGAAAGGCTAGGGGAGTACTTTTTGAACGACTCGGGTAGCCCCCCGCATCAATTAAAATCAATCGATCAACCTTTTCTGAGTGTTGAAGGGTGTATTGCCAAGCAATGTGTCCGCCAAGGGAATTCCCTCCAATAATGCAGCGTTCAATTTTTTGCTGTTTTAAAAAATCATCGATAAAGGAAACGTAGTGATCGATGGAGTAGTTGCTATCAATAAAGGGTTGGCTAAGCCCGTATCCAGGTAAATCCAAACGAACCACTCTGTAATCTTGTATTAGGTCGTCGGTCCACGCATCAAAAGTGTGCAGACTTGCTCCAGTTCCGTGGATTAAAACAATGGGTATGCTGTCAGCGGTATTTCCTTCATCTCTAAAATGGGTTTCCAGTCCATTGATGGAAATGAAAGAGGAGGGCTTTTGTGCATATTTGAGTTTGAGTTTTTCTGTAGGGATATCGCGGTATCCAAATAGTACAGCAATTACAAGACTTAATACAATTAGAATAAGGCCAAGCCCCTTAAGTATTTGCCATAAATTTTTCATGAGTAGCGCTTAAAACTCTTTTAAGATAGAAAATAATCCTTGATTTAATCTTGAAAATCGTTTGCTCTTAATTGCTACAGAAAGCCTATTTTGGTCGTATTAAATCAAAATGAATATGATTTGTATTCCAACAGAAATCCCAAAGGAAATTTGTGAAATTGACGATGAGTTAAAGGCCATTTATCACAGTAGCGATACGGTCTGCATTTGGGTATTTAAAACTCGTGAAGAACGAAATCGTTTTATGGACCAAACGGTTGGAATGACCAAAAAAGAGCGCGAAGAGTATTATGCTCGCCATCATTTAGAATAAGCGTTAGTCACACATTCTCCTTGGGTTACTTCATGCTACCAACTGGAAAAAGGATGTTGTACTTATCCAGCCCTGTTTCAAACTCATCATTGAGAATTTTTAAGGCCAAGGCTTTCAATGCACCCATTTCCATTGGAGTATTTGGAGTGCTTGCTCGACTTTTAGCCTCATCTTCACCATCGAACACCTTGGTTTTTTTAGTCAGTGCCCGAATGATTTCAGGACAGGATTCATCCTCATAAGTACTGTCTATTTTGAAATAGACTCTGTCTTCGGTTATGTTGTTAGAACTTGGGTCATCCATATATTCGTACGATTTAGCATCCCTATAATAAAAGAAGGGTCGCTTCGCATTTTTGGCGAAATAAAAACTGTGGGTCGTACTCCAAAATCCGTCCCAATTGTCGAATTCATTAATGATTATGAGTCTCAAGTCAAAATCGTAGTCAAAGTAAAAATCTATGGTTTTACCGCCTTTTGATCGACTCAACTCAAAGGGCTCAATAGAAGTATTTTTTTTGATTTCACTGTGATTATCGTAGATAAAACTTAATTGATCCCCTAAAGAACTTGGAATGAGTATACGTTCTCCTACGGCCAATTTGGTGTATTTGGTGAAGCCGTTTTTTCTGTTTTCTATCTTGGCGTATTCAGTTCGAATTTTCTCAATTTCCTCGAGCTCATTTGCGGATTTTGAAATGATATTTTCCGCTTGATCGTAACACGAAACAGTGGTGACCTTAATTTGATGGTGCTGCTCATCGGAAGAATGCGTTTGGTCTTTATTGAAAGCATTGGGATGTATTAGAATCAATGCCTTGATTATAATTAAAAGTAGTAGCTGTTTCATAAACTGAGGTATGTACTTTAAAAAGTGGAGCCGGAGGGATTCGAACCCTCGTCCAAACAAGCCATTAATTAGCTTTCTACATGCTTAGTTTTCGATTGATTTTCGAGAAACAACTGACCGAAAACCGCCTATTGATTCCTTAGCTTTTTAAGATTTAAATACAAACCAAAGCCATTTGTATTCTATGTTGACTTTAATGGTGCCTCTAATCTAATCGCCATCAACAAGGGCTATTAAGAGACATTTAGCTCTCCCGCCTAGCGGGACTGGGCTTGATTCTACTATACTTCGAATTATTAAGCAGCTAAAGCGTAGTTATTTTCGCCATTTAAAAAGGTTGAAATAGATATTAACGAGCATTAATTTCATAGCTCGGCATGCTTACCAACCAATTGATCTCGCTGTCTAATCCGGTCGGCCCCATAATTTCAAAGAAACGAAAGGCGAAATTAAAAAAAAATGAACAGTTCGAAACGGTTCAATTTATTTTTAGGGAGTATCGACTCTAATATCCCACACTACTGTTGGATGAACTTTGGGTGCTGTATAGGCACTTAAAACCTTAAATGTTAGCCTTAGATTTTTGAGTACTTCTAATGTTTTGACTTGAATTATTTTGCTTTGGCCAGCCTTGAGATGAACAACTGGAGAACTTTCATAAAAGGTGTAATCCATTTGATTTTCAAGAATTAAATCACTGCTGGAGTTATTGCTTAATTCTAGCCGTAAAATACTAGTGTTTTTGATGTACGAAACGTCACGAATTTCAACCATGGCCTGAATGAGCGGTATTAAGAAGGCCTCCTTCCCAATCAACAGTTCATTATAAGCTGCAACGGTTCTTCGAGCGAACAAGGCTTCTTTCATGCCGTCTAAACTTCGCTCTTCGGCAAAGACTAGGGTTAAGGGTCTTTTTAAACCTTTGTTTGCGTAATCCCATTCTATAAGACCATGTACATCTGAAGTGGCTAATATGGCCAAATCGTACTCCAAGGCTAGGGCGAGTGATTCTTCAGCGTATGCGCCAAAGTTGATCACTTCTATTCCGTGAAGTTCGTTTTGCGCGATACGCTTTTTTTGGAAATCGCTTAAAACAGGATTTCCATCTGGTGATTGTGCATACCAAGCGGGATGATTCCAAAAGACAAAAGCCCCTTGTTTCTTTGCTGTTTTGAACGATTGCAAGGCATCTTCTTGAAGCAGTTCATTTGCATCTCCAATAAAAATGGCATTGTTGTGCCCTACTGGAGCACTTCTGGTAATTTCAGATCCAGGTATGATGATTAAATCGTGATCTTTAGCTTCCTGTTGTGCAAGCGCTATAGCTCTGTTGCGATCGGGATGAGGTATATCGGCCAAATGCGGTTGATATTCGAGGTGCTCTGTTATTGCAATGGCATCTAAGCCATCCATCAAGGCCTCTTGTACCCGAATATCCGGCCAAACCGAACCGTCTGAGAATACCGAGTGCATGTGCAAATCAGTTTTTAGTGTTAAATAACCCTCTATATCGGGATATTGAAAGGGTTCGTCTCCGGTATGGCTGTGATTTTGAGCCGTTAGAACTAGCGTGCTGAAAAGGCCTAAATGCAAAAAGAAATATTTCATAAAAAATCGAATCTAGAAATGAGTTGACCCTGTAAAGGGCAATTATCTGCTTAAGATAAGTTCATTTTCAGCAAATTACCACAAAAATATTAGGGTAATTGAAAGAGGTCTTCTACACTGCATTCTAGGGTCAAGGCAATTTTCAAAGCGAGTACAGTCGAGGGGACATAGATTCCGTTTTCTATGGCGTTGATACTTTTTCGAGATACATCAGCACGTTCAGACAATTCTTGCTGGGTTAAACCTTTAGCTTTTCTGAGGCTTTGCAGGTTGTTTAATAGCTTGTGATGATTTTTACCCAACGCTTATTTTTTTTCAAAACTTTCGACTGTTCTATTGATTTCTTCGCTTTGGTTCGGATAGATGTAACCCGCGATCATTTGACCTATACCGATAAAGGATACTAGTAAACCTACTCCGTATAAAACCTTGATGTTCAACCCAAAATAGCCCAAACAAAAAAGACCTATTCCAACAAAAATGGTTACTACTCCGCTACGTCTAAGGTCAGTATTTGATTTTTTTTCTTGAAGTGAATTGAGAAGTTCCTTAATGTCTTCAGAATCATTGATGTTTTTTGAAACGTCAATGATTGCTTGGTATTTGATTTTTTTCTCTCTATTACTGTAAACCATTATAATCCAAATAATAGCTATGGGTAAGAGTAAAGCCATTGTTGGAATTAACAATTGTGGATCAGAGAATAACGATAGTTTGATAAAGCTTGTCATAGGATATATTAAATTAGATTGTAACGCAAAGGTAACATTTTATTTTAAAATGATACGTAAAGGTTACTTTTTTTAATTCCTTTGAGGGCCTAGTTCAAATTTTAGTCGAAGATTGCAGTGCGTATGGCCGTTAATTGCTTTAAGAGTGCTTCTAATTGTTCTAGAGGTAGCATATTGGCTCCATCACTCTTTGCCGATGTTGGATCTGGATGCGTTTCAATGAATAATCCATCAGCTCCTGCGGCTATGCCTGCTTTGGCCATTGTAGAAATAAGTGCGGGTCTACCTCCAGTGACTCCACTTGATTGATTGGGCTGCTGAAGTGAGTGGGTCACATCTAAAACTACAGGGGCGTAATTTTGCATGGTGGGTATACCTCTGTAGTCAATAACGAGGTCTTGATAACCGAACATGCTTCCGCGCTCTGTAATTAGGGCTTTGTCATTTCCACTTTCACGAACCTTCTGCACTGCGAATTGCATGCTTTCTGGGCTCATGAACTGACCTTTTTTGAGGTTGACCGTTTTACCGGTTTGTGCAGCAGCTACGATTAGATCTGTCTGTCTTACTAAAAAAGCAGGAATCTGCAGCACGTCTACATAAGCTGCAGCTAATGCGGCATCTTCTTCTTTGTGAATGTCGGTTACCGTTGGAATGTTAAAGGTTTCCCCAACCTTACGCAATATTTTTAAAGCTTTCTCGTCTCCGATTCCTGTAAAGGAATCTATTCTACTTCGATTGGCCTTTTTAAAACTTCCCTTGAAAACGTAAGGAATGTCGTATTTCTCAGTGAGCGTACAGATGTGCTCTGCAATTTGCAGCGCCATTGTTTCACCTTCAATTGCACAGGGGCCAGCCAATAGAAAAAATTGATTTGAAGCCGAATTTTTGAGTTTGGAGATTTTTGAAGATTCCATTTTGAGTAAACTTTGTTCAAAGTTAAAACCATTGCTTAAAATACAAGTATATTTGCGCGCTGAAAGACTTAATATCCGCAGATTCCTATGTCAAAAATCAAAAACATTGCAATTATCGCCCATGTTGACCATGGTAAAACAACCCTTGTGGATAAAATCATGTTTCATTGTCAGCTCTTTAGAGATAATGAAAACAAGGGAGATTTAATCTTGGATAATAATGATTTAGAACGCGAAAGAGGAATTACCATCGTTTCAAAAAACGTCTCTGTCTCGTATAAAGACCATAAAATAAATATCATAGATACTCCAGGGCACGCGGATTTTGGTGGAGAAGTTGAGCGCGTACTCAATATGGCCGACGGCGTTTTGTTACTTGTAGATGCCTTCGAAGGGCCTATGCCTCAAACTCGATTTGTGTTGCAAAAGGCTATTGACTTAGGTCTAAAACCTTGTGTAGTTGTCAATAAGGTAGATAAAGAAAATTGTACCCCTGAAGAGGTACATGAAAAGGTTTTTGATTTGATGTTTGAGCTGGGTGCTGAAGAATGGCAATTGGATTTTCCAACGGTTTACGGTTCGGCGAAACAGAATTGGATGTCTGAAGATTTCCAAAAACCTACTACCTCAATTGAACCTTTGCTCGACATGGTCTTGGAACACATCCCTTCTTTCGAGCCTAAAGAGGGAAATACTCAAATGCTCATTACTTCTTTAGATTATTCTTCGTTTACTGGAAGAATAGCTATTGGAAGATTGCAGCGGGGATCTTTACAAGAAGGTCAGCAAATTAGTTTAGTTCGCAGAGACGGAAGTGTGGCCAAGTCAAGAATTAAAGAACTTTTTGTTTTTGAAGGTTTAGGACGAAAAAAAGTAGCCACTGTTCAAACGGGTGACATATGTGCCATCGTTGGTATGGACAATTTTGAAATCGGAGATACTGTGGCTGATATAGAAGCTCCAGAGGGCTTAAAAACTATCGCCATTGATGAACCTACAATGAGTATGCTCTTTACCATTAACGACAGTCCCTTTTTTGGTAAAGACGGAAAGTTTGTGACTTCGAGACACATCAAAGAGCGCTTAGAAAAAGAGCTAGAAAAGAATCTTGCACTACGTGTAGAAGAAACCGACAGCGCTGATCGATTTATGGTGTTTGGACGAGGAGTTCTTCACTTATCTGTTTTGATTGAAACTATGAGAAGAGAGGGTTATGAATTACAAATCGGTCAACCCCAGGTAATCATCAAAGAGGTAGATGGTCAAAAATGTGAACCTATTGAGCAACTCACTATAGATTTACCTGAAGAAATATCAGGAAAAGCTGTTGAATTAGTGAGTATGCGCAAAGGCGAAATGATTAGCATGCAAGCCAAGGGAACTCGAATGATTTGTGAGTTTGTTATTCCTTCGAGGGGAATCATTGGTCTAAGAAATCAACTTTTGACAGCCACTGCTGGTGAGGCGATTATGTCTCATCGATTCTTAGAATTTCAACCCTTAAAGGGCGCAATTCCGGGCCGAATTAATGGATCTTTGGTTTCGATGGAAAATGGAACCGCTATTCCTTATTCTATTGATAAACTCCAAGAAAGAGGAAAGTTTTTTATCGACCCAGGAGAGCCTATTTACGAAGGGCAGGTCATAGGTGAAAATGCTAGAGGAGAAGATATGACTGTAAATGTCACAAAGACCAAAAAACTCTCTAACGTAAGAGCAGCGGGCTCTGATGATAA
>WTJC01000001.1:85289-89610 GCA_011525015.1 Flavobacteriales bacterium
GTGATGTGCTTTTTAAAATTATCCCAGTTTTTAGAAATCCCGCCACCTACAAGTATAAGATTCGGTGCACTGATGAGCTCTACCACTTCGAGAAAGCGATTGAAGCGTTTTGCCCATTTTTTAGTGCTTAGACCTTCACGATCTTTGGCTGATGATGCGGCCCAGGTTTCTATTTTAGTGTATTCTTTATAAGGAATTTGACCCAATTCAAAGTTAGGAATGAGCTGACCATTAAAGAAGGCTCCACTTCCGAGGCCAGTGCCCACAGTAATCATCAAGACCAAGCCTTTTTTCTGTTCTTCAGTGAGTTCTTGAATACTTGCGTATCCTGCTGCATCCGCATCGTTAATAATAGTAAAATCGCATGAGGTTCTATGCTCGAAAAGTGCCTTGATATCTACACCTACCCATGAAGGGGATAAATTACCTGGTGATGTGCAAATTCCATTTTTGACGATGGTTGGAAAACCACATCCAACGGCCCCTTGATATTTAAAATGCTCAATCATTAGGGCGATGGTTTCAGTCATGGCTAAAGGTGATCTCGAAACTGGGGTGGGTATACGGTGTCGCTCTGATACCATTTCACCAGTTGAGGTGTCTACTAAAGCACCTTTGATTCCGCTTCCTCCAATGTCGATTCCCAATCTTACCATAATCAGTTGTTCATTACTTCAAAAATAGTTGCATTATCACATTTAAGGGTTTTGTTGGGATATTTATAGATGAGGGTGTAGTCATGTGTGGCCATAATAATGGTGTTGCCACTGAGGTGAATTTCGCGCAGCAAGTTCATGACTTCTTCGCTGGTTTCGGGGTCTAAATTTCCCGTTGGTTCATCTGCTAAAATGAGTTCGGGGTTGTTGAGTAAAGCTCGTGCTATAGCTACTCTTTGTTGTTCTCCTCCAGAGAGTTCGTGTGGATATTTGTGGGCCTTGTTTTCCATCCCCACCTTTTCTAAAACCTCTTGTATTCTTTTTTCGATTTTATCTTTGCTCGACCAGCCCGTGGCTTTTAACACGAATGCCAAATTGCTACTCACGCTTCGGTCAGAGAGCAATTTAAAATCTTGAAAGATGATTCCTAATTTTCGTCTGAGATAAGGAACGTCCTTTTCTTTGAGTTGTCTCAAATTGAATCCTACAATTTCTGAATGCCCTTTAGTCAAAGACAGTTCTCCGTAAAGCGTTTTTAAAAGACTGCTTTTTCCACTACCGGTTTTTCCGATAATGTAGACAAATTCGCCTTTGTGAACGTTTAAACTAATATCTTTGAGAATGATACTGTTTCCTTGAAAGATCTGAGCATCTTTCATTTCGAGTATATGGTCATTCATTTCGAGAGGTTTTGAATCTCAAATATACGTTTATCGTATTAATTTGCGTTAGCTCATAGTGAGACAGTTTCGACTAGAAACAAATTAACCAAATGAACAAACAGTCTGCAGCAAGTTGCCATAGGTTTTGTGTTTTGCTCATGTTTTGGGCGGGCTTTTCTTTTGTTCAAGGTCAAAATTTAATTCTGAATCCAAGTTTTGAAGAATACTTAAAATGTCCTGAAGATTTAGGGACATTCGCCTACGATGTAAAACATTGGAATTCTGCTACTGCTGGCAGTACAGACTATTTCAACAGTTGCAGTGAATCCATGGGGATTCCTAAAAACTTCAACGGTGAACAACAACCTTATAATGGTCAGGCTTATGCTGGATTGTATTTAATAGCACCTTCTGATTACCGAGAGTATTTACAAGTTCCTTTTAAATACGAGCTTGAAGAAGACCACGTGTACGAACTGTCTTTTTGGCTTTCACTTGCTGAGAGTTCTGATTATGCCGTGCGGGATTTTGAGATATTACTCAACGAAAGAGAAGTGTTAATCGACAAAAAAACAAATTTGCTCAAAGGAGAAATAGCGAAATACAAAGGAAATAGAATACATTCGCTTCAGACGCGTAAACCAAGTTTTAATTTGAATCGCGACCAATGGTTTCAGATCAAGTTTAAATTTAAGGCCAAGGGATTTGAGAAATTTTTGATTTTTGGAAACCTCAAAACTAATCGCTCAACACTTAAAAGAGAGGCTATTTCTTGGGGTACTAAACGGGGTTCATATTACTATATAGACGATTTTTCATTGGTTCAACTCGATCCACCTCCCAAAGATTATAAAACAGAAGTTCTCTACACCTTTGAGGATGTATATTTTGCATTTGATTCGGCATTTTTAAACGAAAAATCTCGAGAGAGTGTTAAGCGTCTAAAGGTCTTTTTAGATGAACATCCCAACTACAAAATTACCATCATCGGTAATACGGACAGCCAAGGAAGTGATGCTTACAATCAACAATTGGCCTTTAATAGAGCCAAAGGAATTGCCTTATATCTGGAGAACTTGGGGCTTGGTAACAATCGACTCGAAGTGAAATCTCAAGGCAGTCAGTATCCCAGAGCAACTAATGAGTCTACCGAAGGACGAAGATTAAATCGCAGAGTAGAATTCGTTTTAACTCAAATTGATTAAATTCAATTTTCAAAAAAAATTCAAGTGATGAGAGTTCTGTTTTCCTTTATTGTAATGCTGCTGATTTCTTCGTGTTCTACTACTGAAGTTGTAGATCTGATTGTGCGTAATGCCAATATCTATACCATGGATGATGAAAATCCAAACGCAACCTATTTGGTGGTCAACAATGAAAAGATAGTTGCCGTTGGTTCAGACGAGAACGATTTAGATGGATACCAAGCAAAAGAGATTATTGATGCTGATCAAAAGACGCTCATCCCAGGAATTATTGATGCGCATTGTCACTTTTATGGACTGGGATTAAATCAACAACGTGTAGATTTAGTCGGAACACTGAGTTATGAGGAGATCATTTCTAAAGTTCAAGCTTTTGAGCAAGAGAATCCTGATATGCAATTTATTTTAGGTCGAGGATGGGATCAAAACGATTGGGCGGTAAAAGATTTTCCAACCAAGGAAAAATTAGACGCTTTATTTCCTGATAAGGCTGTAGTGCTTGAGCGTGTTGATGGCCATGCCTATTTGGTGAATCAAAAGGCATTGGATTTAGCTAATATCACAGTAAAGACGCCTTCTAATGGAGGAGCAATTCTCAAAAAAAACGGTAAGCTTACAGGTGTGCTTGTAGATAATCCCATGCAGCGTGTTGACCGTGTTATTCCGGAATTGAGCAGAGCAGAACAAATTCAAGCTCTAAAAAAAGCCGAAGATATTTGCTTTAGTTACGGTTTGACTACGGTAAATGATGCTGGCCTGAGCAGAAGCACGATAGAACTCATCGACAGTTTGCAGCAATCCGGAGATTTAAAAATCCGCGTTTATGCCATGGTGAGTAACAGTCCGAGAGATGTCAATCATTTTCTAGACAAAGGAATACTCAAGACCGACCGCTTGAATGTAAGGTCTGTGAAGGTCTACGCCGATGGTGCTTTGGGGTCGCGAGGGGCTGCCTTAAAAGAAGAGTATTCAGATCAGCACAATCATTTTGGGGCAATGGTTACCCCAGTAGCAGCTATAGAGCAGCTCGCTCAGCGCATTGCTGACAGTGAGTATCAAATGAACACACATGCCATTGGTGATTCAGCAAATGCTGTAGTATTGCGAGCTTATCAAAAGGTGCTAAAATCAGATACCGATAGAAGATGGAAAATTGAACATGCTCAAGTTATTGACTTAGATGATATTGAAAATTTTGGCACTCAAATTTTGCCATCTGTTCAGCCTACTCACGCAACAAGTGATATGTATTGGGCTGAGGATAGACTTGGGAGCGATCGAATAGAGGGTGCTTATGCCTTTAAGACTTTATTAGAAAAGTCAGGTGTGTTGCCTTTAGGAACTGACTTTCCTGTAGAGCAGGTGAGCCCATTTTTAACGTTTTACGCTGCAGTTACGCGTCAAGATACTGCCGGATATCCTGAGGGAGGGTTTATGGAATCTGAAAAGCTCTCTCCAGAACAAGCCTTAAAAGGAATGACATTGTGGCCGGCCTATTCCAACTTTGAAGAAGAAGAAAAAGGGAGTTTAGAACCTGGTAAATGGGCAGATTTTGTCATTTTATCAAAGGACATCTTAAAAGCTGCTTCCGACGAATTACCTAATATCCAAGCCGAAAAGACTTTTGTGGCTGGAGTGCAAGTTCACTGAGAAATTACAGATTGTTTTAGAACTTAAGCTCAAAGAGTTTAATTGTTTAAATTTTTAGTTTAAATTTATTCTTATACTATAATATGTAAACAATATTGGATTAATAGTTTACGTTTTGTAATATAACATCTTAATTTGACTAAAATTT
>WTJC01000016.1 GCA_011525015.1 Flavobacteriales bacterium
AAGTAAAGATGGGGCTTTGCGCGCACGTGTATTTAACAGAGAAAATGAGTTTCAATATTTTGGTGATGAACTCGGATATACGCAAGGTATCGGGTTGTCGTACCGCGTTGGCTTTGATGATTTTAAATCTTTGATTAAAAAGATTGTAAAAAAGAGTGCGATTTGATGATAGAGTGCTAATTTAAACTGCATTATTCATTGTGTTTTTTTAAAATTCACAATTTCTAGCATTCTCCATGTTTTCAGAAATTTAGTTTGTAATTTCGCCATTCCATTATGGCAGTAAGTCCAAAACATATCGCTGTTCTAACCTCTGGGGGGGATGCTCCTGGAATGAACGCTGCCATTCGATCGGTCGTTCGGAGTTGTTCTCATTTTAATATTAAATGTTCTGGGGTATATCGTGGTTATCAAGGTCTTATTGAAGGAGATATTAGACCTTTAGATGCTCGTAGCGTAAACAACATTATCAATAAAGGCGGTACAAAATTAAAATCTGCTCGTTCACTTGATTTTCATGAAAAAGAAGGTAGAGCTAAAGCGTCGGAAAACCTTAAAAATCGGAATATCGATGCCTTGGTAATTATCGGTGGAGATGGGAGCTTTACAGGTGGAATGATCTTTGAGCGTGAACACAAAATCCCTGTCATCGGGATTCCTGGAACAATTGACAATGATATTTTTGGCACCTCACACACGATTGGCTACGATACAGCACTGAATACGGTTGTTGAAGCTATAGATAAAATTCGAGATACAGCGATTTCTCACAATCGTCTTTTTTTCGTTGAAGTCATGGGTAGGGATGCTGGTCATATCGCATTAAACGTTGGTATTGGAGCAGGTGCTGAAGAAATCCTAATCCCTGAAGAGAATCTTGGTCTTGACCGACTTTTGGAATCTTTGCGAAGAAGTAAAAAATCAGGAAAGTCTTCTAGTATTGTGGTTGTAGCTGAAGGAGATAAAATTGGCAAAAATGTATTTGAACTTGCGCAACACATCGAAGAAAATTTGCCCGATTACGAAGTAAGAGTTTCTGTATTGGGACATATTCAACGTGGTGGTACACCTTCTTGTTTCGATCGTGTACTGGCTAGCCGTATGGGACTCAAAGCAGTAGAGTCACTAATCGATGGGATAAGCGGTCATATGGTTGGAATTCAAAATGGTGAAATGATCTTAACTCCACTACACAAAGCAATCAAAGGAAAGTCAGAAATCAAGAGAGAGCTCATTAGAGTTTCTGATATTATGACACTTTAAAATTAAATCAACTCAAAAACACACTATGTCAACACTCAAATTAGGAATTAACGGATTTGGAAGAATTGGAAGAATGGTTCTTCGCGCATCACTACAAAACGATAATGTTGAGGTCGTAGCCATCAATGACTTGCTCGACGTCGACCATCTTGCCTACCTTTTAAAATACGATTCTGTACATGGAACCTGCACCGCTACAATCGAGATTGAAGATGGTCACCTTGTTATTGATGGTAAGACAGTCCGCATAACTGCGGAGCGAGATCCAAAAAACCTAAAATGGGATGAGGTTGGCGCTGAAATTGTTGCAGAATGTACAGGTATTTTTACCACTTTAGAAAAAGCCCAACTTCACATCGACGGTGGTGCAAAAAAAGTAGTCATTTCTGCGCCATCTGCAGATGCGCCCATGTTTGTAATGGGTGTGAACCATACGGATGCAAAAGCTTCAGATACGATTGTTTCTAATGCCTCATGTACAACAAACTGTCTTGCACCACTTGCCAAGGTGTTGCATGACAACTTTGGAATTGCAGAGGCATTGATGACGACGGTTCATGCTGTTACAGCTACCCAAATGACAGTTGATGGTCCCTCGCGAAAAGATTATAGAGGAGGTCGTTCGTCCCTTCTTAACATTATTCCTGCGTCGACAGGAGCTGCTAAAGCAGTTACCAAGGTTATTCCTTCTCTAGTAGGCAAAATTACGGGAATGGCATTTCGTGTGCCTACCGCAGATGTCTCTGTTGTTGACTTAACGGTCAAACTTGAGAAAAGTACAAGTTATGATGAGGTGATGTCTGCACTTGAAGACGCTTCCAATGGTGCGATGGCAGGTATTCTTGGGTTTACAAAAGAACTCGTTGTCTCTCAAGACTTTATCGGGGATGCAAGAACATCAATTGTTGATGCCAACGCGGGGATTCAGCTCAACGAAACCTTCTTCAAAATCGTATCATGGTATGACAATGAAGCTGGGTATTCAAACAAGTTAATCGATCTAGCGCTTCACGTTCGTTCATTATAATCATTACATATGAG
>WTJC01000026.1 GCA_011525015.1 Flavobacteriales bacterium
GATCCGGTCACTTGTGCCGCACGTTGTTGGAATTGGTTCAATTAAATTACAGCCATTTGCATAACCAAAACATTTGTTTTCGAGAGTAATTTTATAAAATAGCAAAAAACACTTTTTCGCACACCTATTTAATACTTATGCAACTTATTGTTTTCTATTGAAAACCTTCGTATCGGTGGTTTGATTCCGCCCCGGGCACCACTTTTCAAAACAATATCAGTGACTTAATTTTTGCGCACTGATACTGTTTATATGTTTGAATAGAAGGATTTTTGAGTGATGGCGATAATAAAAGTTGCTGTTATTGGTTGTGGTTTTTATGCGCAGAACCACCTTCATGCATGGAAAGATTTAGCAAAAAAAGGTGCTGTGTTAGTAGCTGTTTGTGACTTAGATTCTGAAAAAGCTAAAGCATGCGGCAATAAGTTCGACGCTGCTTGGTACACAGATGCACGTGCAATGTTGTCTTCTGAAGAGATACATTTGGTTGATATTGTAACTCAAATGGACAGCCACCAATCACTTGCCGCATTGGCAGCGGATTATGGTGTCGGGGCTATAATTCAAAAGCCACTCGCGCCAAACTTAGAAGTAGCTGCTGAGATTGCGAAGTATGCAAAGAGTGGTGGATCTTGGTTAGCCGTTCATGAGAATTTTCGCTTTGGTACGTCCATGATGCGGATAAAGGAGAAATTGGAAGCAAATGTAATTGGCAATCCTAGATGGGCGCGAATTTCTTTCAGGACAAATTATGACGTTTATGCAGGGCAACCGTATCTTAAGACAGTTCCGCGATTAGTAATTCTAGATTTAGGTATTCATTTGTTGGACTTGGCTAGGTTTTTTTTAGGTGAAGTGGATCATGTGCATTGTGAAACTCAGCAGTTGCGAGACGGGATCAAGGGTGAAGATACGGCAACAGTCTTATTAAAACATAAGACGGGCAGCGTATCAGTGGTGGATGTATCGTATGAGTCGAAGCGGGTTCCTGACACTTTTCCTGAAACGCTATTAGAAATTGAAGGTTCAAAAGGATCGATAACGCTTTCAAAAGATCAGATGATGACAATAAATCGCGGAGCTGTAGTTGAAGAACGTTTTGTTGGTTCTGATATTTTGCCGTGGACCAGTATTCCTTGGCATGTCTCACAAGAAGCGGTTTTAAATGCAAATGAACATTTCTTAGATTGTTTCAAACGCGGTGCTAATCCACAAACTTCAGTATCTGATAATTTAAAAACATTTGCTTTGGTAGAGGCCGCATATGAAGCTGCAACAACTGGCCGTGTTGTTAGACCAAAGTACTCGTAACCGCAGCTACCAAAGGATAGAGGGTCAAAAACTCGACCGCTCAAGGTGCAAGTTATACCACTCTTCACATTTTTCATGGAAAAGGTGCCAAAAATCAAAAGATTGAGCTGATTGTGAACTGTTTATCTGCGGGGATTCTGAGGTTGAACACTGTGTCTCGAACCTAGTGAAAGAACACAGTTCTTGAATATCCAGTTTAGTTTGGGAACCATTGTCGATCACGTTTGAGCCAAATATTTTTTACATCATTGTATTCTAGGCCTAATTCTTCAGAAATAATTTCGGCTATAGATTGACTGTCGCACTCGGAAGCAGCAGCTTTCACTGCAGGAAATTGGGTAAAACGTGCTGACTTGTGAATGCACTGGCAAACCACATGGTGGAAAAAATCAATATTTGACATTTTGTGGTTATTTTTTGGTGGACGATGAGCTGGTGAAATCGTTTCAGCGATCCACATTTCAAGAAATTCTGGTACTTTTACATGGTCGTATTTTGCTAATTGATATGCTTCTCTTAAGCCATCATAGAACTCACGATCATAACAGACACGTTCTATATGCATGTATAAGGTGCCTTCAATAATTTTTGAGTAGCAAACGTTAGTGAGCACGAATTTAATTCCTGTTACATATTGCTTGTGTCGATTAAAATATTGATGGACCCAATTACAGATTTCTGACTCTGAAAAGTGCTCCATTAAAAACCTGAGTTGAGTCTCCTCGTTTCGTGCAAATGTTTCCACTGATGATGCAATTCTATCAGATAACAATGCGAGTCCTTATTGAATTATGCTTGCTTGAGAAATAACTTATCTGGATAAAAGAAATAGGAAATATCTAAGCGTGGCGCCACAACAAAATTCCCCTAAAGTGTTGATACTTGGCTCTGCCCCAAATGTTGTTGCGGTTAATGATATTGATTTAAGCT
>WTJC01000014.1 GCA_011525015.1 Flavobacteriales bacterium
AGAACACCTATTTTTGCGTTAAAATGGTATAAATCAACATGACGAATTCAGGACAAATAGAGCTTATGGCTCCTGCTGGAAATTTTGAATCACTTCAAGCCGCTATAGACAATGGTGCTGACTCTGTGTATTTCGGGGTAGATCAGCTCAATATGCGCGCAAGAGCGAGTATCAATTTTACCCTTGATGACTTACCTGAAATTGTCAAGCGTTGTGAGGAAAAACAGGTACGGACTTACCTGACCTTGAATACCATTATTTACGATCACGATTTATCGGTGATCAAGACTTTGCTCGATGCGGCAAAGGCAGCCAATATCACCGCAGTAATCGCGATGGATCAGGCCGTTATTGCCTATGCCAAACAAATCGGTATTGAAATTCATATTTCAACTCAAATTAATATTACCAATATTGAAACCGTTAAGTTTTATGCGCTTTTTGCGGATACCATGGTGATGAGTCGGGAGCTTAGTTTACGACAGGTCAAAAAGATTGTAGAACAAATCGAAAAAGAAAACGTTCGAGGCCCTTCTGGAAACTTAGTGGAGGTTGAAATATTTGGTCATGGAGCACTTTGTATGGCCGTTTCAGGCAAGTGTTATTTGAGTCTGCATTCTCATAATTCTTCTGCGAACCGAGGTGCCTGTAAGCAAAATTGTCGCAAGAAATACACGGTTATCGATCAAGAAAGTGGTTTTGAGATTGAATTAGACAATGAGTTTATGATGTCTCCCAAAGATTTATGTACTCTTGACTTTTTAGACCAAGTCATTGATACAGGTGTAAAGGTTTTAAAAATTGAAGGTCGTGGTAGAGCCCCAGAATACGTGGCAACTGTGATTCGAACCTATCGAGAAGCAATTGATGCTTATTATGCAGGAAGTTTCTCAAAGCAAAAAGTCACTGAGTGGATGAAAGCCCTGCACAAGGTCTACAATCGCGGTTTTTGGAGTGGATATTACCTGGGTCAAAAACTAGGGGAGTGGAGCGAGGCTAATGGCTCTAAGGCAACGCAGAAGAAGGTGTATATCGGTAAAGGCGTTCACTACTTTCCAAAGACCAGTATTGGTGAATTTAAAATAGAAGCCTACGATCTTAAAATAGGTGATACCATACTTATCACAGGCCCAACTACAGGGGTCGAAGAGTTTGAGCTCACTGAAATGCTTGTGAACGATCAGCGCGAAGAGCAAGCCACTAAGGGAGATTCTATTACCATTCCTCTAAAATTTAGACTCCGACAATCAGATAAACTCTACAAGATTGTAAAGACTGAATACGCTGCTGAAAAAGTAAGTTCCTAAGTCATGGTTGTAGTTACGCTTCAACGTCAAAAATGTATAGGTTGTAATTACTGCGTAGAGTTGGCACCTGAGCAATTTCAGATGTCAAAAAAAGACGGTAAAAGTGTTTTATTACACTCCAAAGAGAAGAAAGGTTTCTTTACGCTCAAATCTCCAGACGATCGCATTTTTGAACCCTGTGTTGAGGCTCAAAAAGCTTGCCCAGTGAATATAATTGACACTAAACAGGTTTAGATTTACACTCAACTAGGGGCCGTAGTATTCACAAAAATAAATCGCTGTAAACCATTGATTTTATTGACTTCTTATGTTATTTAACGCAAAAAATAACGTACATTACATTCACAATCAAAGGGTAATTTAGCAGTAAAATTTAAGTTTCAAATCAGAGGTAGTATTCAAATTACCTCTACTCCACTTTTGCCCTTTTTGAATTGCAATATGTCATGATCAAGATTAGGTTTTGTATTCATTCAATTGTCAATGGTAAGGCAGCTATTTATGTAAAGGCTTCTATACCTGGACTTGCCGTAATTGAAGTCTGATTTAATTGTAGAAGCTTCATTTTGGAATTCCGAAAGAGGTAGGTCAGAAGGCTTAAGTACGAGTCAAATTGAACTTAATAAGCAGTTAAATCAGCTTGAATGGCATTTAAATTCAGCCTATAAATCTGGTGTTTCAAAAAATGAATACTTTAATGTTCAGTGGTTGTTATTTCATGTTAAAAACTGTTTTAAGGACGTTTATTTTAATGGTGATGTG
>WTJC01000051.1 GCA_011525015.1 Flavobacteriales bacterium
TTCTTCTTTAGTATTTTTAAAGTGCGTTTTCATCAAGTTAATGTAAGTTTGAATAGTATGCTAAAAGCAATTACAGACTTTCTTTTAGTACTTAAAAAGAAAAGCCCCGATTTCGGGGCTTTTTTATTTTGAAGAAAATCGTGAGTTGTTTTGCACTATTTTGTTCCAAAAATCGACTCTAAAAGACGATCAAACCATGATTTTTTATTAGAACTTCTTGAAGTTTGTGTGGGCTTTTCTTCATTTTTAGAGAATAAAGTACTTTTTTTTTCGGCTAAAGTGTTCAACATCAAACCGATTTTTTTGTATTGTTCAACACCATCTCGATTTTTAGTCTTAATAAGTTTTACGCCAAAGACGTCACTTAAATGTTTGGCTTTATTTAAATCTTTCTCCGCTTTTTCAATAACATTGATGTTACTATTATCAAATGCTAATCTAATGTAGCTTTCAACTTGGGTTATAAGATTATTAATTTCATCAAAATTTTTGTCAAAATTATCTTGGGACTTGGGCATTTTATTTTTTTAAAACGAAAGTTAGTCTTTTTTAGAAACACCAAAAATACTTTGACATAATTTAGTTAATGGACCAACGGTTTCTTTCTTTTTCGGTCTGTTAGCTTCTAAGTAGTCTATTCTTTGTTGTGCTTTGGTATGTAATTCAATTTCTGAACTGGTTCCATCGTTATGAGGATTACCAGCTAAACCATGAAGTACCAATGTCTCTTGGCATCTTTTGAACTTGTCGAGTGCTTCATCAAACAATTTGTTTTTCACAGACAACGCTTCTTTTGCTTTTTCTTCATTTTTATCATTTGCACTGTCAGAAGCAACTATATTTCTTATTCGTTCAAATCCTTCATCATAATATTTCAATGCTTGTTGATGAGCTGAGGTGAGCTGTTGCAAGGTAACATTGTACTCTAAAGTTAGAAAATGGCCCGATTTAACAGGCTCCTCTCCATTTTGATAGAAGTCCTCTGAAAGTCCCTTTACTCTGTAAGTTTTAGAATTTGGATTATAGAGTAAATCATTGTGATTAGGCTTAGTTCCTGAGGTTCTATCTTCTTGTTTTTGTTTCTTATTAGAATTACTCTTATCAAAATCTTCGAACTCATAGGGATCATTACTATAAAACGATTCCCCTCCTACTTCTTTCCTATATAAATATCTCAGGAATTCAGCATAATTATTCCACTTATTTCTTCTTTTAAGTGAATTGTATTCGTGTTGAATTTCTTTGAGCAAATTGTGCTCTTCTTCTGAATTGGTGATTAAACGATTACTTTTTTTCATTTTTTTCTGTTTTTTCTCCTGTTGTAATAGGTTCGTTAGCTTCTTTAATTTTTTTATTTCTCTTTTTAGATTTTGGGTTTTTTCAGTTTCATATTGAATCTCTTCTGGAACAAATTGATACAGCTGTTGTATGAAATAGTTCGCTTTATCTATAAGCCAAGCATCTTCATTGGATGGCTTTAGATTAGAGTTATTGTTTTTAGGCTGCCTCATCAGGCTCTTGAGATCATTACCCAGCTTGTACAACTGTGTTTTTTCTCGACCTGAATTATCCTGAATACCATCAACCGCATAGTCAATAAGTCGCTCCATACAGCCTATAAAATCCAGCTGTTCATGATGTTCAAAATGACCTTTCTTCATCTTCGTTTTAGGCTTTTCGACAGTCTATAGTTGATAATGAAAATATTGAAAAAGCGCAAAAATGTGGGTATAGAGAAAGTAAAAAAGCATGGTTTTGTAGGACAACAACCATGCTTCTGCCATTTAAGGCCTTGTTATTACTGACTTTTACAGATTGAACTCGATTCCTTGGGCTAGAGGTAAATTCTTACTGTAATTGATGGTATTTGTCTGCCTGCGCATATAATATTTCCAAGCGTCAGAACCCGATTCACGTCCACCTCCGGTTTCTTTTTCGCCTCCAAATGCACCGCCTATTTCTGCCCCTGAGGTTCCTATGTTCACGTTGGCAATTCCACAATCCGAGCCGGCATAAGATAAAAAGAGTTCTGCTTCTCTCAGGTTAGTGGTCATTATGGCAGAGGATAATCCTTGTGCTACATCGTTTTGAAGTGCAATGGCATCTTCAACACTTCCCGAGTATTTAATCAGATAAAGTATAGGAGCGAAGGTCTCTTTTTGAACGGTTTTATAGGCGTTACTGACCTCTACGATTGCGGGTTTAACATAACATCCACTCTGATAGTCAGCACCTTCGAGTTTTCCTCCTTCAACTAAAACGCGTCCTCCTTCTTCGACAACCGCGACTAATGCGTCTTCGTACATTTTAACTGCGTCGGTGTCAATGAGTGGTCCCATGTGATTGGCTTGGTCTAAAGGATTACCAATTTTTATTTGTTGGTAGGCTTTGCTAATTGCTTCTGCGACCTGATCATAGACTTTTTCGTGAACGATAAGTCTGCGCGTTGAAGTACAGCGTTGACCCGCAGTACCAACGGCCCCAAAAACAGCTCCGATCACGGTCATTTCAATGTCCGCATCTGGGGTTACAATGATGGCATTATTACCTCCTAATTCTAAGAGACTTTTACCAAGTCTTGCTGCTACGGTTTGTGCAACAGCCTTCCCCATTCGCGTGCTTCCAGTCGCTGAGACTAGTGGAATTCTGTGGTCTTGACTCATCCATTCTCCTACGGTGTAATCTCCGTTGATTAAATTGCTGATGCCTTCAGGTTGACCGTGCTCACTTAAGACTTCTGCTAATATTTTTTGACAGGCTACCCCACAAAGAGGGGTTTTTTCTGAGGGCTTCCAAACACATACATTACCGCAAACAAGAGCAAGTGCTGTATTCCAGGCCCACACGGCAACTGGAAAGTTAAAAGCAGAGATGATCCCAACTACTCCCATAGGGTGATACTGCTCATACATTCTGTGGAGCGGTCTTTCGGAGTGCATCGTAAACCCGTGTAATTGTCGGGAGAGCCCCACTGCAAAATCACAGATGTCAATCATTTCTTGAACCTCTCCTAAACCTTCTTGAAGAGATTTTCCCATTTCTAAACTCACAAGAGCCCCTAGGGCTTCTTTGTGTGTTCTCAGTCTATTTCCCCATTCTCTTACCAATTCTCCTCGTTTGGGCGCAGGGATGCTCCTCCAATGCGTTGCGGCTTCTTGGGCTTTATGAATTAAGGCTTCGTATTGTTCTTTGGAAGTGACAGATACCTCTGCGAGCTTTTGCCCGTCAATGGGCGAGAACGAACTCAAATACGAATTTGAGCTGTGGTTTTCTGTTCCGGTTGAAGTACCTGCATTGGTGGCACTTAGATGAAGTTCATTGAAAATTTCAGTAAGGTTCATTTAGTTTTAGTTTGAATTGTTAGCCTAGCATCTCAAAATGGAGTTTTGCAACTCAACACAAGTGTGCTATGGCTTAAAATTACAAAATGTCAAACTAAAAAAACCTCTTGCACAAGCACAAGAGGTTCCGATTTCAAGGTTGAATTGAAAATCATTTTTTAAAATAAATTTGAGTGAGATAATAATTGCCTTTGCTATCTGTGCTAACAGCAACAGCACTGTTGTTGAAATCTCCCTCGATGTGTTGACGGTGTATTTGGTTCATGAGCCATGACTCTAATACTTCTTGTGAGTCAACAAAATGTCTTGATATATTTTCAGCGACTTCTGATGCATTTTCTTGAAGACTTATTTTAGATTTTCTCCAATTAAAATTGTCGTGATTTAAACTTTCTGTTTCAACCATATGTTCATTATGGTTTAACGCTAATTCATAAGCCAGGTCGTTCCATTTTAATTCTGCTAAGTTCAAATCTGAACGATACGAATTGATTAATGAAAACACTTCTGTAGCCAATGGGCTTATCTGTTCGTCTGATTTTTCTTGGTCTGCCACTTGCTCTAGGCCAAAGAAATCAAGTTCTTCTTCGAGGCTTGGCGCACTGCAAGAAAAGAATAGGAATAGCGTAAAAGCTGTTAGTAGGTGAATACTTTTTTTCATTTTCTGGGGTTCTAATAGGTAGGATAAAATTAGAACTCACAGGGCGAGGGTTTCAGAAGAACTCTATCAGTATATCACTTTATTCGATAAACGGAACAATATTCTGTAAAGGCTTGTTAATCATGATATTCTGGCCTTTCAAATAACGATAAAACAGGTGTTTTTAACGAGTTAGAACCACTCGTTAGGGGCTTTAATTTTTAAGCCGTCCTCTGGTTTTTTGAGCTCGTCTTTTAAAATTTCAGAAAAAACAACGGCACCAACGCTTCTAAGGATTTGATAAGCGTGTGATTGTTTTTTTTCGTCATTAGGAATGAGATTTACCACGTTTGTGGCGGTGTCAAAAAAGAAAACAACCGATCCGATAATGATGCAATACTTGAGAACACCAAAAGCTCCACCTGATACTTTATTGAAGGTTTTTAAAAATGAAGTGTTGTCTAAGGCGAGGGTTATTTTTTTTCCACCATAGGTCACCAAAAGAATGATTGCGACCAAAACAATTCCAAAAGAAGCGGTCTTGAGGTAATTTTCTGGCCAATCGGTATACTGATGAATAATTTTTGCTACGAGACCTGAAAGCTCAATTGCCCCCCAAATGCCCAGAATAATTCCGATGATAGAGGCTATTTCTACTAAGAGTCCGTTACTTACTCCCTTGTAGAGTCCCCACGATAATAATAAGATGGTGATGATGTCAAAAAAACCCATTTTTAATGCCCATTAGTTGTTTATACATTTGAAAATAGTAAAAACAATACGATGTCGAGAGACGAAACCTTGAAAAATAATTACAATAAGCTGTGTCACAAACTCTCCGAGCAGTTTTTAGAAGGAGAGGAAATAGACCTTGACGCCATTTTATTTTTAATTGGAGTTCAGGAGTTGGGTGTAGGAAAAAAGCGATTTAAAAAAGACGAAAAAATCAATCTTATGCATGTGGCACTGTGCAAATTGTTAGAGCCCTATGGGTATTATAAATTTTCACATTTTGACGCTGACAAATGGCCGCATTACGATCTAGTTAATGAACTGCCATTGCTCAAACCCGGAGAACAAAGTGTCTTGGTAAAAGAGGCTATTGTTCAATACTTTTTAGACAAGAATTACATTTGAGTAAATCAAAAATCAGGTCAATTTTTGAGCTAAGTTTTCAAAGGCCGTTGCAGCTTTTTTCTGCTTGTATACAATCTGGTATACGCAATTTAAAATAGGTGTTTTAAGACGCTCTTCTTGTGAATTGCAGATTTGATAAATGGCTTCAAGGGCGTGATAACCTTCTGCAACCATTTTCATTTGAGAAATACTTTCTTTGGCAGAATACCCTTGACCCAACAAAATTCCAAACCTTCTATTTCTAGAAAAACGAGAATAGGCAGTCACTAATAAGTCTCCTAAATAAGCAGATCGATTGATGTTGCGTTTCATATGGTGTACGCGATCGATAATGCGCTTCATTTCTCTAATGGCGTTAGAAGTTAGTACCGCCTGAAAATTATCCCCATAATCAAGGCTTTCAGCAACTCCTGAGGCGATGGCATAAATGTTTTTGAGTACGGCCGCGTATTCAGTGCCCATAATGTCGTCGGTGGTGCTGACCTTAATAAAGGAACAGGCTAAGAGTGCTGCTATTTTTTTTGCCATTGGTTTTTGCTCGGCTGCAATGGTCAAATAGGATTGTTTTTCTAAAGCGACTTCTTCAGCATGGCAAGGTCCTGATATGACAGCGATTTGCTGTAGAGGAATTCCAAGTTTTTTGGTGAGATGTTCTCCTACGAGCAGTCCAGATTGTGGAACGATGCCTTTTACTCCTGAAACAACCGTTTTTTGAGTTAATTTATTCGCAACGGGTTTAAGGATATCTACCACATAGATCGATGGAGCTGCAATAATAATAGTATCGCAACTTTCACACACTTCGGAAATTGAGGTTGTCGGATGGACTTTAGTTAAATCGAACTGTACTTGATTTAGATAATTCAGGTTGCGTCCGTAATAGGTCAAGTGTTTTAGGCTTGCTTCGCTATGTACATACCAATGCACCTGATACCCATTGGTCATTAAAATTTTAGTTAGTGCTGTACCCCAACTTCCTCCTCCAATCACTGCAATTTTAGTGCTCATGATTACCGTTTATCGAAAAAAGTAAAATAATTATACTGAAAAGCGGAATTGCTCCGTTATGCTTATAAGTTATACGATTTAATCGTAATTACTTTTTGGTTGGTTATTTAGTTTTTTCTGCCGTTGCATCTGCAACGGCAGATTTTTTTTATAGGGTTCTCAAGTACTCCGCCACCTGTTTAGCCTCTTCTTCTGAAAGATTCGAATTGGTCATTATGGCATTGTTATACTCTTTAAGAAGTGCTTTTGCGATAGGGTCTTCTTTGAGCATTTCCATTGGATTTAAAAGAAGGTTTAATACCCATTCTGGAGATCTTCTTTCGTAAACTCCTTTTAAGGCAGGGCCTATCATTCTCATTTCTGCCATATGACAAGCAGTACACTTTGAATTGTAAATGGATTTCCCGGCATCTGCCATTTCTGTGTTTATGTCGCTACTGAAACTGTATGATGAAATTGGACCTATTCCTTTGTTGTTCATATCTACAGGTACTTCTTGAGCAGCCCCAGCTTCAGAATTCGCTGTTTTTTTTCTGTTGACTTCAAATCCTTTTGATTCTTGTTTTCCTTTTTCACCACAGGAAATGACCAAAAAAGAAATCATGAGTATAGGCAATAATTTTTTCATGAGTTTTTGTTTTAAGACTGAACGAATATAGTGTGCGATTTGCTTATGTCAAACGTTTTGAGTGATAATATGGGGCTATAAGTACTTTTTGCTTTCTTCAATATGCGCTGACAAGGACGATTTAAATTGGCTTTTTAATTCATCGATAAGCGTTGCTGTGCTGGGATTGTTTTTAATGGAGGTAACGCCTTGACCGGCAGACCAAACGTTCTTCCAGGCTTTTGCCTCGGAGTTAAGGTGCTCTAAATCCACTTTTTTATCCTTTTTCAAATCTTCTTCAGTCAATCCTGCATTGGCCAGACTCTCACTCAAAAAGTTAGCAAACACTCCTGAAACTGCTTTGGTATATCGGATATCGTCGGCCTTGGCAGTTTGTATCATTTCTTTATAGGCCTCTTCTGCCATACTTTCTTTAGTATTGATAAAACGCGTGCCCATGTATACGGCGTCTGCACCCATTTGAAGTGCGGCAGCAATGTCTTGACCTGTGCTTAAACATCCTGCTAATACAATAGTTTTGTCAAAAAAGGCCCGTATTTCATTGATTAGGGCGAAGGGATTTATGGTTCCTCCGTGACCGCCGGCTCCTGCGGATACCAATATGAGGCCATCTACCCCTGCTTCTGCCGCTTTTTCAGCATGTCTTTTTTTGACGATGTCGTGAAAAACTTTTCCGCCATAAGCGTGTATTTGATCTACTAAAGGCCCTATGGCTCCTAAAGAGGTGATGATTAATGGAACTTCGTGTTTGATGCACAACTGTAGGTCGCTATCAATTCTGGGATTAGAGGGGTGCACGATGAGGTTTACGCCAAATGGAGCGGCTTTTTTTCCGGTCTCTTCTTCAAAAGCCTTGAGCTCTTCTTTAATTTGAATCAACCACTCTTCAAAACCTTCGCTACTTCTTTGGTTTAATGCAGGAAAGGTTCCAATAACCCCGTTTTTGCAACAATTAATAACCAGCTCTGGGCCCGAAATCAGGAACATTGGGGCTGCAATGACGGGAAGGTTGAGGTTTTCTAGTAGTGATTCAGAATGCTTCATATTAATAATGTTTATTAGGTACTTAGTTTAGCGGATTTGGGCTTCATACTGCCGAGATAAACTCCTCCAATTACTAAAATAGCGGCTAGTAATTTTACACTACTCATTTGATCTTTCCCCATGCTAATGGCGAAAATAATCCCCATAAGCGGTTGTACATAGGTAAAAACTCCTATAGTGGAGGCTTTGAGTTGCTTCATGGCAAAACCGTTTAAAACGTAAGTCATAAAGGTTACGCCTACTACGACAAAGGCTATTGTTCCAAATGCCCATAAAGGCATCACACTCCATTGAATTTCTGAGAACTCTGGATAGGTTACTGGAAAATTAATAATCGTAGCTATGCTGAACATGTATTTGAGCAGCGTAGTTGGGCTGTATTTCATCATTAGTTTGCGAACAATAACCAGGTAGGCGCCGTAGGCAAATGCGTTTAGAACGAAGAGGCTGTTTCCTAAAAAAATATTTGGAGCATCCGCTCGTTCTTCATGGCCAAAAAGAATGAGACCTAAGGCTCCAATAAATCCAATGATGATTCCAAAGGCTTTATTAAATGTGATTTTCTCTTTGACAATGATGGCGGATAAAATAAGCGTACAAATGGGTGTTATTGAAACCAGTACGGCACTATTAATAGGGGTAGAAAGTTCTAGTCCTTTAAAAAAAGCCAACATGTTTATAGACATGCCTAAAACAGTTGCTAAAAGCAATCTTGGCCAATCTTTTTTTTCGATTTTTTCTTTGGGAAGAAATAGGGAAACGCCCCAAAAAAGCAGTGCTGCTCCAGCTGTCCGCATAAAAATAAACCCAAAAGGTTTGACCAAATCTGGCATAACGCCTTTTGCCAATGTGTGATTTATGGCATAGATACTTGTCGCCATAAAAGCGGCAAAAAAAGCGATATACCTTTTTTTCATCCGTGAAGGGCTTTTTGAGCTGCCTCTAAAGATTTTTTGGCTGAACCGATGAAAACAGCATCAGAAGTTAAAATGACGGGTCTTTTTAGAAAGGTATAATGTTCGAGAATCAGCTTTTGGTAATCGTCTTCGGTTAGATTTTTATCGCCCAGGTTACGCTGCCTAAACAACATGGCTCTTCTGGAAAAAAGAGATTCATAACTGTCTGTATGTGCTCTCATTTGTTCGAGATCATCTGATGAGATTCCCTGTGGCTTGATGTCGATTAATTCGCAATCACTGGGAGGGTTCAAAAAAGCTATGGCTTTTTGACATGTTTTGCATGTGCTGAGGTGAAATATTTTTTTCATCGCATTGTATTTCTGATAAAGATATAAACTGACGCTCCTTAAAAGTACTTTATATTCGTTTAAGATTCTTTTTAAAGGCCCATAGAAATGAAATTTAACAGCAAAACCATACACGGAAATCAACACCCAGACAAGGCTTATGCTTCTGTGATGCCACCCATTTATCAAACCTCTACCTATGTAATTCCAGAGGCTGGTGCAAAAACCGCGTACGGGTATTCTCGAACGGCCAATCCTACTCGAACGGCTTTTGAAAATGCAATGGCGAGTTTAGAAAGCGGCGATTCAGGCTTTGCTTTTGCCAGTGGTATGGCGGCAATAGACGCGGTCATGCGACTTATCAAACCCAAAGAGGAAGTTATTGTAAGTCGGGATTTGTACGGGGGCACGCATCGTCTCTTTACCAAGATAGGCGCCTTAAATGCAATTCGCTTTCACTTTGTCGATATGATGAATTTAGACGAAGTGAGCTCGAAAATAAATGAGCAGACCAAAATGATATGGGCTGAAACTCCTACCAATCCAACCATGCAAATTCTCGATCTTCAGCAGTTAGGCGAAATCGCTAAACGACACAATTTGTTATTTGCTGTTGATAATACATTCGCTTCACCTTATTTGCAGCGGCCATTAGAATTGGGAGCAGATATCGTAATGCATTCAGTCACCAAATATATAGGCGGGCATTCTGATATTGTTGCTGGGGTTTTGGTAGTGCGGGATGCAGACTTGGCCCATCAACTAAAATTTATTCAAAATGCTACCGGAGCAATTTGTGGCCCTATGGATAGCTTTTTGGCATTGAGGGGGATAAAAACACTACACGTTCGAATGCAAAGACATTGCGAAAACACCGCTGAAATCGCCCGTTTTCTGGCGAATCATAAAAAGGTAACTAAAGTGCTTTGGCCGGGCTTTGAGACTCACCCCAATCACAAGATTGCTAAGGCTCAAATGCACGATTTTGGCGGGATGCTTTCTTTCGAAACCAAAGAGGGCAGTTTGGAGTATGCTAAAGCGCTGCTTAAACGCCTGAAGTACTTTGTTACCGCAGAGTCTCTTGGAGGAGTAGAATCGCTTGTGGGAATTCCAGCCCTAATGACGCACGCGGGAATGAGCGCAGAAGAACGGCAGGCCATAGGTATTTCTGAAGGGATGATTCGTTTAAGCGTTGGTATTGAAGATGTTGAGGATTTAATTCAAGATTTATCAATGGCATTGGATTTTTAAACAAACAATTTGAAAAATCCTTAAAAAAAGGTATTTGAAATTTAGAAAATGATATAATTTAGCCGAATAATTATCAATTACATTATGCACAGTGCTTTAGTCGATCAGAAAATAGAGCTTTTCATGGATGAAATAAAAGCTCGTAACGGACACGAACCTGAGTTTATTCAGGCGGTTCAAGAGGTTGCCGAAACGGTTATTCCCTATATCGTTCAGCATGATATTTATCACGGTAAGAACATTCTTTTGCGAATGGTAGAACCTGAGCGCTTGATTTCATTTCGAGTCGCATGGATTGACGACAAAGGCGAAATACACGTCAATAGAGGATACCGAATTCAAATGAATTCAGCTATCGGTCCTTATAAAGGTGGATTGCGTTTTCACCCTACCGTAAATGCAAGTGTTTTGAAGTTTTTGGCCTTTGAACAGGTATTTAAAAACAGCTTGACTACCCTGCCTATGGGAGGTGGAAAAGGAGGTTCTGATTTCGATCCTAAAGGAAAATCTGATGATGAGGTGATGCGTTTTTGCCACGCCTTTATGACAGAATTGTGTAAACACATCGGTCCAAACACGGATGTTCCTGCTGGAGACATTGGTGTTGGATCTCGTGAAATTGGATTCCTATTCGGAATGTATAAAAAGCTCAGAAACGAGTTTACAGGAGTGCTCACAGGAAAGGGATTGTCTTGGGGAGGATCTCGAATTCGTCCAGAAGCTACAGGCTATGGTGCCGTTTATTTCGCGCAGAACATGTTAGAAACCAGATCCCTGAGTGTCGCTGGAAAAACAGCTGTTATATCGGGTTCAGGAAATGTGGCCCAGTATGCTGCTGAAAAGATTATTCAATTAGGTGGAAAAGTGATTACACTTTCGGATTCTTCTGGATTCATACTCGACGAGGAGGGAATCACTGAAGAAAAGCTGGCATTCATTCAAGACTTAAAAAATGTAAAAAGAGGCCGCATCAATGCATATGTAGAAGCCTATCCAAATGCGAAATTTTTCGAAGGTAAAACACCTTGGAGTGTACCTTGTGATTTAGCTTTTCCATGTGCAACTCAAAACGAACTCAACGGAGATGATGCAGCCTTATTAGTTAAAAACGGACTTATGTGCGTGTCAGAAGGAGCGAATATGCCATCAACACCAGAAGCGATCGAAGTATTTAGAAAGGCCAAAATTTTATTTGCACCAGGAAAGGCTTCAAACGCTGGAGGTGTAGCGACTTCGGGTCTTGAAATGTCACAAAACTCACTTCGCATAAGTTGGACAAGAGAAGAGGTAGATCAGCGACTTCAAGCCATTATGAAAGACATTCACGATTCTTGTGTAGCTTATGGCAAAGAAGAAGACGGCTATTGCGATTATGTCAAGGGTGCTAATATTGCTGGATTTGTAAAAGTGGCTGACGCGATGCTCGCTCAAGGGGTGATTTAATTTTTTCCAAATGTGGAGGTAAAAACAAAAGGAGTTGTTTTAACTCAAATTAAATACGGTGATACTAGTTTAATTGTTCGCATCTACACCGAACAATACGGACTTCAATCCTATTTACTTAGAGGAATATTGAAAAGCGGCAAAGGCAAATTAAAGGCGGCTTATTTTCTTCCACTCACTCAATTAGACTTGACGGCTGTACACCGAGGCAAAGGCTTGGAGCGTATTGTAGATGTCAGACGCGACAAAAACTACAGCAGTTTACACACAGATATCGCCAAGAGCAGCCTGAGTTTACTTCTTGTTGAAACCCTTCAAAACGCGCTAAAAGAAGATTTTAAAGACCTCGACTTTTATCGGTTTTTAGTCCATGCAGCAGATTGGCTCGACGCCAACGACCGATTAGGTCACTTTAATATTGTTTTCTTACTCGGTTTGAGTCGATTTTTAGGGATAGAACCCCAGAACAACTACAGCGAAGGTTCGGTATTTGATTTAAATGAAGGGGTCTTTATAGCTACTGAGAATTTAAATTCTTGCTTATCGATTTCAACATCTTTTTGCCTAAATCAATACTTAGGCATAGATTTTGATGGTAGTTTGGCCATACAATCGAACAAAGCGCAGAGAATGGAATTAATGCAGAGCCTGTTGAATTATCTTGAAATACACTTGGAAAACTTCTACACGCCAAAATCTTTCGCTGTTTTGAAAGACTTATACGCGTGAAAAAAGACCTGATCACACTCATTGTTCTCTTAGCACAATACGGACTATTTGGACAGCAATACATCGTTGAAGACTTTATGAATCAACTTCCGTTGCCTGGTGTTGCGGTAGAGGTGCCATCAAAGAATATCACCAAATGGACCAATTTCGAGGGTGAATTTTCTTTGGAAAAAATTGACATTAAGGGCGATGAGCTGCTGCGTTTTAAACTTGAAGGCTACAAGGACTATGAATTGCCTTTTTCAGCCTTAAAAACAAAGGTCTATTTAGAGAAAATCGAAAACGTTTTAGATGAGGTGGTTTTATCCGTCTCTCGTTGGAAACAACAAAAGCGTGAACTGACGCAGAAGGTGGTTTCTATTTCATCTGCGGAACGCTCTTTTTTACAACCCCAAACTTCTGCAGATTTACTGCAAGCCAGTGGAAAAGTCTTTGTACAAAAAAGTCAACTCGGAGGAGGTAGTCCGATTATAAGAGGCTTTGCAACAAATCGAGTGCTGCTCGTTGTAGACGGAGTGCGTATGAACAATGCCATTTTTAGAGGAGGAAACATTCAGAACATCATTTCTATTGACCCTTTTACGGTTGAGCGCACGGAATTGTCTTTCGGCCCAAATTCTTTGGTTTACGGAAGCGATGCGATTGGAGGAGTGATGAATTTCTATTCGAAAAATGCGCAAGTCAGTAATGAGGAGGATTTGCAAAAACGCTTCGGGTTGAATTTGCGTTACTCTACTGCAAATAACGAGCGTACAGTACATTTTGATCATGCTTTGAGCCGAAAGAAATGGAGTTTATGGAGCAGTTTTAGCTTTTCTGATTTTGCGGATTTAAAAATGGGGAGTAGGGGTTTAGACGATTATCTCAGGCCAACTTTTGTTAAAAAAATTAATGGACAGGATGTTACGGTTGTCAATGATGACCCAAGAGTTCAGAAATTTTCTGGCTTTTCTCAAATCTACACCAATCACCAACTTCAATACCATCCTTCAGAACACTGGAAACACAGCCTTGGATTTTATTACTCTCAAACCTCTGATTATCCTCGTTACGATCGATTGCTTCGTCCGGGGACGGATGAGAATTTGCGCTACGGAGATTGGTATTACGGCCCACAAAAATGGTTGATGTTTCGTTGGACACAAGAACTTCACAAAAATAACACCTCTTACCGCTGGACGAATTCCTATCAAAACTTTGAAGAGAGTCGCAATGAAAGAGCATTTAACGACCCTGTATTATTTTCAAATAGCGAAAGGGTAAAAGCCTATCAATCTTCTTTAGATGCTGAGAAAAAAATAGAACAGAATCGCTTGCGTTACGGTATGTCCCTAATGTACAATCAAGTTTTTTCTGAGGGAGAACAAGTAGACCTCGACACAAATACTTCGAGTGCTGCGCTTAGTCGCTACCCTGATAATAGTTCTTGGATAAGCACAGGAGCTTATGTTTCCTTTGACTCAGAATTAAAATCTAGACTGAGATCTCAAATAGGATTGCGTTTTAATAGAGATTTTTTAAAGGCCAATTTAGAAAATGACTTGCTGAGTTTGCCTTTTTCAGAAACCTCATTGACCAATAATGCGTTTACAGGAAGTTTTGGTTTGAATTGGACGCCCGAGCGCCAGCTCCAACTCCATTTTAATTTGGCAACAGGATTTAGGGCGCCCAATATTGATGATGTCGGTAAAATTTTTGATTCAGAACCTGGAAGCGTAGTAGTTCCAAACCCTGACCTTAAACCGGAGTACGCGTATACAGCAGAATTAGGCTTTACCAAGCAATGGAATTCTAAGTCGGTGATCAATGTGGCGACTTATTTTACGTACTTAAAAGACATACTGATTCGCAGGCCCTTTGAATTAGACGGGGCAACAGAACTTTTATACAAAGGGGTTTTGAGCCAGATACAAGCCATTCAAAACGGAACCTTTGCACGTGTTTTTGGAGTGGAATGGAGCGGAAATTTCCAATTGAGCTCACGAATTAAATTGAGTTCTAATGTGACCTATACCTTGGGTAAAGAATACGGTCACGACGATTCTATATCCTATAGTCGACACGCACCACCCCTGTTTTCAGACCTTCATATTAAATATTTAAACGGTCGTTTTTTATTGGATTTAAGCGCGGTGTACAACGCAGAAGTGCCATTTGATCGACTCGCCTTAACTGAACGTTCAAAAGCTTATTTATACGCTTTGGATCAAAATTCAAATCCTTTTGCACCCAGCTGGACCACCCTAAACTTAAGAGCCCAATACAGGTTCAAAGAGGGAGCCTATACCTTTGGTTTAGAAAATGCTCTAGACCAGCGTTACAGACCCTATTCATCGGGAATAAGTGCTGCTGGACGTAATTTCGTTCTGGGCTACTCAAGACGCTTCTAAAACACTTTGAATCCTCATTCAATTTCTTACTTTTGCAAACATTATAAAATGGAATGTACTTGTGGATCAAAAGTTTAATGAATACAAAGCTTTAAATCTCCCAGAAATTTCTGAGTCTATTTTAGAATTTTGGAATAAGGAGAATGTTTTTGAAGAAAGCATGGCCGGAGGGGGTGAAAACGGAGAATACGTCTTTTACGAAGGACCTCCGTCTGCCAATGGTATGCCTGGTATTCATCACGTGATGGCAAGGACGATTAAAGACATTTATCCCAGATTTAAGACGATGAAAGGCTTTCGCGTAAAGCGCAAGGCAGGTTGGGATACGCACGGTCTTCCTATCGAATTAGGGGTAGAGAAAGAACTCGGAATTACTAAAGAAGATATTGGTAAAAAAATCAGTATAGAAGAATACAATGAGGCCTGTAAAAAGGCGGTCATGCGCTATACAGATGTATGGAATCAATTGACGGCTAAAATGGGTTATTGGGTGGATATGAGAAATCCATACATCACCTATAAAACCAAGTATATGGAGTCTGTTTGGTGGTTGCTGAAACAGATTTACGACAAGGGATTGTTGTATAAGGGCTATACCGTTCAACCCTACTCTCCTAAGGCGGGAACGGGATTGTCTTCTCACGAGTTGAATCAACCCGGAACCTACCAAGATGTAACAGATACTACAGTTACTGCACAGTTTAAGGCGCTTAAATCGACATTGCCCGCTGCTTTTCAAGCTGTTGAAGAAGAGGTATACTTTTTAGCCTGGACGACTACTCCATGGACGCTTCCTTCTAATACTGCACTTACTGTAGGTCCAAAAATTGAATACAGTCTTGTAGCTACCTATAATCAATACACTTTTGAACGCATCAACGTAGTTATTGCAACTGCTTTGATCAGCAAGCAATTTGGTAAAAAGTTTGTTGAGGCAGAGGATGTCAATGAGTTAAAGGCTTTTGAAAAAACGCAAAAAACCATCCCGTATATCGTCTTGAACACTGTTAAAGGTGAGGAATTGGTTGAGGCGAGGTACGAACAACTCATGCCATACGTTCAGCCCTATCAAAATCCAGAAAATGCCTTTAGGGTCATTTCAGGAAATTTTGTAACCACAGAAGACGGAACAGGTATCGTACACACCGCTCCAACCTTTGGTGCTGACGATGCCATGGCTGCAAAGCAAGCGACTCCGGAGGTTCCTCCTATGTTGATTTTAGATGAAAATCAGCAGGCTGTTCCTTTGGTAGACTTAACTGGAAAATTTAGAGAAGAGCTAGGGCCTTTTGGAGGTAAATACGTAAAAAATGCCTACTACGATGAAAAGGATATCCCTGAAAAGTCTATTGATGTCGAGATTGCCATCCAACTCAAAATAGAGAATAAGGCATTCAAGGTTGAAAAATATGTACACTCCTACCCAAATTGTTGGAGAACAGACAAGCCTATTTTATACTATCCGTTGAACTCTTGGTTTATCAAGGTCACTGCTATCAAAGACCGAATGCACGAGCTCAACACAGAGATTAACTGGAAACCAAAGTCTACGGGAGAAGGTCGTTTTGGAAATTGGTTGGCCAATGCGAATGACTGGAATTTATCTCGATCGAGGTATTGGGGAATTCCACTTCCGATTTGGCGTACAGAGGATCATTCAGAAGAATTAATCATAGGGTCTGTCGAAGAACTCAAAACTGAAATAGACAAGGCGGTTGCAGCTGGATTGATGAAAGAGAATCCAATGGCTGACTTTGTCGTCGGTGATATGAGTGATGAAAATTACGATCAAATAGATTTACATAAACACATTGTGGACGATATCGTTTTGTGCGCTTCTAACGGACAGGCGATGTATCGAGAAACTGATCTCATTGACGTCTGGTTTGACAGCGGATCTATGCCTTATGCACAGTGGCACTATCCGTTTGAAAACAAAGAATACATCGATGAAGCAGCCACACATCCGGCCGACTTTATAGCCGAAGGTGTTGATCAAACAAGAGGATGGTTTTACACCCTTCACGCCATTTCAACTATGGTCTTTGACAAGGTCGCCTATAAGAACGTAGTATCTAACGGGCTCGTCTTAGACAAAGAAGGAAAGAAGATGTCAAAGCGCTTGGGCAATGCAGTAGATCCTTTTGAGACACTCAAAAATCACGGTGCAGATGCTACGCGTTGGTATATGATTTCCAATGCGAATCCTTGGGATAATTTGAAGTTTGATATCGAGGGTGTTCAAGAGGTCAAACGCAAATTTTTTGGAACCCTCTACAACACGTATTCATTTTTGGCACTCTACGCCAATATTGATGGATTCACTTTTAAAGAAGACCGACTTGAAGCGGACCGACTTTCGGAATTAGACCGTTGGATTTTATCAGAATTAAACAGTTTGATATCGGCAGTAGATGAGGCGTATGAAGACTACGATGCGACCAAGGCCACCCGTATGATCTCTTACTTTGTTCAAGAGAACTTGAGTAATTGGTATGTGCGCTTAGGTAGAAGGCGTTTTTGGAAGGATGCTTATGGCGACGATAAACTCGCAGCCTATCAAACCTTGACCTTCTGTTTATTTACCCTTTCTAAGCTTATGGCTCCTGTAGCTCCTTTCTTTGCAGAAAGACTTTATTTAGACCTTGTGCAAGCTACCGGTTTAGCCTCTTCTAAAAGTGTTCATCTCGCTTCTTTTCCAACAGCTGAAAAGGAGATGATTGACAAAGCCTTAGAGGCTAAAATGCAATTGTCGCAACGCATATCGTCTTTGGTGCTTTCTATCCGCCAAAAGGAAAAACTCAAGGTGAGACAACCACTTCGCAAAGTGATGATTCCTGTGGATAGTGAAGAAGAGAAAAATGCTATTTCGGCCGTTGCTCATTTGATTAAAAACGAGGTGAATGTCAAGGAAATCGAATTGTTAGAAGATGCCTCTGATATTTTGGTCAAACAAATCAAGCCCAATTTTAAAGTGTTAGGGCCGAAATTTGGTAAAGACATGAAGGCGGTTGCTCAGATCATTCAAAGTTTTGAGCAGGAAGACATCCATCAAATAGAAAAAGAAGGAGTACTGACGATTCAAGTTGAAGACAGCTCATACGAATTGACTACTGAAGATGTCATTATTTCAAATAAAGATATTGAAGGATGGTTGGTTGCGAGCTCTGGACAGCTTACGGTTGCTTTAGATGTCAATTTAGATGATGAATTGATCAAAGAAGGAATCGCAAGAGAGTTGGTCAATAGAATACAAAACATTAGAAAAGACAGTGGCTTTGAAGTTACAGACCGCGTGGATGTTTACTTTCAAGGGGCTGTAGCACTCGACGAGGCCATCAAAAGCAATGAATCTTATATAAAGACAGAAACATTGTGCGAAAATATCTATATTGAGCGCGAAATTACAGATGGAAATGACGTCGAATTTGACGATATAAAAACGAGTATTAAAGTATTAAAACGATAACTATGAGTAAGGGTTTAGTTCGATTTAGCGATGCTGATTTACAAGAATTCAAGGGAATAATTACAGAGAAAATCCAAAAAGCCGAGGAGCATTTGGAGCTCTTACACAGTGCCTATAAAAACGATGGCAATAACGGAACCGAAGATACTTCGCCAACCTTTAAGGCGTTTGAAGAAGGTTCAGAAACCATGAGTAAGGAGGCAAACACACAGTTGGCGCTTCGTCAAGAGAAGTTTATTCGAGATTTAAAGAACGCCTTAGTTCGAATCGAAAATAAAACCTACGGTGTATGTAGAGTTACAGGCAAACTCATCAATAAAGAACGCTTAAAATTGGTTCCTCATGCTACCTTGAGTATTGAGGCCAAAAACATGCAGAAATAAGTTGCGCTATAAGCGACTTTTGTACCTTGTTTTTTTGTGGAGTTCCTTGCTTCAAGGACAACAGCTTTCTTCAAAAAATATAGCTGTAAATCCCCAAAAAAAACTCAATATAGACCTTACTTACGTAGCTCATTTTGAGATTGATACGCATCAGGAGAATTTCATTCAAACGGAGCTCACTCTAGAAGGAGAGTACCGTGAGATGTTTAATTTGTCGGTACTAGAAACCGAGGACTACTACGACATTTCTTTAGCTAAAAATCCGCTTTTTGCCAATTTTAACGACAAGTTAAGCGCTCATAAGGTATTGGCTATAACCCTTAAGTTGCGTGTTCCGCGACAAACCGTGCTCGATATCGATGGATTAAATAGCCTAGTCTATACCAAGGGAGACTATAGAGAATTAAATGTATTTTTGAACGAAGGGGTGTGTTATTTGAATCACGATTCACAAAAATCAAAGATCATCACCACAAAAGCAGATGTGTTTTTAGAGATGAAGACTCCTTCGGAAGGTATATTTTTTCAAAGTGCTTTTGCGAGCGCTCCAAAAAATAATACACCTGAAAATGAAGCATCTTGGATCGTAAAATCCAGGGATGGAAACATATACAGAGTTAACAGACCATGAACATGAACATAGAGAAATACGCGAATTACTTTTCGTTTATGAATAAGAAAAAAGCATTGATTATAATCTTTGCGGTACTGGTAATTGATCAAATCTCTAAGATTTACATCAAAACAAATTTCTTTTACCAAGAGTCTGTTGAGGTATTTTCTTGGTTTAAAATTCTATTCATCGAAAATGAAGGTGCGGCCTGGGGAACAAAGATTAGTGATTTTGTTCCTGTGAGCGAAAAAGCGGCGAAGTTGATTCTAACGCTCTTTAGGTTAGTGGCTATTTCTGCTATTGGATATTGGCTTTGGGATAGTATTAAAAAACAAGCGCCAGGAGTACTGATTTTTTCGGTAACACTCATATTTAGTGGGGCAGTAGGAAACATTATAGATTCTCTGTTTTACGGATTGATTTTTGACCAGAGCAGCACCATGCACATCGCTTCTATTTTCGCAGACGAATCCTATTCTGGGTTGTTTTACGGCAAGGTGGTCGATATGTTTTACTTCCCTTTGATTGACACTGTTTTACCCGATTGGATGCCTTTTGTAGGCGGCAATCACTTTCGTTTTTTTGAACCTGTTTTCAATGTGGCAGATACTTGTATCAGCTTTGGGGTTTTTGTTCTAATTCTATTCAATAAAACAGCCTTTAGCCAAGAGGATTAAAGGCGTAAACTTGATCAGGGGTCACGCAATAATCTAAACGAATATCGTGTGGGTCAGCAGCGATCTCTTCTTCAGCTTTAAAAAAACTCAGCCCTATTTTTACTGCTTTTTCGTTACAGTTTTTAAGAAATCGATCGTAAAACCCTTTGCCGTAACCCACTCTATTTCCTTTGTGGTCAAAACCCAGTAATGGAATGAATACTACATTAATTACCGATGCCTCAACTGTTTCGCCTGTTACAGGCTCTGAAATACCCCATTTATTTTGACGCAGTAGGGTTTGATCTGTAAATGCGTAATGTTCTAATTCGAGCCCTTTTACTTTGGGAATATAAATGTGTTTTTCTTTGGCTTGAAGTGCGGTGATTAGTGGAGTTGTGTCAATTTCTTTTTGAGCCTCAATAGGCATAAAAATGTGAAAATGCTCAAGATGCCAGATCGGAAGTTTTAAACTTTGATTGGCAATCGCAATACTTAAATCATCACGCTGCTTTTCACTGAGCGCGGCTCGTTTTGATTTGTAAATTTTGCGGCATTCATCTTTGCGCATAAGAAATGTATTCTCGGTCTTGCCTTAAAAGTACAAAATCACGGATTTAGTAATTTCGTAAAATGCAGGGGCAGGATAAAAAAGATGGATTGGAAATACAGGTAAAGACTTTACCTGAAACCCCTGGCGTTTATCAGTTTTTTGATCGGGAAAAACGAATGCTTTACGTCGGAAAAGCAAAGAACCTCAAAAAAAGGGTTTCCTCTTATTTCACCAAAACACATAGTTACGGAAAGACCAAGGTCATGGTCAGTAAGATTTACGAAATCAAACACGTTGTTGTAAAGACAGAGTCTGACGCTTTGTTACTCGAAAACAACATGATCAAGTCACATCAGCCCAGGTATAATGTACTTTTAAAAGACGATAAGTCTTACCCTTGGATTTGTGTAAAAAAAGAACCTTTTCCCAGAGTTTTTGCCACACGTAGATTGATTAAAGACGGCTCTCAATACTTCGGGCCATATACCTCTATGAAAACAGTTCGAACCCTTTTGGACTTGTTTAAATCGATTTATATGCTTCGAAGTTGCCATTTCGATTTATCCCCTGAAAAGGTAGCCTCTAAAAAGGTGAAACTCTGCTTGGAGTATCACATTGGAAATTGCGCTGGACCTTGCCAAGGCCTACAATCTGAAGAAGATTATGAAGTTCAAATCGAAGCCATCACCAATATCATACGTGGGAAATTAAAGCCCTCTTTGACCCTTCTCAAGAATCAAATGTTGACTTATGCTACCAATTTGGAATACGAGAAAGCACAAAGAATCAAAGACCGAATCGATATTTTAGAGCGTTATCAGGCCAAATCCACTGTTGTAAATCCAAAGATTTCAGAAGTAGATGTCTTTAGCATTCTTGAAGACCATTCCCATGCCTATGTCAATTATTTGAGGCTGATAGAGGGATGTATTGTACAGTCGCATACCCTAGAGTTAAAAAAGAAACTCGACGAGCAAAAAGAAGAACTGCTTTCATTGGCTATTGTTGAGCTTCGTCAGCGTTTTAAATCGACTTCAAAGGAATTGTTATTGCCGTTTCCTGTTTCCCTTTCAGAAGACCTAAAAGTGACCATTCCGAAACTTGGAGATAAAAAACAATTGATCGACTTGTCGCTTAGAAATGCGAAATTCTATAGACAGGATCGATTTAAACAGATGAAAATTGTTGATCCCGACCGTCATAGTTCCAGAATTATCGCTCAGTTGAAGGTGGATTTAAGAATGAGCAAAGATCCCTATCACATCGAGTGTTTTGACAATTCCAATATACAAGGAAGCAATCCCGTAGCGGCTTGTGTGGTGTTTAAAAACGCAAAACCTGCCAAGTCAGAGTACAGACATTTTAACATTAAAACGGTTAAGGGGCCGAATGATTTCGCCTCTATGGAAGAGGTTGTTTTTAGACGTTATAAACGTTTACTTGAAGAAGATGAACCGCTTCCGCAATTGATTGTAATCGATGGAGGGAAGGGACAGTTGTCATCCGCCTTAAAGGCCTTAGAATTATTAGATTTAAGAGGTAAGATTGCAATTATAGGTATTGCTAAGCGTCTTGAAGAGATTTATTTTCCAGGTGATTCAGACCCGCTGTATTTAGATAAACGATCGGAATCCTTAAAGCTCATTCAATATTTGCGAAATGAGGCACACCGATTCGGGATAAGTTTTCACAGGCAAAAGAGGAGTTCTGAGGCGATTCAAACTGAACTCCTAAACATTGAAGGTATAGGTCATAAAACCGCCAACCAATTGCTGAGAGAATTCAGATCTGTAAAGGGCGTTAAAGAGGCTTCATTTAACGACTTAGAGGCCTTAGTAGGCAAGGTGAAATCGGATAAAATTCGCGCCTACTTCAAGCTCAATTCTTAAAAAAAACATAATAAAGCACTTTTCGCGCGTTAAATACCGTTAAAAAGAATTTCAGGCTTTTCTCAAGCTGTACTTTTATGGTGTTCAAAATTTGTTTCGTTATAAATTTCATGATTTAAAGTTTGGTTGGTTGTTGAAAAGCCTTGGTATTATTGTCAAGGCTTTTTTAATTTAGAAGCGTGAATATGAAAAAGATACTCTCAATACTCTTAGTGATTTTAGTAGGTTCTGTTGCACATGCTCAAAATTATTCCGCATTTCAAGAAGGAGAATGGCTGAAATACAGATTACATTATGGCTTTTTAAATGCGAGCTATGCCACTATGAAATTAGAGAAGGCGCAAATAAAGGGCAAAACGGTTTATCGCGCTATTGGAAAAGGAAAAACAACTGGTTTTGCGAGTCTCTTTTTTAAGGTCGATGACACCTATGAGAGCTTCTTTGAATTGGATTCGGTGCGTCCGGTCTATTTTAAGCGAGACATTTATGAAGGAGGGTATACCAAACACATTGAAATTGATTACGATTTTGAAGGCAATAGCGCCAAGATTTATAACATCAAAGACAGTACTTCTTTTTCCTTAGACATACACGATAAGATTCAGGATATTTTATCCTCGACCTATTATCTAAGAGAGAATTTTTCGACTGAAAATTTAGAAATAGGTGATGAGATTCCCTTAGACATGTTGTTCGATGATGATGGAGTTTATGATTTTAAACTGCGATATCTCGGAGAGGAAATTATCAAGACTAAGTTTGGCAAGGTTCCTTGTTTGGCTTTTAGGCCATTAGTAAAATCGGGCAGGATCTTTAGAGAACAAGAAAGTTTGACCCTCTGGGTGAGTAACGATCAAAATCGAATTCCGGTTAGAATTCAAGCCGATTTACGAGTGGGATCGATAAAGGCTGATTTAGAAGGTTATAACGGATTAAAGAATCAATTTACATTGATAATGGACTAATATGTCCGGTTTTTTACTGAAATTCGTGCCATGATTGAAGTGCTTTCAATGACATCTAGATTTTCAAAACTTTTCGCGATCCTTCTTGGCCTTATTTTGCAGTCTTGTGGACCTTCTGGTTCTCAACAAAATGAAGATGAAATCGATTGGAGTTACGAAACCCCAAACACTTCAGTTGAAATGTGCTACGGCATCAATATGTGTGACTACGACCTCGTATTAGACACCATTCGATCTGGGGATACTTTTGGAGAATTGATGAAAAAGCACAAAGCCGATTATCAAAAAGTTCTTGAAGCTACCCGCTCGTTTCGAACTGTTTTTGATTTGAGAAGAATTCGAAGAGGAAGACCTTATCGCATACTTAAATCTAAGGACAGTTTGAACAAAGCACAGGTCTTTATTTACGAGAATGACAAGTTGAATTACACCCTTGTGGATTTTAGAGATTCGGTTGAGGTCAGCACAAAGCAACGCCCTTATTACTTGGTTGAAAATGAGTATGCCGGTGAAATAGAGAGTTCGCTCTACATGACCTTAGACGATTTAGGAATTGATCAGAATCTCAGTCTTTCACTCTCTGATATTTACGCTTGGAACATTGATTTCTTTAGACTCTTTGAAGGGGATAAATTCAAGGCGATCGTTCGTGAGCGTTATTTAGAAGACGGATCCTACATTGGGATAGACGGAATTACAGCAGCTTATTTTGAACACAAGGGAGACCCTTATTATGCCTTTGCAGCTAAGGTCGATACGGTCAGTGGCCAAATCGATTATTTCGATGAAAAAGGAAACAACCTACGAAGAACTTTTCTCAAGGCTCCTTTAAAATTTGCCTCTTATCGAATTTCTTCACGCTATAATTTGAAGCGGAGAATCGCCTATTACGGCAACAGAATAAGACCACATAAAGGAACGGATTATGCGGCTCCAATAGGTACACCTATTATTGCGACGGCAGACGGTGTTGTAACCGAAGCCCGAAGAAAAGGAGGAAATGGCATCTATGCCAAAATCAAGCATAATTCTACCTATTCTACGCAATACCTTCACATGAGAAGGCTTAACGTTAAGCGAGGGCAAAAGGTAAGGCAGGGTCAAGTAATTGGCTGGATTGGAATGACGGGTAACACAAGCGGACCACACGTGTGTTATCGCTTTTGGAAAAACGGAAGACAGGTTGATCCTCTAAGGCAAAAATTACCTGCAGCTGCTCCAATCGACAAGTCTTATGCCAATGCGTTTTTTAATTATGTGCAGTCACCTTTAGATCAACTCAATTGTATCGATTACGATTTTGAGCCGCTCAGTTTTGATGCCTCAAGATTATCTTATATAACTCCCGAAACAACAAATGACACTCAACAAAATCAATCCTAGCAAGACTAAAAGCTGGGAATCACTTCAAAACATCAGTGAAAATTTAAAAGCACAATCTATCTTATCTCTTTTTGAAACCGACCCAAACCGCGTTTCATCTCATACCCTAAAATGGGAGGAGTTTTTGATTGACTTTTCAAAAAATAAAATTGACCAATCTGCTTGGGATGCACTCTATGCCTTGGCAGATGAATGTAAGTTAGAAGAAGCAAAGAAGGCCTATTTCAACGGAGCTACAATTAACGAAACTGAGGGTAGAGCAGTTTTACATACTGCCTTAAGAGCAAATAAGACCTCAGTAGAAGTAGAAGGAACTGCTATAGAGGCAGACATCAAAGCGGTTAAAGCGCAAATGAAGCGTTTTTCGACTTCGGTTATAGACGGATCTCACAAAGGATTTACTGGAAAATCAATCACAGATGTAGTTAATATTGGTATTGGAGGTTCAGACCTCGGTCCTGTAATGGTGGTCGATGCATTGGCGTATTACAAGAACCATTTAAATGTTCATTTTGTGAGCAATGTCGACGGAGACCACATTAATGAAGTGCTAAAAGATTTAAATCCTGAGACGACACTTTTTGTGATTGTTTCTAAGTCATTCACCACTCAAGAAACCTTGGCCAATGCGACTACAGCAAAAAAATGGTTTTTAAATTTTGCGGAGGAAAAATGGGTGGCCAATCACTTTGCTGCGGTTTCCACTAATCTAAAAATGATTGATGAATTTGGAATCGACCAGAAGAATGTATTTACCATGTGGAATTGGGTTGGAGGAAGATTTTCACTTTGGAGTTCAGTGGGATTATCTATTGCCCTTGCCATTGGATATGACCGTTTTGAAGAACTGTTGGATGGCGCTCATGGAATGGATAAGCACTTTGCAGAAGCACCTAGCGCCTCTAATATTCCTACGAGAATGGCACTTTTAACGGTTTGGTATAACAACTTTATGGGAGCAGAGACTGAAGCTCTGATTCCTTATACACAATATTTACATCGCTTTCCTGCCTACCTTCAACAGGCTATAATGGAGAGTAATGGAAAGGGCGTTGATCGCCGAGGCAATGAGGTGACTTATCAAACGGGAAATATCGTTTGGGGTGAGCCAGGTACAAATGCTCAACACGCCTTTTTTCAATTAATTCACCAGGGCACCAAGTTGATCCCCGTTGATTTTATTGGCTTTGTTCATTCCTTACACGGTGATACCTCACATCACGACAAATTGATGTCCAATTTCTTTGCACAAACAGAGGCGTTGTTGAACGGTAAAAGCGCTGAACAAGTCAAAACAGAGCTCCTTGCAGAGGGAAAATCTTCAGAAGAAATTGTGGCGCTCTTACCACATAAAGTGTTTAAGGGAGATAATCCAACGACCACCTTATTAATGAATCGCCTTACGCCATATAACTTAGGCGCCCTTATTGCTGCATACGAGCACAAGATTTTTGTTCAAGGGGTAATCTGGAACATTTTCAGCTATGACCAGTGGGGTGTTGAATTGGGAAAACAGTTGGCCAAAACGATTTTGGAAGAATGGAACACCAAAAAAGAGGCTCCTCATGACCCTTCAACAAAAGAATTATTATCTTACTACACACAAAACAAATAATACATCATGCAAAATATTCTCACTTCGGTACACTCTGTCCTTGCCTATATCGTTCTTATCGTACTCATTTTAGCGTTCTTAAATGCAGTTTCAGGCTGGTTGTCTAAGCGAGATTTTAAGATGAGTAAAGACTTAAGAATTAGTTTGTTTGCTTTGATTCTTTCGCACACACAATTACTGCTTGGTCTAATTGTTTATTTCATTTCTTCAAATGGTCTTAATGCCATTACTTCAATTGGTATTGGAAATTTAAACTCTGCAGCCCGTCTATTGGCTTTAGAACATCCAACAACGAACATTATTGCCATTGTGTTAATCACAATAGGATGGTCAAAGCACAAGCGCAAAGAGGCTTCTGAAGCTAAATTCAAAACACTCTCGCTTTATTATGGCTTAGGACTTCTTCTCATTTTGAGCAGGATTCCTTGGGGGCAATGGCTCGGCTAAATCCATATAAACAGGGTAATGATCACTGTATCCATTAGTAAATGAAAT
>WTJC01000008.1 GCA_011525015.1 Flavobacteriales bacterium
AAAGAGATAAAAAACGCGCCGTGGCAAACTTAGAAACACATATCAAAGAAGGTTTGATTCATACTCTCGCTGCAATGTGAACCCACCACCTTATTCACTGTGTTCATTCACTAGGTTCGAGACACAGTGTCGAACCCCGGAATCTCTCTCCGCAAACACAGGAAAAAGTGTGTGTTTGGTGTGTTTTTGAATAACACACGCATTACGTTAATGCATGAGAATTAAGCCATTGATATTATTTTGGGAAGTGGTGCCCGGGGGCACAACCATACTTTTCTAAAATATCGTTTTATCATAGTTGGTTAAACAAAGCCTAAAATATAGAAGTTATCCTGAAAACGGTCCCAAATTTCAGTATGGAACAGTCTTTATAAGATCATAGTCTCGTCCTTGAACGACGTTGCCAACTGCAGAAAACAAGGAGTCAAAAAGCAAAGACCACAAATGCCCGCGTACTAACTTGAGAGAATTTCGACACAAAAACACGTTTCTGTGTTATGCTTCCCCACATCAAAGAAGCGACAGCTATACTGTAACAGGTTTGATACTACCGGTGCAAATATTAGAGCTAAAATTAATTGGAATTATATTTCTTTTTTTCAGCGCGCAAATTGTGGGCGCCAAAGATATTTTCGGGCACGGCGGCCCGGTTGTGGATATAGAAGTTTCTAACGATAGATCAAAAACCTTTACTGCAAGTTTCGACTACTCATTTATTATTTGGGATTCTAAGAAACTTGAAATGCTTGCCAAGTTTGACAACCATGAATCTTCTCTAGTCGATGTTGCTATTGATGGTGCAGATAAAAATGCTGTCATTTTAGAACGCAACAATAGCATAAGTGTTTGGGATATCAGTGGGATACCTTTGAATATTCCGAGTATGCAAGCACTTAAAATCAAAGAAAATTATAAGGTTTCCGCGATTGCTATTTCCAATGACGCCGCCTTTATCGCAACAGGCGGTTTTAACGGCCAGCTTTCAATTTGGTCTACCGATACTGCAACAAAACTTTTCGAAATCAATTCTCATGTCGGCGCTGTTAGTAAACTTTCATTCACAGAAAACGACCAACACCTACTTACTGCAGGCACAGACGGTAAACTAATTAAATGGTCGACGCCAACTTTAGAAATTGAGGATTTAATCATCAATTTAAATTGGGGTATACGCTCCTTTGATCATAATAATAGCCTGATTTCTATCGGTACCAGTGACGGCAGAATGCTCGTTGTCGACTCCAACGACAAAAAAACTGTTTTTGAACAGATTGAATTGAACCAACCAGTGACTGCAACAAGCATATCCCATACGGCTGATATAGTTTCGTTTGGAAATATAAATGGCAGAATTTTGACTTATGACATCATTTTAGGAAAAATCATATCTGATAATAAAGTGGTGAACGGTCCAATATGGAGCATGAAATTCCTGGATAATAAACAAATTGTTTTCGGAGGCTTAGACGATTTTATTTCAACAGTACCAATTAATAATCAAAAATGGAATTTCACAACTATTTTGCAGAATACTCGGGAATTTCAAACTGCGAACAACACAAGGACACATGTTGGCGAAATACATTTCAAGCGGAAGTGTAGTGTATGCCATTCCATTGACTTAAGTCATAACAACAAGGCCGGACCAACACTGCATAAAATAATGGGACGTAAAGCGGGTTCTCTAAATGACTATAGCTATTCTGACGCACTTAAAAATGCCAATTTTATTTGGGATACTGTCACGATAAGAGAGCTTTTTGAGCAAGGACCCGATGAATTTATTCCAGGATCAAAAATGCCTCTTCAAGTCATATCGCAATCAGATGATCTCAATGCATTATTATATTATTTAGAAAAGCTGAGCGGAGAGCATGTCATTACAGATAGATAATATATGTAAATAATAGATCGCTAGAGATTTTGGAAATTCTTGCCTATATGCGATCAACCTGGCCTCAAGAAATCCAGGATGCACAGGCAACGCGACACCCGATGTCGCTTGATGATTAGGAGCAACGACATGACAATGGGT
>WTJC01000024.1:0-27178 GCA_011525015.1 Flavobacteriales bacterium
ATAAAAAAAACCAGCCGAAAGGCTGGTTTTTTCATTTCATACAGTTACTTATTCAACACCAATTCCGGGTTGTTTGAGCTGATAATTTTGCTGCTCTTTTGCTGCTTCTACTTGCAATGCAACGTCTTGAAGCAATTTTTTGGCGTCATATACAATTCCATCTTTTATGGTGTATTTGACTCCACCCACTCTGACGACCTCATTTTCGTCTGTTAGCTTAATTGCTCCGGTGCCGTAGAGTACTTTAAAATTTGCCAGTGGATTTTCATCTACAATCACCAAGTCGGCTAATTTACCTATGTCGATGCTTCCAATTTCGTCTTGCATACCAAGGGCTTCTGCACCGTTTAAGGTAGCGGATTGTATAACTTCTAACGGATGAAATCCGGCTTCGCGTAATAATTCTAATTCACGTACATAGGCGAATCCGTAGAGTTGAAAAATAAAACCAGAATCTGAACCTGTGGTTACACGTCCTCCTCGGTTTTTGTATTCGTTTATGAACTCCATCCATAGTTTGTAGTTTTCTTTCCATGCCACTTCTTGTTCGGTACCCCAATCATGCCAATAAGAACCGTGTGAAATCTTACTAGGCTGATAGAATTCCCAAAGCGAAGGAAGTGTATAGGTTTCATGCCACTCTGCTCTACGTGCACGATGAAGATCTCTACTGGCCTCATAAATGTTCAGTGTAGGATCTAGAGTGAAATCAAGGTCAAGCAACTCATTCATTACGGCATTCCAATGTGGACTATGCGGTTTTGCTGCTTGAGTCCAGAGTCTTCCTGCTTGTTCAAAACGATGTTGTTCATTTTGATAGTTATAATCTGCAGGATAGTCTTGTATGGTGCGGTCTTCGAAAAGAGCTTCAGGTAATCCATACCAATGTTCCATAGAAGTTAATCCGGCACGTGCAGAATTCAAGACATTCCATTTGGCTACATCGATTTGAGCGTGATGACAGGCAGATCTCAAACCGAGTTTTTTGTTTTCATCTAAGGCGGCACTCATAATATCTGGAGCTGCTCCAAAAAACTTTATTCCGTCTGCGCCTCTTTTGGCATTCGCTCTAACCCATGTTCTCGCCTGTTCAGCAGTGGCAATAGGTTGATCGTTTAGGGGGTTAAATCCTTTAGATTTTTGCCCGAATCCAGTGTATACAAATAGTCTTGGTGCGATTATTTCATTGCGCTGACTCTTTTTCTTTAGGTCTAAGCTAAAATCAATTCCTCTTCCACTTGGTTCTCGAACTGTTGTTACTCCGTGGGCCATCCACAATTTGAATACATAGTCAGGTTCAGCACCCTGGGCGGTACCTCCGATATGACCGTGCATATCTACAAAACCGGGTAAGACAAAGCTGCCATGGGCGTCTATTTCTTTTCCTCCGGCTTTTAATTGGGGCCTACTTTTGGCGTTGATAGGAACCCCGGGATATCCAACCACTTTGATTTGAGTAATGCGATTCTTTTCTATTACAATATCAACGGGTCCTCTAGGTGGTGCTCCAGTTCCATTTATGAGCGTAGCTCCACGAATAATCAATTGTGAAAATGGTCCTTCTGACATTGCCCCATCCTCTTGGGAAACTCCAAGAAATGAGATTGAACACAGTAAAAGGAATAAGCTTAATTTTTTCATTGGTCATTAGGTATTTGAATTAGATTTCCTAGGAATAAAGCATTTAAAAACAATCTATTTGTTCCGTACCAGGACCCTCTAAAGTTAGGATTGTCGGCAAATAGTACAACACGACCTCTTCCTTTTTTGGAAGTGAGTAATGAAGCAGAAGGTTTTAAGTTATGCTCGTAATTTTCTTCGGATATAAAACCGTCTATATGCGGGTCTTCGGTATACTTCGCTACAGTTGCATAACTGTTTTTTGAAGGTTGAAGCCATACGGTGTTGTTTTTGTAAACAGGGATTTTTTGGTCTCTATACCCAAAACTAAGTGGGTGAGTCAAATCCAATGCCACCTCAAAAATAGCCCCACCAACGGCTTTTTTACCGTTGTTTTCATAGGCATCTATATAGGGTTTTCTACTTTTTGCTGACTCGTCTTTGTAGGAAGTTAAGGCCTCGTCTACGACTTTAGACTTCACAGCCCACTCACTAGCTCTAGCGATGGTGATCAAGGTGTTTCCTTGAGCTACCCAATTGTCTATTTTAGTTTTGAAGGCTTCTGTACTGGGGTAAGATCCCGAAACCATAACTAAGGTGTTGTATTTGCTCAAATCACTTCTCATGAAATTTCGCTGAGGTATTTTCGTGATAGGCATTTGAACTCTCGTATCGAGTAAGTGCCATACTTCTCCGGCCTCGTAAGAACTCGTTCCGTTTCCGATTAGCATGGCTACTCGAGGAGGACTGAGGGGTTGTACATAGCGACTCCCTAAATCAACTCCGCTTAAATGATATCCTGTATTGACCGAATAAACCGGAACTTGAAGCTCAGATGCAGCATTTTTTAATTCAGTATAGATTTCGTCTTTACTTCGTTTTTGGTTGGCTACACTTACCACTAAGGTTCCGTTATCAAATGATTTTTGTGCTCCGCCGCTTACCGTTGTAAAAGGTTTAAATGAAGAAGCGACTACTATTCCTTTTTGCTGAAGGCGATGGAGTAGGGCGACTGCATTGTAATCGTTGTAGTCAATCAGATAAGCGTATGAAGAGGGTTCAAAAGAAATTTTTCGATCTAATTGATCAAGGGTTTTGATTTCATCACCCTGAGTGAACTTTTTAACACCTTGATAATTGATGTTGTAGAAGTTGGCAAATGACCATGCAGATGCATCGTAAAAGACACTGTCTCGATAGGCCTTATAGGTTTCAAAAACGGTCTGTACCATTCTGTATTGATTTTGACTTGTCGGAACTACAAAACCTTCGCCGCTCTTATACAGTTTTACGCGATGTTTAAGGAGTTTGTCCACAAAGGATTTCATTCTGTTTTTATCGTGCTTGTCTTCAAAATAATATGCTTTTACCGCGTCTTTGTCGGCATTGCTCAAAGCAGATTTGAAAAATGAATTTTGATAACGTATTAAGACTTCCTTTTGAGCCAGTGCCGCCTTTAAGGTAGTTATACTTGAAGTGTACTGGTTTCTTATCGTAAAGGGAAAGGTGATTTCTCCATAAGCCGTTGTTTGCTTGTGTCCTCTAGAAGAAGCTTGTTCAAACAGGATTCCTAATCCTCCTTGTAGATCGGGATAAGAGGATCCGTAACCAGGATAGGTACCATCGAAAACTTCTTTTGTAAAATATAGAGAACCTATACTATCCAATGCTTCAGCAAAAAGTTCTCCAAAAGCATTATTCAGATCAATGTAATTTTCTTTTGGCATTATGGGATCTTTTGATCCATTGTCTTTCATGGGTTCAAAGAAATAGGTGCTTTGAGAACCCATCTCGTGAAAATCAGTGACTACGTTGGGATACCAACTGTGGTACCAGTCTAATTTCCCTCTACTCTCTGGATTTATGGCTAATAACCAATCGCGATTGAGATCAAACCAGTAGTGGTTTGTTCTTCCTCTTGGCCAGTATTCATTGTGCTCTGCATCTTGAGGGTCAGCCACTAACGGGTTTGCCCGATATGAATTGGCATATTGCGTGTGTCGATCTCTTCCGTCAGGATTGATTGTAGGGTCAACGAAGACCACCATATCGTTTCTGTATTGTTCAATTTCAGGATGATTAGAAGCCACTAAAGTATAGGCAGTTAAGAGGGCAGCTTCTGAACTTGAAGGCTCATTTCCGTGCACGTTATACGCTAAATTGACAATAAGTGGAACCTCTAAATCTTCTGGGGTGATATTGTGTTCGGGCTTTATTCTCTGCATATGGGCCTGGTGAATTTCATCTAGATTTTCCAGATTTTCTTCACTACTTATGGCCAGTAAAACAAGCTTTCTTCCTTCATGGGTTCGACCGTATTCAATCAATTTAGCTCTTTTAGATTGTTGGTCTAAATTTTTCAAATAGTACACGATAAGGTCGTGTCTGGTGTGATAGTCCCCTATGGAATATCCCAAAAAGGATTCTGGACTTTCAATTTCTGCTGAAAAGGGATGGTATTTACCAAAAAAATAATCTTGAGCTGATATCGGTATATATGCGGTGAGCAGGAGCACACAGCACACAAAAAAGGGTTTAATTTTCATGTTTGAGTTCTTTTTTAGAAAGATACTAAAAACACTAAATTAATTGCAGATTCGAATTATTGATCTTTAAATGTCAAGGTGTAGTGGGTACCGTTTTCTTCTAAATTGAAGCTTTTCTTGATTTCACCTTTGATTTGTCTTGCCAAACTGTCGATGAGTTTTAGTCCCATTGAATTTGAGGGTTTGTCTGACTTTTCTTTAGAAAAGCCAACGCCGTTATCACCAATGGCCAGCTGATAACTGTATTGATCGTTCTGCTCAAGTTTGATATAAATAACTGCTTTTTCCTCAGGCGTAAACGCATATTTAATAGAGTTGGTGATGATTTCATTTACGATTAAACCCAATGAAATAATAGTGTCTACTTTTAGATTGATATCTGGTATATCTAATTCTAAGTCAATATCTAAGGTGTTTTTAGCATTGCTTGAGGCAATTAAAGATTCGCTTAATTCTTGCAGGTAAGGCGCTAAAGGAACATGTTCTACATGCTCATCTTTTTTGTAGAGCATCTCATGGATCATTGCCATGGTCAAGACTCTGCGCTGGCTGTTCTTTAAAAGCTTTTTTGTGTTTTCATCATCGACTCCTCTCGATTGAATACTCAACAGTGAAGAAACTGTTTGTAAATTATTTTTAACGCGATGATGAACCTCTTTAAGAAGCATATTTTTCTGTTCGAGCTGTGTGTGAAGCTCAGTCACTTTTTGCTTGTTGACCCAATTTTTCTTGATAATGTAACTGTTACCAACTAAAACGGCCGTGATAGCGTAGTAAAATATTAACTGGTAAGTTGAATCTGAATAGAATAGGGTATAATGAATACTCATACCTACCGCTACAATGAGCAGTAGATAATTTAGACGCAAAACAAAGCCTAAAATTGGATTTTGTTTGGATTTGTGATTCATTATGAGCAGTCCTTAATTCATTTATTCTTGTATCAACACCCATTCACCACCTTGCAAGAGGTTTTCGGCTTGTTTGTATTTCAATACTTTGGTCTCACCTGAGATCAGGTGTTTTATAGTCACACGCTCGTTTCTACCGATTTTGGGTTTATCTCTAACGATGGTCTCTACTTGAGGGCTTGAGGCTCGTGAAGCTGAATTACCAACTGCACGATTTTGTTCTGCGAGCTGATCAGAATTTAAGACCTCTTCTTTAGAGAGATTTAATTTTTGCTTTGGTGTAGCTCTTTTTGCCTCGGTAATGGTATTTTGGTTCTCTTGAGGAATTACACCCTTAAATAAAAACGATATGATTTCTTTGTTAATGGCGTCAATCATTGTTTTGAACAGCTCAAAGGCCTCAAATTTATAAATCAACAAGGGGTCTTTTTGCTCGTGTACCGCCAATTGTACGGATTGCTTAAGCTCATCCATTTTTCGCAAATGCGTTTTCCAGGAATCGTCAATAATAGCAAGTGAAATGTTTTTTTCGAAATCATCGATAAGACTTGTTCCTTTTGAATGGTATGCTTCTTCTAAATTGGTCACTACCTGAAGGGTTTTTACTCCATCAGAAAATGGAACTACAATTCTCTTGTATTGTCCTGATTTTGTTTCATAAACGTTTTTGATGACAGGAAAAGCCAATTCTGCGCTTTCTTCTAATCGCATTCGGTATTGCGCAATCATTTCACTGTACATTTGATCTGTCAGGTCCTGAGGATTTCTAGATTCAAATTGTTCTTCATCAATTTTAGGAAGACAAGAAAAATATCGAATGCATTCAAATTCAAAATTCTTATAGTCTGCGTTTGCCTTATTTAAACCTACGATGGCTTCACTGGTATCGTAAATCATATTGGCGATATCTACTTTTAGACGTTTTCCTTTTAAGGCATTTCTTCGTCTTTTGTACACGACCTCACGCTGGGCATTCATCACGTCGTCATACTCTAAAAGTCGCTTTCTTATACCGAAGTTGTTTTCTTCAACCTTTTTTTGTGCTCTTTCAATGGATTTGGTCATCACCGAATGCTGAATGACTTCTCCTTCTTCGAGACCCATCCTGTCCATGATTTTGGCCATTCGTTCAGATCCAAAAAGACGCATAAGGTTGTCTTCTAAAGAGACATAAAATTGAGAACTACCAGGATCTCCTTGACGTCCTGAGCGCCCTCTAAGCTGTCTGTCAACTCTTCTCGAGTCGTGACGTTCTGTTCCTATAATGGCTAAACCTCCTGCATCTTTGACCTCTTGTATGAGTTTGATGTCAGTTCCTCTACCGGCCATGTTGGTTGCGATAGTAACCACTCCAGGTTTTCCGGCTTCTGCAACGATGTCTGCCTCTTTTTGATGCAGTTTCGCATTTAAGACCTGATGTTTTATTTTTCGAACATTAAGTAACTTAGACAACAACTCAGATATTTCTACTGAGGTCGTACCTATAAGTACTGGCCTGTTCTTTTGCGTTAAATCGGTAACTTCCTCGATGATCGCATTGTACTTCTCTCTTTTTGTCTTGTAGATTAAATCGTGCTCATCTAGTCTGGCTATAGGTCTGTTGGTAGGAATTTCAACAACATCGAGCTTGTATATTTCCCAAAATTCTCCAGCTTCTGTTACTGCGGTTCCTGTCATTCCAGAGAGTTTGCGATACATTCTGAAATAATTTTGCAGGGTGATGGTCGCAAAGGTTTGTGTGAGGGCTTCGATTTTTACGTTTTCTTTGGCTTCAATGGCCTGATGCAGTCCGTCCGAATACCTGCGCCCATCCATGATACGTCCGGTTTGTTCATCAACGATTAAAACCTTGTTGTTCATGACCACATATTCAACATCCTTTTCAAAGAGGGTATAGGCCTTTAGTAGTTGGGTCAGGGTGTGAATGCGTTCGCTTTTTACGCTGAACTCACTAAACAAGACTTCTTTCTTTTTAGCCTCTTCTTCAACGGCCAATTCTTGAGCTTCTATTTTAGCAATTTCACTACCTATATCAGGAAGGATAAAGAAGTTTTCATTTTCGTCTGATGAGAGATACGAAACACCTTTATCTGTTAATTCAATCTGATTGTTTTTTTCGTCTATAGTAAAAAAGAGTTCCGCATCGACTTTAACCATTTCTCGGTTGTTGTCTTGCATATAAAAACTCTCTGTTTTTTGTAAGAGCTGCTTGACTCCTTCTTCACTTAAAAATTTGATAAGGGCTTTGTTTTTAGGAAGACCTCTATAAACGCGTAAGAGTAAAAATCCACCTTCTTTGTCTTCACCAGCTGCAATCAATTTTTTGCATTCGGATAACACACTGGTCAACATCTGTCGCTGTTTTTGAACAAGATCAGAGACAAGGGGTTTTAATTCGTTGAATTCGTGACGTTCTCCTTCTGGAACTGGTCCTGAAATAATCAATGGTGTTCTGGCATCATCGATTAGTACACTGTCAACCTCATCTACAATGGCAAAGTGATGTGGCTTTTGAACCAAGTCCTTAGCACTGTGCGCCATATTATCCCTCAAATAATCAAAACCAAATTCGTTATTGGTTCCATAGGTAATGTCTGCTTCATAAGCCTTTCTTCTCGATTCTGAGTTGGGCTGATGATTGTCGATACAATCGACGCTGAGTCCATGGAATTCAAATATAGGAGCCATCCAGGCACTATCCCTTTTGGCTAGGTAATCATTAACTGTAACTAAATGAACACCATTTCCGGTAAGGGCATTTAAATAAACCGGTAGGGTTGCCACAAGAGTCTTACCTTCTCCAGTTTGCATTTCTGCAATTTTACCTTGATGCAGTGCGACTCCTCCTATGAGCTGCACGTCATAGTGTATCATATCCCAGGTGACTTCTTTTCCTGCTGCATCCCACGAGTTATTCCAGAAGGCTTTGTCACCTTTAATGCTAACATAATCTTTGTTTTGTGCCAAGACAAAGTCATGATCTAAGGCGTTAACCTCAAGAGAGGTCTGCTCGGTAAAACGACGAGCTGTTTCTTTGATGACTGCAAATGCTTCGGGCAGAATCGTATTTAGGGTTTCTTGCTCTTGAGCGTATTTGTCATCCATTAAAGCGTCTATTTCAGTGTAGAGATTTTCTTTTTCATCAAGATCCTCAATCTCACTTATTTTGAGCTCAAGTGCGCTGATTTGCTCTTGTATGGATTTACTTTCTTCATCTAACTGTGATTTGAAGGCAAAGGTCTTTGCTCTCAGCTCATCTAAGGTGAGCGCTTTCATTGCATTTTCAAAGCCTTTAATTTCGTTTACTAGTGGAGTGATGCTCTTGATGTCTTTTTCAGACTTATCTCCTACAAAGGCTTTTAATATAGTATTGAGTAATGCCATTCTTCGAATTGTTTCAATCGGAATGATTGCTTTCGCAATCGACCCTAAAATTAACAAAAAAGCCTCTTACGAGACTTTAATATCAATGCTTATTTCTGTATGTACTATTTAGTATTCGTCCTCGTTCCAAAGGTAATCTTCGTCCGTTGGATAATCTGGCCAAATTTCTTCAATGGATTCATACACTTCTTCAGCTTCTTCTTCCATAGATTGTAAGTTCTCTACAACTTCGAGTGGTGCTCCTGTTCTAATGGCGTAGTCGATTAATTCGTCTTTAGTCGCAGGCCAGGGGGCGTCACTGAGGTAAGAAGCTAATTCTAAAGTCCAATACATAGGTCAATTTTTATTTTTGCAAAAATATATTTTTGCTTGAATGACGCAACAAATCAAAGGAAATAATTCAAAGAATTTAAAAAAAATCGATTAGCGGCTATTCCAGGGTGTTTCAGCAACCCCCATTTTATGGTGAATATGTCGTGCAAGAACAAACAAATAATCAGATAACCTATTGATAATCATTTGTATAAGAGGATTTACTGTTGCTTCTTTTGCAAATTGTGCTATTTTTCTCTCTGTCCTTCTGCAAATGGCTCTACTGACATGAATTCTAGAGATAATTGGATTTCCTGTAGGTAAAATGAACCATTGTAATTCATCCAGGGCTTCAGAAAGTCTATCCATTTCATTTTCCATTTCTTCTGGAAGGTCGTGCCAATTTTTTAAAAATTCATCTGCTTTTTCAGTATCTGGACAGGCAATTGAGGCCCCTAAATTGAAGAGTGCTTTTTGAAGGTGAATAACAAACTCTGTTTGCGCAGAGGCCAAACCTTCTGAATTGATAAAACCAAGCCATGAGTTGAGCTCGTCTAAATCACCTAATATTTCAATGCGAATGTGATCTTTAGAAACGCGTTGTCCATCGAGTAAGGAGGTAGAACCGTCGTCTCCCTTTCGGGTATATACTTTTATAGTCATGTATTAGTCTTCTCTTGATAAAAATTTACGCTGTTTGCGTTTTCGTTGATTTCTTTTCATTCCAAACAGTAAAACGATGTACACCAAGAAGCAGACGCCTAGAACGATATAGATATTTGACATAGTATTGAACGTTTTAAAAATACCTCAAGATAAAGTCTTGTTTTACACTTGGATAATTGCAAATGAGGATGCCTATTGTCCACATGTCCAATGAAAAAGTGACTTTTTTAGAGCTTTTCAAATGTATAAAAGATTTAAAGTTTGACGAATTTTTGTTGAGGTCTAATAGGACAATGATTTGCTTATGCTCGGCGGTAGCTAGTAGCTCATCTTTAAGTATTGAATCTGATGTTGTTATCAGCAGATCAGCGGTACTTTTCTTTTGGTGTTTTAAGGTATTGAGATTTAATGTAGCCATGTCATTTTCAACATAGACAGATTGAATTTCAAAACAACTGATGAGTGCATCTAGAATGCGCTGGTTTCGACTATTGCTATTATTGGCTGTTCTGAGGTGTTCATTTAATAAATTGAACAATACAGGTGAGTGAATACTGTGTTTTCCTTTTGCACTGAATACGTAATGAAGCAGGCGGCTAATTCTGAAAAACAAGGGTTTAATCATAGAGTTCAACGTAGTAGTAGCGGTAGAGTAGAAGCAGTATTCTGAGGTAAATCGCCACCAAAAGAGGAATAAATAATGGACTTAGTGCTTGGAATCCAGTGATCCACATTATAGAAAAACAAAGCATCAAGATTAAAATTCCGAACAGCAGTAGGTGTTGCCAGTACTTGATGAATTTATTTTTTCCAAAGACAAAGCCTAAGTATAAAAATAGAGGATTGATCCAAAATACATTGAAATTCAATTTGGTGGATTTATGATCTGTTCCAAACCACATGAAACACAGAAAAATACCCATGATGCCCAAAAGACTAAAAAGCACTTGGTCTACAATCCAGGTTCTAATTCCATTTTTAAAATCGATATAAGTCAACATCAGAATAATTAAGCTGAATAGGGCAATCCAAAACCCTGGTGTCAACAGGAAAGGAGTGTTCAATTCATTGTAATTAAATACCAGAAGATTGCGCTCTGATGCTACTAATTGTTTTTGATGGACTTTCATCTCACTGAGTTGTGCTGCGGTATAATCCGGAAGAAAAGCCGAGGCAGTATAGGCTTCGGTCTTATCCATTACAGACCCTAGAACAAGATCAATACCTATTCTATTCCAGCTATTGTTTTGCAGGTACTCATGAATCAAATCCCTAAAAGATTTGCTGAATGCTTCTTCATCATAGTCGTGTTCTATGGCCTCACCTAATTCATTTTGAAGCACATCGATTATGGCAGTGGCGCAATTCTCATAAACAAAATCGTATAAATAGTACTTGTTTTCGGGTAAGGCATTAATCTCCAAAAAGTTAAACAAACCTTGCTTTTCTTCTTGGTCTAGGTCGAGGATGAGTTCTTTTACCCAGCGCTTTTCCAATTGATAACTGTATAGAAACTGAACTGTATTGGTTACAGACAATTCATAAAGCATTTGACCCTTTAAAAACTTGGTGTAAAAATTGGGTAGACTGGGGTCGAAGGTCCCATAGTTAAAAACGCGGTCTATGTTTTTTTTGTTGTCAATGATTCGAATGGCAGCATGTCCAAACTTCGAGTATAGTTCTTCGCCTGGACCACAAATTAGAATGCTTATCTGAGATTGCTCACTCAGTGATGTTTGATTGAATTTCGAATACGAATTTGAGGTGCTCTCTTCGAATCCATATTGAAGTTGTTGCCCGTTTAGTTTGGCGCTAAAAAAGGCCGTTAGAAGGATAGAAAAGAGTGAATATTTTAAGAAACACCTCATATTGACACAAATATACGTTGCTATTTTATTAATGTTTTCTAACTTCACCACCCGATGTCATTAAAACGTAATATTCCAAATTTTATTAGCATTTTAAATCTTGTCGTGGGGTTTATGGCACTTTGGCTGGTTGCGCAGCAAGCTTTTTTAGAAGCCTTTTACCTGCTTTGCACATGTTTAATTCTTGATTTTTTTGATGGATTTTTTGCGCGATTGCTCAATGCCAAGAGTGATTTTGGAGCCCAATTTGATTCTTTTGCAGATTTGGTGAGCTTCGGTGTTCTTCCTGGATTTTATGTCTTGACCTATTTGCAGGCTTTGAATGCACCTTTGATTTTATTGGTGTTAAGCGCTATCTATCCTGCCACTGCAGCCATACGTTTAGTGCGCTTTAATTTAGACGATTCGGCTTCGAGTGACTATTTTACCGGTATGCCCACGCCAATTAGTGCAATACTATTGATGTCTTTGATTCATCTCGATCTCAAAACTTTAATAGACAATCCTGAGTTGCATCGAACAGTAATTGCTGTATTTGTTGTGCTGGTCTCACTCATGATGATTTCTAAGCTAAAAATCCTGAGTTTGAAATTTCAAGGTTTTAAATGGGGCGCTAATAAATGGCGTTACGTATTGATTGTTATGGGCGCAATTACCCTCATTTTTGCACCCTCTTTTGCTGTAGTACTCATTTATATTGAGCTCTTAATACTCTCACTCCTTAGCTTTAAAATCTAATTGCTTTTTGCGGAGCTCAAAATTCTGCCCGAGATAAACTTTTCTGACCATTTCGTCTTTAGCGAGTTCTTCGGGAGGACCTGCTTTTAAGATACCTCCTTCGAACATTAGGTAAGACCTTTCGGTGATGGCTAGGGTTTCTTGAACGTTGTGATCTGTGATGAGGATGCCGATGTTTTTATTTTTTAATTGAGCTACGATTCTTTGTATATCCTCTACAGCTACGGGATCTACACCAGCGAATGGCTCATCCAATAAAATGAATTTTGGATCCGTAGCCAATGCTCTGGCAATCTCTGTTCTTCGGCGTTCACCTCCTGATAGTAGGTCGCCACGATTTTTTCGAATATGACCTAAGGAGAACTCCTCAATTAAGGATTCTAGCTTGTCTTGTTGTTCTTTTTTGCTGAGATTGGTGGTTTGCAAAACACTGAGGATGTTGTCTTCTATACTCAATTTGCGAAAAACAGAGGCTTCCTGAGCTAAGTATCCCACACCGTATTGTGCTCTGCGGTACATTGGAAATTTTGTGATTTCGGTTGAATCTAAGAAAATTTGCCCTCCATTTGGTTTCACAAGTCCTACTATCATGTAGAAAGAGGTTGTTTTACCCGCACCATTTGGTCCGAGAAGCCCAACAATTTCGCCTTGACTTACCTCAATAGAGATTTCTTTGACGACTTGTCGACCACTGTATTTTTTGGAGAGATTTACAGCTCTAAGCTTCATTTTATTCATGCTCTTGTTGTTGCTTGTTTTCTAAAGCTTCCCAGTATTCATAGGCCCTTCTGAGGTGAGGTACAACGATTGTTCCACCTACTAAGGTAGCAATTCCAAGGGTTTCCATAACCTCTTCTTTGGTTGCTTGATTGTCTTTGGCACCTTCTAAATGGTACTTGACACAATCGTCACAGCGCAGAACCGCTGAAGCTACAAGTCCCAATAGTTCTTTTGTCTTTTTATCCAGCGCCCCTTCTTGATAGGCGTTGTGGTCTAAGTTGAAAATTCTTTTGATGAGTTTATGATCTCCTGACAATAATTTCTCGTTCATTTTTGAACGATACTGATTAAAGTCTTCTACAAGATTATGCTCGTTTTGCTTCATTTTGTTTTTCTTTTTTCAGTACAATTTTTGAAATATAGATGCTTATTTGGTAAAGAAATACCACAGGAATAGCAACGATGATTTGACTGGCTACATCTGGTGGGGTAATTACAGCAGATAGTAACAAGACCAGTACAATTGCAATTTTTCGATACTTTCTCAATATTTCGGGCGTAACTAAACCAATTTTGGTCAGAAAGTAGATTAAAATCGGAAGTTCAAACATAATGCCGCAGGCAATTACAGAGGCTCTTACTGTCGAAATAAATGAACTGATGTCAATTTCGTTACTGACCTCTTGGCTTACGGTATACGTACCCAAAAAGTTAATAGATAAAGGAGACACGATGTAATATCCAAATAAAACACCCATAAAAAACAGAAAAGAAGCCACGAAAATGAAACCCTTAGAATACTTTCTTTCCTTTTCATAAAGCCCTGGAGAAATAAATCGCCACAGTTCAAACAGTAAATACGGAAAGCCTAAAATGAATCCCGCCCAAATAGAAGTCCAAATATGGGCTGAAAATTGGCCTGCCATAGTTCTATTTTGAATGGTAAACGGAAGAGAATCAGCACAAAACTCAGATTCAATTCCAATAAATTGACCAATGTTGCAAAAAAAGCGATAGGTCGGAAAGCTCATTTTCTTCGGACCAAAAATAATGGTGTCAAATACGAAGTCTTTCATTACAAAGGCCACAATACCAATGCATATAATTGCCATGATAGAACGAATAAGGTGCCATCTCAATTCCTCGAGATGATCCAAGAAAGACATTTCTTTTTCTTCAAAAGTAGTGCTCATATCAAGCCTTCATTTATGAGATTGTGAATATGTAAAATCCCTTTGTAATTTTCATCCTTATCGATTACAACGAGTTGAGAAATTTCGTTTTCTCTTATTTTTTGAAGTGCCACACTGGCCATTTCATCTTCTAAAATGGTGACAGGATTGCTGCTCATAATTTCGCTAGGTCGTATCGTATTCAAATCTAATCCTTCTTCTGAACTCAACATTCTTCTGATATCCCCATCGGTAATAATACCGGCAATCTTTTCTTCTTCGAGAACAACAGTACATCCCAAAAGATTCTCAGTGATGCTTATGATGGCTGCTCTTATGTTGTGGTCTGCCGCAATTGAAGGGCATTTATTCCCTTTTGTCAAATCTTCTACACTCATATAGCGTTTACCAAGCGAACCTCCAGGGTGAAATTTTGCAAAATCTTCTTCTTTAAAATCCTTGCACTCCAAAAGGGCAATCGCCACGGCGTCTCCAATAATTAGTTGAAGCGTAGTGCTGGTGGTAGGAGCTAAGTTGTGTGGGCATGCTTCTTTATCGTAGTGATATACAAGTGGATGATGGGATGCTTTGACTAAAGCTGAATTAGGGTTAGAACTAATTCCAATCAAGGTATTGTTTTCTCGAATTAAATGAGGAATGAGTGTCTTGATTTCAGGAGTATTACCACTGTTTGAAATGCATATGACAACATCGTCTTTTTGTAGAATCCCCAAATCACCGTGAATCGCATCAGCCGCATGCATGTAAACAGCAGGCGATCCTGTTGAGTTTAAGGTAGCCACTATTTTTGAGGCAATAATTGCAGATTTCCCCATTCCGGTCACAACGATTTTACCTGGACATTGCAATAGCGCTTCAATGGCTTTGCTAAAGTCTTGAGGGTTAATTTTTTCTAGGGAATTAACCGCTTCATTTGTGATTTTTAGGGTGTTAAGAACACTGTCTTTTATATTTTGATTCAAGTCCAATAGGGTGAAATTGCTAAAAATAAATTATTTTTAAGAATCAAAGTTAATCAAATGAAGGGCTAATACCTTACATAATTGACTTGAGTTTAGTTAGGTTTAATCATCGTCTTAGTTTTATTGCCGAATGGAATTAGAAATTTCTGATGATTCATTAGAAAAGGCACTGTTTTCTTTTTTTGGGTTTTCAAAGTTTAAGGGATTACAGAAACCAGTAATACAGAGTGTTTTAGCTGGTCAAGACACCTTTGTCATCATGCCAACTGGCGGTGGTAAATCACTGTGCTATCAGTTGCCAGCGCTAATTTCAGAAGGAACGGCAATTGTTGTTTCTCCTTTGATTGCACTGATGAAAAATCAGGTAGATGCCATTCGCTCTTATTCGGATGATTTCTCTGTAGCTCACGTGTTGAATTCCTCACTGACTAAAGGAGAGTTAAACACCGTAATTGACGATCTTAAGAACGCACGCACAAAACTACTTTATGTTGCGCCAGAGTCTTTGACTAAGCCGCACAATATCAAATTATTAAGTCAATTAAAAATTTCTTTTGTAGCCATTGATGAGGCGCATTGTATCTCTGAATGGGGTCATGATTTTAGACCCGAATATCGAAATCTCAAATCGATTATCGCGCAGATTGATTCAAGTATACCGGTTATAGGATTAACCGCTACAGCCACCCCAAAGGTGCAAGAGGACATCATTAAAAACTTGGGAATGAACAATGCCAAAACCTTTAAGGCATCCTTCAACCGCCCAAATCTCTATTATGAGGTACGTCCAAAGACCAAAGAGGTAGACAAAGACATCATTAAGTTCATATCCTCTCAAAAAGGAAAATCCGGAATCATCTACTGTTTAAGTCGCAAATCGGTAGAGCAATTAGCCCAAACACTGCAAGTGAATTCTATCAGTGCCGTTCCTTATCATGCTGGATTTGACAACAAGACAAGGGCCAAATATCAAGATATGTTTTTGATGGAAGAAGTCGACGTTGTCGTAGCTACTATTGCATTTGGAATGGGAATTGACAAACCCGATGTTCGTTTTGTAATTCATTACGACATGCCAAAGAGTATAGAAAGCTATTACCAAGAAACAGGAAGAGCCGGAAGAGATGGAGGCGAGGGTCAGTGCATTGCCTTTTACGCTCCTCAAGATATCGAAAAGCTTGAAAAATTTATGGCCAATAAGCCTGTAGCTGAACAAGAAATAGGGGTAGCACTGCTACACGATATTATGGCTTATGCGGAAACTTCGATTTCTCGCCGAAAATTTATACTCAACTATTTTGGAGAAGACTTTGATGAGGTTAATGGAGAAGGGGCGCAAATGGATGATAATACGCGTTATCCAAAGGAACGATTCGAAGCCAAAAACGAACTTATAAATTTGCTTGAGGTGGTGCGTGATACCGCTCAAAAATTTAAGACCAAAGAAGTGGTATTGGTTATGCGAGGCGAAAAGAACAGTATTCTTTCGAGTCATAAAACAGATGAAAGATCTTTTTTTGGATGCGGCTCAGCACAAACTGCAAACTTTTGGAATTCCCTAATTCGACAATCCATTATTGAAGGATTGCTATCCAAAGATGTAGAACAATACGGGGTACTGAAATTGACAAAAAAAGGAGCTGATTATATAGAAACACCGGTTTCTTTTATGATGAGTTTAAATCGAGATTTTGATAAAATTTTGTTTGCCCAAACTCAGGTGAACGAAGTTAAAGGTGTGCTTGACGACAAGCTTTTACAATTGCTCAAGGCTTTGCGTAAAACAGAATCTAAAAAGCGAAATCTCCCTCCCTATGTTATTTTTCAAGATCCATCTTTAGAAGATATGGTCAGTAAATATCCTGTCACAGTTGACGAGCTTTCTCATGTGCACGGGGTGAGTGAAACAAAGGCAAAAAAATACGGTCAACCCTTTCTCAATTTGATTTCGTCTTACGTTGAGGAAAACAATATTACACGGCCAGACGATATGGTTATTCGATCTACAGGATTGAATTCAGCCTCAAAACTCTATGTCATTCAAAGTGTGGACCGAAAATTACCCTTAGATGATATTGCTGACGCCAAGGGAATGGAAATGGATGAGCTCATTCAATTGATGGAACAAATCGTGTATTCAGGCACTAAACTGAATATCGAATATTGGATTGATGAAATTCTCGATGAGGATCAACAAGAAGAACTACACGATTATTTCATCGAGGCTGAAACCGATTCACTCGAAGATGCCATGGAAGAGTTTGATGGAGACTTTGACTATGAAGAGCTCAATCTCTTTAGACTCTCATTCTTGAGCAAGTTGGCCAATTAAGTACTAGAGTTCAAAATTTTCGTAAAGCTCGGTTTGCTGTTCGATATACATGTCCCAACCTCCGGCTTCAACAATGGCATTAATCACCAATAATGTGGCGAAAATACTTAATACTAGCGCTATAATACTTATAACTCTTGTTACTTTAAGGGTACTGTAATTATTGTACTGCTCAGGATTAGCACTGTACAATTGTTGGTCTTTTCGAATTAAAATTATCGCACTGACTGAAAGTATAAGCCCCCCAATTCCGGCGCTAAAACAGCAGCATACATAAGAGATGAGAGCAAGAGCTAAAGCGACATTTACATTGGGAAGTTTGGTTTGTGACATACTTAACTAAAGTGGATTATTAGTTTATAAATATAATTAATGAGTACTAAGAAACCACTTAAAAGCCCAGTTAATTGGGTGAATTTTGACAAGCGTTGGTTTGAAAAGACAAAGGATCCCAGAAGTAGACCAAAAAAAAGCAGTAGCGGTAAAAGTGCTGGATAGAGTTTAAAACTCAAAAGGATGTCTCCTTTTAATAGAGCGATAAATGCCCTTTGAATACCGCATCCCGGACAATCAAAGCCCAACAGGAATTTGGTTGTACACGGAAGCATTTTTGATTCTAAAAAAGGTATTATTTCATTCATAGATCTTCATCCTATTGTAAGGTGCATTAAAAATAGCAAACATCGTATTTTCGCACAAATGAAAGCTGAATTTAAAATAGGCGATAAGGTTTCTTTAATGGATGAAAACTTCAATGGAGTTGTAAAAGCCATCAATAAAGATTGTGTTGTAGTTACTATTGAAGATGGTTTTGATATGGAGGTTAATCTCTCGCAACTCGTGCCTTTTCAGGAGCTTGACTTTTCTATGGGGGATATTACGCGCATCAAGCTTGAAAAGAATGATAACGCTAAACCTAAAAAAGCTTCAAAAACCCCAAAGAAAAAAACCTATATCGAATTTGATTTACACATAGATAAGCTTCACCCTAATTGGAAAACATTGGATAAATCAAACTATTTAAATTATCAACTGAGCGCAGCCCAGGGAAAGCTTGATTTTGCCATAAAAAAACGGATTCCGCATTTTGTGTTCATTCATGGGGTGGGTGAGGGTGTTCTCAAACAAGAACTTCACACGATTTTAGGAAGATATGACTTTCTAGTATTTGAAGATGCCCCTTATTACAAATACGGTTTAGGAGCTACCTTAGTTAGCTATAAACTTTAATTGGCACTAAAGCTGAGTTGACCAAACTCGTCAATACTGAGATTGGTAATTCGTTCATTTTCATTGAGTGCAAAACTCACTTCTTGCAATTCAATCAAATAGTCGTATTGATTGGTTTCTGCGTTCAGAGTGCTTGTTGCCAGTAATTTTCCTCCGACAGCCTCATAGGAGTTGACTACTTTGGGAGTGACTTCTGGAATCAGTGCGCAGAAATATGAGGCGCTTACTTTCTCATCGAAAATGCGATAAATCAATTGAGCCGTAGAACCTATAGTGTATTCTCGACTTTTTTCTTCTAGGGTAAAGAAGTTGTTAGGAAGTTCGAGTATTAGTGCTTCTCTATCATTGAGTTTAAAAAGAAGTTCTTCCTCAAGATCTAGGGTGCCACAATATGAAATATTAATGCCGTTAAAATCGATGTTTTCGACTTCTAATCCTCCGTCATTACAGGCTATAGTGGTTGCCATTGAAAAGAGTAGGATTGTTATTTTTTTAAACATAATACGAGGTTTGCAGCGAAAAATAAGCGAGAATTACCAGCCTTATGAAGGCTCTAATTAAAGCCTTAAAGATATTAAATGTCATTAATTTTTAACAAGATATTTTAGCTTAAAACTTTAAATACTTAGCTTAGCGCAACTCGGACATTAGTGCACTTATGAAAACCGTTTATCTCGACAATGCTGCGACTACGCCACTAAGACAAGAAGTTATTTCAGAAATGATGACTGTTTTGGGAAGTGATTTTGGTAACCCTTCATCTACCCATAGTTACGGTAGAAAAGCAAGATCTCATATCGAATTAGCCCGTAAACAAATAGCCAGCCTCATAGGTGCTAGTCCCAATGAAATCATCTTCACTTCAGGTGGAACCGAGGCCGATAATTTAGTCATAAAGTCTTCTTGTGAATCCTTGGGGGTTAACCGAATTATAAGCTCTGAAATTGAACATCATGCAGTATTAGACACCGTTTTAAAAATGAAATCTAAAGGTGTTGAGGTCTGTTTTGTAAAAATCCTTGCAGATGGCTCTGTCGATTATAAGCATCTCGAAGAGCTTTTAGCAGAAGGTGCTTCTAAAAAGCAGCTAGTGACCTTAATGCATGTCAACAATGAAATTGGAAATTTATTGGATGTTGAGCGAGTAGGAGAGCTGTGTGAAAAATATGAGGCCCTATTTCATTCAGACACTGTGCAATCTATAGGTCATTACAAATGGGATGTTTCTAAGGTAAAAATCGATTTTCTCAATGCTGCTGCACATAAATTTCACGGACCTAAGGGCGTTGGTTTCGCTTATATGAACAAGAGCTGCAAGCTTTGCCCTCAGATTATTGGTGGAGGTCAAGAAAAAGGAATACGCGCTGGTACTGAAATGACGCATAATATTGTAGGTATGGCGAAGGCCTTCGAAATTGCAGACGCTCAGATTGAACATGAAAAACAATATGTTTTAGCCCTAAAAAAGAGATTCATAGAGGGTCTGAGATCAAAAATTGAAGGGGTTGCCTTTAATGGCCTTTCTGCAGATGTAGAAAGCAGCACCTATACCTTGGTGAATTGTAGATTACCATTGACCTCGTCTAAAGCAGGAATGTTACTCTTTCACATGGACCTCAAAGGCATCGCCTGTTCTCAAGGAAGTGCTTGTCAGTCTGGAAGTCAAAAAGGTTCGCATGTCTTATCAGCAGTATTGACCGATGATCAGATGCAATACCCTTCATTGCGATTCTCATTTTCGATTTTTAATACTGAAGAAGATATAGATTACGCCGTAGAGGTGTTGAGTGATTTTTGTACCAGTTAGCGACTCAATTTTTGTCGTAAGGAAAGTTACGAGAAGCCTTTTTCATCATGCTGTCTATGAACTCAATGGTATTTTTACCACCTTTTCTAGTAATAGCCTTATCGTATTTCCAAAGTAATTTTCCGGTTATTCCATCGCTAATTTTGACAGCGATTCTTCCAAAATCTGAATCAAAAAAAAGAAAATCTCCAATACTGACTTCTTCTTCTATCCCTTGTGAGAGAAGAACATTCAAGTGAATTGAACCTGAGATTATACCATCTACTCCTAAAATTTTAGCCAAGTCTTTTGAAGAATAAAGACCGATGTCATCGTAGTTGATTTTTTGTTCTTTTAGAATAGAATTAGTGGTTTTGATTTCCTGAAATTCAACGGTGAATTTTTTTCTTTTTTTACGCTGATTAAAATAATTTTCTAAACCTGTTTGTACCGCTTTGCCCTCTATTTCTTCACTGTTTTCTTCTCGATTAGAACTCAAGTCAAGAATAGATTTAAAAGGAACGATTGCCAATACTTTGTGCTTTTTGGAGAGTTCATTGAACTTAGGGCTGAGAAAAATGTCTTTTTGAGCGAGCGCCGTATTGGGAATAGCCCAAAGACAAAAACAAACCACAAGCAATCGTTTCATAGACAATTTTTTTACAAAAGTAATTGAATTCTAACGATTTACAGATCTATTTCTTGATATTTAAACGCAGTTCTTGTACGTTGTTTTTAAAATCCTCGACGATAACTTTAAGTTCGTGGGCTGGTTCATTGAACTTCAAATGCTCAGTATCAATAGTTAAGGTGCTGGTTTTTGGTTCGTAGGACATCAAAACCCAATCGTCATTGAAATAGGCATTATAGGATTTAATACCTGTTTGGGTGTCTGATGTTTTAAACTTGAGGAGCTTATAGTTTTTAATGGATTGATTCGCTTTAAAATTTTGTGTTCTCAAGGATGGTTTAATGGTATCAATATTTATTCCGTATACGCCTAAAATTGAACTTTCTGCGACGATAGCATTGTTGACCTCTCTTGTATTTATAGGGTATTCTCTATTGTTTTTTGCCTTTCTATAAAAGTATTTTTTGCTTTTTAAACTGTCTTTTTCATCGAGGTATCTCATGATTTTAAAACGTTGCTTTAAATACTTGTTTTCTTGGTCAACTTCGACATAATCCTCATCTAGGTTTAAATTAAGGTAGGTGTCATTCAAAAAACTGTTGGCTTGAAATCGAAGTTCAACATCACTCTTCTTCCAAGTGAAGGCCTTTTGATGATCCACAAAGTAGGGGGTCAATTCTATTTTTGGTTTTGTAATTTTAATTTCTTGATCTACTCCTTTGTACGGAATAAGAATGTTGGTTTTATTCTCATTAAAATCAACGAGTTCAATTTTGAGTTGTCCGCTTTCACCATTATTGATATCAATCTGTCCATTGTTCTCTTGCTTGACGATGATACTAGAACCCGTAAACGCTTTGGAAGTGAACAGTCGAAAAACGCGTTCTCGTGTATTGATTAATCTTGAATAGTCAATCAGTTCATTTATTTTTTTGGTTTCTGAAAAAGAAAAGGATTCGAAGGAATAGACTTGAATAAGCTTTTCATTGTTCCAAACTTTGATTTGATGAAGCCCGTTTTTATTATAGGTTAAATCTTGGCGGTCGAAGCTGTTGAGTGCGAGACCAATCCCTGTGGTTACACTTATGCTATCAGTGCTAAAATTGTTATTGTCAGCTCTCTTTAGTGGAAGTTTGACTGGTATTTGACTGTTATTAATTACACTATTTGTTCCAAGCGGGTAAGCGTATAAACTTCGAATACTTGGAGGTGTTTTATCCTGTACCTGAATTCCATATTTAAGGGGATTTACAGGAATTTGACCAGCCGACTTTCTAGTTTCAAAATGTAGATGCGGACCAGATGAGCCCCCTGTATTTCCAGAAAATGCCACAATTTCATTGCGCTCGACTTTTATTGCATCTCGCTCTGGAAAGAGCTCTACCTCGTACTTCTTATTTTGATATTGCTTTTTTTGCACCACTTCTTCAATCTTGTCGCTGTATCGACTCAGATGCGCATACACGGTGGTAAGTCCATTAGGATGCTCTATGTAAAGTGCTTTTCCGTAGCCTCCAGTGGAAACCTTTATTCGACTCACAAAACCTTCTTCTGCCGCATAGACTGATAATCCTTCTCTACCATTGGTTTTAATGTCTAATCCTGCGTGAAAATGATTCGAGCGAAGTTCAGCAAAAGTTCCTGCGAGTAGTAATTCTTTATTGATGGGATTGTTTAATTCAATACTGTTTTCATTTTTTTGAGCAAATGTATCCGTGTGGGGTAGCGCGCAAATCAGTAGAAAAAAACAAAAGCTATAGGTGGTAGAATTCATCAATTTAAAGCGTTATAAGGATAAAGTGTTTTAAACAGAGTTTTCGTATTTTTGATATGTTTTGAAAGAGTTATTTGAATCAATTACGCATTTAGAGTCTAAGATACTATCGCTCACTGAATATCTTAAACAATTGAAAGATACAAACAACAAGCTGGTATTAGAAAATCAGACACTCCTTAATGACAACGTTAATTTACATAATGAATTGCGTGAATTGAAAGAAGGACTCCAACAAAATGAATTGAACACGGGAAATATAAATTCGAGCACGCCTTTAATCGATAGAATTGATGAAATGTTGATAGAACTAGATTGGTGTATTGATCATATGGATGCTTAAGTTAATGACTGAAAAAATTAAAATAAAATTAAATGTTGCTGGAAGGGTTTATCCCTTAACAGTCAACTCTGATCGAGAAGAAGTGCTTCAAAGAGCCGCACGCAAAGTACAAGAGGTGATAAAAAGCCTTGAACAAAACTATGCTGTGTCTGACAAACAAGACGTCTTAGCGATGAGTTTACTGCAATTTGCAACACGATTAGAAGATTTAAAATATGACTCGAGACAATACGAAGAAAGTCTCGAGAAATTAAAATCGATGTCAACAACAATAGAGACAGAGCTACTGTAGTACAGTCAACTCTTTCTTAAAATTTCCCACATTGGTCATAGTTTGACAAACTCAACGAAAGTTCAATTAAAAAGGGTGAGTTTCGATTGTGCGAACAGGCTCAACTCGATTGAGATCTTCAAGCAGTTGGTTAGCCCTAAACCTGATAAAATGGAGTTTGTACAAAACCCCTCCAATGTGGGTTTTAATTTAAATTAAAATGGAAGCAAATACACTAGTAATAATCGCAGCAGTTGCAGGCCTAATTATAGGTTTTGTGATTGCACAAATAGCGAGTAAAAATAAAGGAAACGGATTAATCAGTCGCGCTGAGCAACAAGCCAAACAAATCTTAAACAGCGCAAAGAAAGATGGAGAACAGGTTAAAAAGGATAAGATCTTTCAGGCTAAGGAAAAGTTTTTAGAACTAAAATCTGAGCACGAAAAATTTATTTTATCCAAGGAGAAGAAAATAGGTGAAATTGAAAAGCGAACAAGAGATAAAGAAAACGAAGTAAACTCACTTCTCAAGTCGAATAAAAACCTGAATTCCCAATTAGAAAATCAAATTGAAGCCCTTAATCACAAGAATAAACTCGTAGACAAAAAGTCTGAAGAAATTGAAAAAATTCACGAAAGTCACGTGCAACAGCTCGAGGTGATATCGGGTCTTTCGGCTGAAGAAGCCAAAGCTCAATTGGTAGAATCTTTAAAAGACAAAGCGAAGGCAGATGCCATGTCTTTCATGCAAAGTTCATTAGAGGAAGCTAAATTAACAGCCCAACAAGAGGCGAAAAAAATTATTATCAATACCATTCAGCGCATTGGAACTGAGGAGGCTATTGAGAATTGTGTGTCGGTTTTTAATTTAGAATCTGACGATGTCAAGGGCCGAATTATCGGTAGAGAAGGACGTAATATTAGAACTATTGAATCGGCAACTGGAGTAGAAATAATTGTTGATGACACCCCTGAAGCTATCATTTTATCTTCATTTGACGCCGTTCGAAGAGAAGTTGCTCGATTGAGCTTACACAGACTTGTTACAGACGGTCGAATTCACCCTGCTCGAATTGAGGAGGTCGTTAAGAAGACACAGAAACAAATTGATGAGGAAATTATACAGGTAGGTAAAAGAACTATTATAGATTTAGGTATTCATGGATTACACCCAGAACTTATCAAAGCAGTAGGACGAATGAAATACCGTTCATCCTATGGACAAAACTTACTTCAGCACTCAAGAGAGGTTGCGAAACTTTGCGGTATTATGGCCGCTGAACTTGGTCTAAATCCTAAATTAGCCAAGAGAGCAGGACTTTTACACGATATAGGTAAAGTACCTATGGCAGAGGTTGAAATTGAGACGCCTCACGCGATTCTAGGTATGCAGTGGGCTCAAAAATACAAGGAGAATAAAGAAGTTTGTAATGCCATTGGAGCGCACCACGATGAAATAGAAATGACATCTTTAATTTCTCCAATTGTTCAGGTTTGTGACGCGATTAGCGGTGCAAGACCTGGAGCAAGACGACAGGTGGTAGATTCTTATATTCAACGTCTCAAAGAGATGGAGGATATCGCTTTAGGATTTAAGGGTGTAGATAAAGCGTATGCCATTCAAGCGGGTAGAGAGCTAAGGGTAATTGTCTCGAGTGAAAAAGTGAGTGACGACAAGGCCAATCAAATTTCATTTGAAATTTCTCAAAAAATTCAAACAGATATGACTTATCCCGGGCAGGTAAAAGTGACGGTCATTAGAGAAACAAGATCTGTAAATATTGCTAAATAATTAGGCCTCATCAGACTCTTCAGCAGCTGCTTCTTCAGTTTGAGCCTTAGTTAATTTGTGAACAAGGATGTTGAGTTGTTTTGACTTTTCATTCCAACCTTGAATTGCTTCATTGTGCTGTTCAATTTCTTTGAGCACATTGTTTACAAGGGGATTGTCGTTTTTAGCATTTGCGAAGAACTGTAAATTGTTTTCTAATTGACGTGTTTGATCTTTAAGTTGATTGACTTTTTCTCTTATACGCATTCGTTCTTTTTGAATGGCATTGACGTCTTCTTGAGTGGTCAATAGATCAAATTTTTGATCGAAAGAAAGGAATTCTGCTTGTTCAGGAGTCAATCCCATTTTCGAATAGCACTTCTCTATCAACTTTTGATAGGTCGAGAGTTGTTTCATTTTGTGACGCGGAACATAACCAGTAGCATCCCATCTCATCATCAATTCATTGATGAATTTTAAGTTCTTCTCTTGATCTTTTTCAGGATTGAATTTCTTTAATTCCTCAAGGATATTCATTTTCGCTTTGAAATTTTTATCCTCTTCTTTTTGAACCTGATTTTTTTCTTTATTGATACGATCAAAATAGTGGTTGCAAGCGTTTTTAAATTCTTGCCACAGCTTTTCAGATTGGTTTCTTGGGATATGCCCTATATTTTTCCAATCATTTTGAATCTTAATCATCTCAGGTGTGACGTTTTTAAAATCATCACTGTCTTTTAAGGCATTTGCCTTTAGAACCAGCTCTTTTTTAAGTCTTAGATTCTCTTGCTGGCTTTTTTTCTGAGCTTTATAGAATTGATTTTTTTTGGTGTTAAAGTCTTTGGTAACTGCCTTGAGGCGATTAATGATTTCCTTTTGACTTTTGCTGGGTACACGACCTATTTTATAAAATTGTTCTCTTAATTGCTCGAACTCTTTAATTTGATTTTGAACTTTACTGTGATTGTTTGCCATATTGCTGACTAAATGAGCAATTTGGTCTATCACCGTATTTTTTTGTTTTAAGTTTTCTTCGAATTCAAGGTCAAGTACTTTTTGAAATTCTTGTTTTTTGTTGTGCATCACTTTAGTGGCTGCACTAAATCGCTCCCAAATTTCTTCTCGTTGTTCTTTGGCTACAGGGCCTAAATCTTCTTTCCATATTTTGTGAAGTACTTGAAGTTCAGCATATGCACGGCGAAAGTCTTTTTCTTCGCTCAATTGCTCTGCTTTTTCTACAATTTTGAGTTTTTCTTGATAATTGTGCTTGAAATCTCGATCTCTTAGCTCCTTATTCAAGTAAACAAAATCATAAAATCGCTCTACGTGGTGGTGATAGGTTTTCCATAGGTCATCATTCACCAATTTAGGAACAGGTCCTGTTGATTTCCATTGCTCTTGTAGCTCTTTAAAAGCTCTAAAGGTGGAATTTAGATTTTCGTCTGTAGCGATTAAATCTTTGATCTGGGATATAATCTCTTTTTTAGCAATTAAATTCTCTTCTAATTGCTTTTCAAATTGACGGTTGAATTTTCTCTTTTCGTCTCTGAATTTTTTGTGAAGCTTTTCAAAAGCGTTTTGTTGGGGCGACTCAAACTTGAAATCTATTTCATTATTTCCATCAGCTACAAATTGATCTAGTGCAATCTTTTGCTCTTTTCTCAATTCAAAGTCGAAAGCTTCTTTAATTGCTCTTACGTGTTTTGAGATCTTTTGAATTTCATAATTCTCAATCAGATGTTGAAGTTTGTCCACTAGGGCTTCAAGGTCCAAAGTAGTGTAATCAAATTCTTGGAGCTCTTCGGCTTGAGTCGTGTTTTGTTCGCTTGCGTCTTCTTGAATGTTTTCTGGAACTACGTCAGGAGATTCGGCGGACAAATTACTTTCAGATGTATTCATCAGTTATAGGTTCAGGTTTGGTGTTTTACAACTTTGAAAACAAAAATAATCAAAGTTATTTATCTGTTGTTATTCCATATCTCCCATGACCTTTCAGCCTGTAAAATCAGCATTTCATAGCCATTTTTAAAACGACTTCCTCTGGTTTTGCCCTCGTTTAAGAAAGCGCTGATCTCTGGGTTGTACACCAAATCGTATAAATAGTGTTTTTTGGAAATGGC
>WTJC01000024.1:27278-69712 GCA_011525015.1 Flavobacteriales bacterium
GCACCGATTTGTTTTGCCCCCTCATCAAGTTCATCTAAATAAGGAATTATCTGTTGTTTATAGGGAACCGTGACATTACACCCTTTTAGATAAGGGGTATCAAATATTTTTTCACATTGTGTAATCTCGTCGATATCAAAATTCACATACTGATGTGTCGATAATTGCTCTTTTTGAAACCGATTATTGAAATAATTCCTAGAAAAGGAATATTCAATGTTTCTTCCGATTAATCCGTAAACGGATTCGTCTTTTGATGCTTGCATTTTTTTCTAAGATTAAAACCGTTGCTATCCCTAGAAATATAGTAAGTATAGCGGCCCAATTCTCGCTTAAATTCAAATTGGGTAAATAGTCCAAATAATTTGATACAATAAGATGCTGATCAGAATCCATGGCAAAACCATCTTTTTTGACTTGAAGCATTTCGATTTTCCATGGCCAAAGCATCTGGAGTGATCCAATAATAAATCCAAGTATTAGTAGCTCGGTTTGATTTTGATAGCGTTTGTAAATAAATTTTATCATGTGTGAGAAGGCCACTAATCCAGTTATACTTCCCATTAAGAAAACAATCAAAATAGTGTTTGTAGCTCGTATTTGAGCATCCTTCCATAGAATACTTAAGTCTCCCTGTAAAACAAGTTTTAGTGCTTCAAATAGCACATTCACAGAATCGACAAGTAACAACACATAATTACCCATAAGTATTAATAGAAATGATCCCGATAGCCCTGGAAGAGTCATGCCTGAGACGCTGACTACTCCACAAAGGAAGATGTACCACAAATTGTCATTTTCACTTGCTTGGGTCAGATTTATAAGTCCATAGCCTATGAGTAAACCCAAGAGCAATAGAAAAAATGCATTGATATTGGGGTATTTAATTTGTTTTGCAATGTGGTAAATAGATCCTAAAACAAGTCCAAAAAACAAACTCCAGACATGCAATTCATAGAAGGCTAATAGATAGTCTAAGATTTTGGCAAGACTGAAATAACTCACTAGAACACCTAGAAATAAGAAGAACAAGAAATGAAGCTGAACGTAGTTTAAAAAACTTCTAAATCGACCGCGTAGTAGAAGCCCGAAGCTCTTGACATTTAGCCGACTGAGAGAGAGAATAAATTTCTCATAAAAGCCTAGTACAAATGCAACTAGCCCTCCTGATACTCCAGGTATTTTATTGGCGACACCCATGATCATTCCGTGAAAAAACACCGTCAAAAAATTATCCTCTGCACGTTGTTGCATCGCTATTAAACTTTACTTTTTTTTCGATCGCCCAATTCGTTCTACCAAGATCACAGCGAGAAAACCAGCTGCGCAAAAACCGATGGCATATTCGAGATCTTGCATAGAGTTAAAATCGTAGATATTCAATTGGTTTTCATCTTTCCATGGCCAAATCTTCACTAAAGAACCGACTATAAACCCCAACATTATAGCCATGGTTTGAGCTCTGTATTTTTGAAATAGAAATTTTAAAATTCTGGCAAAGCTCAAAATGCCGAAAACACATCCGGCCGCTACTACGAGAATTACCTTTAAATTTCGATCATCTACGGCGTTCAATACGCTTTCATAACTGCCTAGAATAATTAGGATAAAAGATCCTGATATCCCCGGAAGAATCATCGCGCAGATCGCTATTGCTCCTGAAAAAAACAAATAAATTAAGGAATTACTTTGTTCGGCCGGTGTAAATTGGGTGACGAAATACGCCGCTATAATACCTGTCAAAAGCAGTGAAATCGTACTCCAGTTCCATTTCTTTATTTCCTTGGATACTACAGAGGTTGAGGCAATCACTAATCCAAAAAAGAAAGACCAAGTACTTATAGCTTGTGTGCTTAACAAATGACTGAGCACTTTGGAGATGCTAAAGATACTGGTCAGCACTCCAGCTAAAAGAGCGACCAAGAAAGGTCCATTCACTTTGTTGAAAACGGCCTTGAATCCAGAGGTTTTCCATACTTGAATCAAACCAAATGAAAATGAATTAATTGAATTGATTAAGGTTTCGTAAATACCGGTGATTAGCGCAATGGTTCCTCCAGAGACTCCGGGTACAACATCCGCAGCTCCCATAAGAAGCCCTTTTAAGTAGGTAAAGCCTAATTTTTTGTCAATTTTCATAACCTCAATTCAATGAGGTAAAGATACTATAACTATTGATGGCTATTATCGAACGGAATAAAATAGGGTTGAGCCCAAGCATTATTTAAAATCTCCGGAAAATACTCTAATACGATGGATTTTTTGTGTGGGTCAATGTTCCAGGCTTTTTCAAAGGTGATTTTTGACTTGGTGATATGTCCGGTCTTACTGAGTACTCCAGCTTGTAAATAGGTGAAATCTGCTTGATCAGGATATAAGTCAATAGCCCGATCGAGCACGCTGAGCACTTCGTAATAATCCTTTAATTGCAAAAGTACTAACACCCATTTGAACCAATTATCTTTTTCGAAATCGCCTAAATCGATACATCTTCTAAAGGCAAAATCGGCCTGATGCCAATCTTTGTTTTCGATATAAATGATTGCCGCGTTTTTCCAATACTTAGGATTGTTATTATCAATGTTTAGCGCTTTACTAATGTATTCTTCAGCTTTAACCAGGTTTTTTTGTTCAAAATAGAGTTGGGTTAAAGCAATCCAGCCCTTATCGAGAAGAGGATCTTCGTGTATGGTCTTGTAATAGTATTGTTTGGCTAAAACGATATTGTTCAGCTTGTGGTGACATTGTCCAATACGCAGGTAAGCAAATGCCGTGGGTTGATCGATTTCAAGTGTGGTTTCATAGCAAATGATGGCCTCATTGTACTTGTGCATTTTCTCGAGTACTCTACCTTTTTCGAAATAAGCCCCAACAAAGCGATCATCAGAAATAATTGCGAAATCAAATGCGACAAGTGCTTCTTTGTACATCGAGGTGTCTAGATACATTTTACCGAGCTGATGCCAGGCCACTTCACAATAGGGATTTTTCTCTACAAATTCATTTAAAAAGCGAATAGCTCCTTTTTGATCGTTTAGAAATTCATAGCAATACACCAGATTGTAGAGCGAACCATAATCTGAAGGATCAATTTCGACACATTTTAAAAAGTGAATTTTGGCATGGTAGTAGTCGTCAATAAACAAATATTCCATTCCAATTAAAGCGTGAATATCAAAGTTGTTGTCGTCTATTTGCAGCGCTTTTTCTAAGAGTTTTATCGCCTCGTCGTGTTGGTCTTGTTTAGAACAAATATTGGCCTTTTGAATGAATAAATCTTCGTTTAAGGGGTCTAAGGATTCTAATTCTTCTAACAATTGCAAAGCTTTGTCGAATTCGTCTTCGAATACGTGCAACTCTACCTGCAGAAGTTTTAACTCTATAGAGTGGGGGTGTTGTTCGAGTCCTAATTTGACAGCCTTTTTGGAGAGTAAAATTTTACCGTTGTTTAAATAATGGTGAACGATGTCTTCGAAGTCTTCGGCGTCAAAGAAATAAACGTCGTCCGTTTTGAGCATGGATTCAAATTTGTGAATCGTATTTTGAGGCGATTTATTTGACTCAGAATGCATTAAGTAAAATTTATTCCTTAACTATTGTTAGGATTAAATTTAAACTAAGTGCTATCTGATATTTTTTCGAACTGACTTATGTTATTAACATTTTATTCAACAGCCTTGTTCAGCTCATTTAAAATGGAGATAATGATTTGACATCCCTTTAAAAGTTCTCTTTCAGAGATGGTTAAGGGCGGGGTTATTCTTACAGCTCGTTTTTCAAATAAGAGCCAGAATAAGATCAATTTTTTTTCTTTAGCCCTGATAACTAATTCGTTAGCAATTGTACTGTCTTTCAATATAAGGGCTAACATTAAGCCTTTGCCTCTGACTTCTTGAATCAATGGATGTTGTAATTCTCTTCGAATGAGCCGTTCTTTGAACTCCATTTGAGCGGGAAGTTTCAATCTGATCAGTTCATTTAAGGTCGCTAATGCTGCCTTGGCAATAAGAGGATTACCGCCAAAGGTCGTGATATGCCCTAATGGAATTCTTTGACTGAAGGTGTTCATGATCTCTTGACTACTCACCAGTGCTCCTGCGGGTAAACCACCAGCCATGGCTTTACCTATGACAAGGATGTCTGGCTGTATGTCGTAATGCTCAAAGGCAAACCATTTCCCTGTTCTACCAAAACCGGGTTGAATTTCATCTAGAATGAGTAGGGTGTTGGTTTGTTTGCATCTAGAAGCGATTTTTTTCAGATAATCAGGGTCAGGACAAATAAATCCTGCACCACCTTGAATGGTTTCTAATACCACTGCAGCGGTGTCTTCGTCTATAATCGAGATGTCTTCTTCGCTGTTGAACTGTATATGCGAGATGTCTGGAATCAGAGGCTCAAAAGGGGTCATTCGCTCCTCAAAACTCATTAAACTTAAGCTGCCCATAGTGTTGCCGTGGTAGGCGTCTTTAGCTGCTATAATCTTTGTTTTTCCGGTATAAGCTCTTGCCAGTTTGATGGCTGCTTCAATGGCCTCAGTGCCCGAGTTGACAAGGTAAGTGCTATTCAGGGGTTCAGGTAGAATTTCTGAGAGTTTTTTGCAGTATTCAACTGCAGGGCTAAGGGCGAATTCTCCATAGACCATAACATGTAAATAGGAGCTCGCCTGCGCCTTTATAGCTCGAACAATCTTTCGATTCGAATGCCCGAGAACATTGGCCGAGACTCCTGCTACAAAATCTAGATATTTATTTCCTTTATCATCAAAAATATAGCTGCCTTTCGCCTTTTTTATGATTAGACCTAAGGGATGTTCAGTGGTCTGCGCCTGATATTTTTTAAAGGCATCTAACATTTAGTTCTTAGAATCAATGATGAGGTCGTCTAAGGTGTAAATCCTTTCGTCTTCTCGCCATATAAAACCTTCTAGCTTTTTCATTTCTTCTGGAAATTGCTCAATGGGATAGATGGTGCCGTCAGGATTTACTCTGAAAATAATATCTCTTATGTCACCATTTTCGAGTTGAAGTTCAATTTCACTGCAAATCGTCTTGTTTACCCCGAGTAATTCCTGATTCTCATCGTACATATAGTAGATGAGCTCTGTGTTTTTGTGGAGTTTAATTTGATTGAGGGCATTATCTACGAATTTGCCTCCTAGATCTGCGCCCTTTGCTTGGTTGAATCCCAAATTGTTGATGGTGTCTTTGGAAACCACAAATGCATTAGACTCTACGATTAGAGAATCTAATTTTTGGGTCTCAGGATCTGAGAGGATCCACATTTTATCTCCAGTTAGTTGGCTTTCTCCATTCCAAACTACAGGATCACCAATGAGTTCAGTAACATCTTCTGTTTGAATGTACTTAATGGTGTCGCAGATGCCGCTCATTCCCGTTTTGAAAAAGCGACTATTTCTGTAGGACTTTAAAACGCGATTTTCCTTTGTGCCTGTTACAAATAGGGTATCACCGTGAATATAGAGAGAGTCGTTTTGAAGTACATTGATGGCTACTGCTCTTTTGGTCGCAAAAACAGAATCAATGGCTTTCCAAACTTCGGCATAATTCGATCGAATGATGGATTGGTTAATGGTATCTAATACTTGGATATTATTTGTAGCTGAGGCAAATGATGTCGCATTCTCAAAATAAACCGAATCTCCATTGATTATTCGGTCACTGTAGTGTATTTCAGTATTCTTATTACCGTATCCCTTTTGCAATTCTGTGTTGTAAAACCCCTTTTCGCAGTAAAATTGATAGTCTTCTCCTACTATAGTTGATGGACCGTTGAGATAGGCGTATTTCGTATCTGTGTAGTAGGTGAGTTTGTCACTATCAAGCGTGTACTCTGGATTATCGATATGTACCTTTTGATCAAATTGGTACTTTTTTTCATCAATAAAATAGGTTCCGAATCTGCTGGTGAGGATGTTTTTGCTGTCAATAATTTTACCTCCAGTATTGTAATAAGCCATTTGGTCTTCTCTATTGAAATAGAGCGTGTCAGATTGAAGAGAAGTAGTATCCTTGAGCATACGCACTTTTCCCATGGCTTTGAGAAGCCTTGAATTCCCGTTATACGAGATAGAATTGCTCCACAATTTTAGGGTGTCTCCTTGTTCGAGGTAAATATTTCCTTCTGCGTAAATTCTGTTTTCGTCGGCATAAAGAAAAGCTTGGTCGCACCACATATCAGCTCCTTGATGCCTAAATTGAACTTGACCATTTACGTCTTTTGTGAAAATACTGGCGCCGGGAAATTGAGCTTCATCTTTTTTGAAATTTCCTCCGTAAAGAATATCGATTTTTTGACTTTGCCCTATGACCTTTGCACTCAGCGCAATGAGCCATAGACTCAGTAGGCATCGATATTTGAAATGCTTTTTAGCCGATAGCATCTCTAAAGATTGTTTGAGTTCTGTCGGGGCCAACAGACACGATTTTGATAGGAGTTTTTAGCTCCTGCTCAATAAACGCAATGTATTCGTTGAGTTCTTCTGGAAATTCTGAAGGATCTGAAATTGCTGTGATGTCTTGACTCCACCCTTTAAATTCCTTGTAAATAGGTTGAACGTACTTTTCATTGATGTCAAATGGAAGATGTTCAATAGACTCACCTTTATAATTGTAGTGTGTGCATACTTTCAGTTTGTCAAAACCACTTAACACATCAGCTTTCATCATATTGAGTTCTGTTACTCCATTGATGCGTATAGCGTACTTTAACGCCACTAAATCTAACCAACCACATCTTCTTGGTCTTCCTGTGGTTGCACCAAATTCATTTCCAACTCTAGCCAAGGTTTCTCCGTCCTTGTCAAACAATTCTGTTGGAAAGGGTCCGCTTCCCACTCTTGTGGTATAAGCTTTAAAAATACCTATGACGTTTTTGATTTGATTAGGAGCAATACCTAAACCTGTGCATGCACCTGCGGCTGTAGTATTTGAAGAGGTGACGAAAGGATAAGTTCCAAAGTCAATGTCTAATAGTGAACCTTGAGCACCTTCTGCTAAAATCTTTTTATTATCGTTAATGGCCTTATGCAGGTAATTCTCGCTATCGATAAATTCTATTCTTCGCATGAATTCAACCGCTTCAAAGAAGGTGGCGTTTAGCTTTTCAATGTCAAAATCGAGCTCTACCTGATAATTTCCAATTAACTCCAAGTGCTTTTGACTTAGGGCATTGAATTTGTCTTTCCAAGTATCAAATTCTAAGTCACCAACCCTTAAACCATTTCGGCCCGTTTTGTCCATGTAGGTTGGTCCAATTCCTTTTAAGGTAGAACCTATTTTTGATTTTCCTTTTTGCAATTCAGAGGCTTTGTCTAAAAGAGCATGTGTGGGTAAAATCAGGTGCGCCTTGCGCGATATCTTGAGTTTTGAAATAATTGAATTGTCGTGCGGAATTAGTTTGTCTAATTCTGCTTTAAAAATTACAGGATCGATGACTACTCCGTTCCCAACAATATTCATCGAATTCTCGTGAAAGATTCCAGAAGGAATGGTGTGAAGAACATGTTTTTTTTGATCAAACTCTAAAGTATGCCCGGCATTAGGTCCTCCTTGAAATCTTGCTACAATATCATACTTAGACGTCAAAACGTCTACTATTTTTCCTTTTCCTTCATCTCCCCATTGGAGTCCTAAAAGCAGGTCTATCATTGTTAATTTTCTTTTCTTTCACCGTAGAAATAGAGTGAATGGTTGTTGATGTTGATGTTAAATACTTCTTCTATTGTCTTTTTAATCGATTCGATTCGTGGATCACAAAACTCAATGACCTCACCGGTGTCTGTTAGAATAACGTGGTCGTGTTGTTTGTCGAAATACGATTTTTCATATTGAGCTTGTGCGCCTCCAAATAAGTGTTTGCGAACGAGTTTACAATCGAGCAGTAATTCGATAGTGTTATACAGCGTCGCTCTCGAGACGCGATAATTCTTTTCTTTCATTTTGGTGTACAAAGACTCAATGTCAAAATGATCAGAGCTGGCATAAATCTCGTGAAGAATGGCGTATCGTTCTGGAGTTTTTCGATGACCATTATCTTCGAGGTATTTGGTAAAAACTCGCTTAACGGTATCTTGGTTGTTATCGGTGGTGTTCATGGTTGTATACTAACCCTTTTGAGGTCGATTTAAACTAAAAAACTCATAAAGAAGCAAATTTAGTCATAAAAGTAAAACACATTACTGCCTGCTTAATTTGATATTAACACTTTACTTAAAAGTCAGGCTTGTAATCAAATCTATTCCCTTTTACAATTTTTAAATTGACCACTATGCCGTCACAATCTGAAAAAATACTATTTATTTTCTCTACAAGCATTTCCATCATTGGTTCATAGGCACCATATATTTGAGTAGATAATGGATTTTCAAGTATTTGAAAACGACTGTCTCTTATGGATGTTATAAATTTTTTAATTATCGATTCGTAATTGTCATTTAAGGGCATAAGGGTAATTTCAATCGATGTATTCATAGGAACTAATTTATAAGATAAACATACAATCTACGTCTATTATTTTAAAGGCGTGGTTGTTAAATTACTAGGGGTAAGCCGTGAATAGAAGCGTTACTTGCGGTTGATTTTATCGATACCTTCTACTTTCTGAAGTTTAGAGATTAGTTTTGATAAAATCACATTGCTTTTAACCAATACTTTAATGCTACCCTCAAATACACCGCTCTCCGAGGTGAAATTGATACTTTTTATATTCACGTGTAGATTGTCGGAGATTATGCGCGTTAAATCATTAATCATACCTAAATGATCTATTCCTGTTAAAATGATTTCTGCTTCAAAATCTTCTTGTGTAGAATCAATCCATTTGGCTTTAATGATTCGATATGAAAACTTTGACTGAAGCGAAAGTGCATTTGGACAGTCTGTTTTGTGAACCCGAATACCGTCGTTAATGGTAATAAATCCAAACACATCGTCTCCAGGAATGGGCTTACAGCATTCTGCAAAACTATAGTCGAGCTTATCTTCATCGCTTCCAAAAACCAGAAGGTCATAATTCTTTGAAACTTCGTCGTTACTAACGTTGTTTTTAACTGTAGAAGGCCTTTTAATTTTGGAGGTGAAAAAATTGAAAAGGGTATTGTGATAACTGCTTGAGAACGACTTGATCATTTGGTTATCTATGGTTCCAATACCAATGCGATAAAAAAGGTCAAGAGAGGTTTTGAGTTTGAAGAAAGAGACCAGTCGATTTATGGTGTCTTCATTGAATTTAATTTTTTGAGACCTCAATTTTCTTCTTAGAATTTCTTTACCGTCTTCTGCAATTCTCTTTTTTTCTGCGTTGAGACTGCTTTTGATTCTAGCTGTTGCTCTGGCGGTAACACAGTAATTTAACCATGAAGAATTGGGTTTAACCCCTTCGGAGGTAATGATTTCAACAGTATCACCTGAATTCAATTTAGTGCTTAAGGGCACGAGTTTTTGATTCACGCGTGCTCCTCGAGTTTTTAGACCAATCTCGGTGTGAATGTGAAATGCAAAGTCGAGCGGAGTGGCATCCTTAGGTAAGGATATCAACTCTCCATTTGGCGTAAAGACAAAGATCTCTTTGGAGTATAAGTTTAATTTGAATTCTTCAACAAAATCTACTGCATTTCCGTTGGAGTTTTCTAGTGCCTCCTGCAAGCGATTTAGCCAATGCTCAATTCCAATGTCTTTTTGTTCTCCGTGCTTGTATTTGTAATGAGCTGCATACCCTTTTTCGGCTATTTCATGCATGCGCTCTGATCGTATTTGAACCTCAATCCATCTTTTGTGTGGCCCCATAACAGTAACGTGTAAGGCCTCATAGCCTGTACTCTTTGGCTGGGTAATCCAATCTCGGAGTCGCACGGGATTTGGTGTAAAGTGATCGGTAATGATGGAATAAATTTTCCAGGCTAAAAACTTTTCTTGTTCTGTATCACTTTTGTATATAATTCGAATGGCGAACTTGTCGTAAATCTCCTCGAAGTTGACATTTTGTGCCAGCATCTTTTTACGAATTGAAAAGATAGACTTTGTTCTTCCTTTGATTTCGAATTCGATTTCTTGCTGTTCTAAGGCTGATTTCACTTTATTGGTGAAACTTCTGATATAACTTCCTTGGTCTTTTTGAGTGCTTTCTATTTTCGCTTTAATATCGTGGTAGACCATAGGTTCTGTATACTTCAAACTGAGGTCTTCCAGAGCGGTTTTTATATTGTACAATCCGATTCGGTGTGCCAAAGGCGCATAGATGTAGAGTGTTTCAGAGGCGATTTTGACCTGTTTCTCTCTCTTCATCGAATCTAAAGTGAGCATGTTGTGATAACGATCAGCGATTTTAATGATGATTACGCGAACATCGTCGTGAAGGGTCAACAACATTTTTCGAAAGTTCTCGGCTTGAAGGCTGAGTTCTTTATCTTTTTTCAGACTGGATATTTTTGTGAGTCCGTTGACAATTTTGGCCACATTTTCACCGAATAGACGCTCGATGTCATTGAGGGTGTAATCACTGTCTTCAACCACGTCGTGAAGAAGTGCTGCTGCAATTGAAACTCCGTCTAAACCAATTTCTTGAGCTACGAGTTGAGCTACAGCGATGGGATGAAAGATATAGGCCTCTCCAGACTTTCGTCTTTGATCTTTGTGTGCATCCAATGCGATATCAAAAGCCAAACGAATTTGCTTTTTATCTTGATCACTTAAAGTCTGATAACTGGTGCGCAACAGTTTTTTATACTGTTGTGTGATTTGTTTGTTTTCTTTTTCAATATCAATCTCCAGATGCATACTTAAAAATACGTGAAATCACGCTTATTTCAAACCTCTTTGTCTTTTCACCTCATACAACATAACAGCGGTGGCGACAGAGACGTTCAAAGAATCTATTTGACCATGCATGGGTATTTTGATTCTTTTGTATGCATTTTCTTTCCAGAATGCGCTGAGTCCAGTTGATTCAGTACCCACAGCAATGGCGCATGCGGAAGTATAATCTTGAGCGAGGTAATCCCCAGAATCTTGAAGAGAACTCGCATATAAATTTATGTTATGGGCCTTTAAAAACGCAAGGCATTCCTCATTGGTCGTTTCATAGACAGGCAAGCTAAAAGCGCAGCCCACACTTGAGCGAATGCAATTCGGGTTGTAAAAATCACATTTGGGATTTGCTAGTATTAAGGCATCTATTTGGGTAGCGTCAGCAGTTCGCAATAATGCTCCCAAATTTCCAGGTTTTTCAATGCCCTCTGCGATTAGTATTAAAGGATTTTTGGGTAGGCTTATAGTTTTAGAGAGTTTGTGGTCTTTTTGAATTGCAATAGCCATAACGCCTTCTGTTGAGCCTCTATATGCGATTTTATCGTACACAGATTTGCTAATGGCGACAGTTTCAACTTCTACCTTGAGGTGCTCTAAGGAAGATGCTTCAATGATCTCAGGACAAAAAAGTAATTTTTCGAGGGTGTAATTCGCAGACAGGGCAATTTTGAGTTCCCTTAAGCCTTCGATGATGAACTTACGGCTTTTGTTTCGATGCCTGCTTTTTTCCTGAAGCAGGACAATTTCCTTGATAAGGGGATTTTTATGACTTGTAATCGAAAGCATAAATCTCAAGAAAATTGTCCTTTGTCTTCAATATTATTGTCCGTATTTCTCCGAGTAACGATCGAACAATTCCTTCTGATAAGAATTTAGATTAATTGCTCGTCCGTCAATAAAAGCACTGCTTAAAATATTTGTTCTCATGTCAAGAGCGTCACCTTCTGATACAAAAAGGGTAGCACTTTTGCCTACTTCAATACTTCCGTAGTTGTCGTCAATACCCAATATTTGAGCAGTGTTTAGACTTATCATTTGAACAGCGGTTTCTTTATCTAATCCTTTAGCTGCTGCTTGACCTGCGTGAAACGGAAGGTTTCTCGCTTGGTGATTACTCATAGTGGCATTTTGTATACCCACTAAAAGCCCAGCATCGTGTAATTTTTTAGGAAGTTGATAGGCAAAGTCATAGGCCTGATCTTCTGAACTTGGAATGCGATGGGTTGTATTGACAAGCACAGGTACATTGTGTTCTTTTAATAAATCAGCTGTTTGTTCTGCCATAGTACCTCCAACCAGGACCACTTCTTTAACACCTGCGTTTTTGAGTTCTACCACTAAATCGGTAATCTCTTTTACTCCGTCTGCATAAGCGTAGAGTTTTTTACTGCCATCGAAAAGACCTCTACTGGCCTCATAGGGTAGGTGAGAGCTGCTGTCATTACCATTGGCATAGGCCTGAGCCTGCTGCATAAATTCTACAATTTCTTCAACCTGCTTAGCATAGTTGTTATTTGGTCTATATGCTCTTGATTCTCCAGCCCACCATCTTCCTCTTCGAAAAGCATTAGGCCATCTCAGATGAATTCCATCGTCTACTTTTACAACGGCATCTTCCCAATTCCATGCATCGTATTGTACGATACTTGAAGTTCCAGAAATTCGGCCGCCTTGAGGAGTGACTTGTCCAAGGAGCACGCCATTGGGACGCATTGATTCTACTACCTGTGATTCTGCATTGTAGGCGATAATACTTCTTACATGAGGCAAAAAATCTCCGAGTTCGTCTTGATCGTTAGTAGCTCTTACGGCATTGATTTCAACTAAACCCAATGATTTAGAAGGTGCAATGAATCCGGGATAGAGGTGTTTGCCGTCTGCTTCTATAATCATTCCAGAAACTTCTACGGCATCCATTTGTTGCCCCACGTAGGTTATAACTCCGTCTTCGAAAGTTACCAAGCCGTTTTCAATAACGCTTCCATTTCCCACGTGAATTGTGGCTCCACTTATGGTGATTTTTTCATCTTGAGGTTTGCCCGGTACTTGTTGTGCATTGGAAACACTTGTGTGTAATCCAAAACAAACGCTTAATAATAGTGCTATATATCTCATGTTCTTTTTTTTAAATCGTTTCACATTCAAAATGTCTCTTCTTGTTTTGCACAGGTGTTTGTGTTTCTTCACCTTCTTTTTTAGTGACATTTAACATCGCCTTAATAAGTCTCATGCGCTCTTTTCGATTGCGCTCTTGAAGCTCTTTGTCTTTTTCAAAATCGAAAAAGGTTTGGCCTTGAATAATTGTTTTTTCTGCATAGGCATAAATCGAAAGGGGATGATCAGACCATAGCACCACATCGGCTTCTTTGCCAACAGCTACAGACCCCACCTTATCGTCGATATGAAGAAGCTTAGCAGGATTAAGTGTCACCATTTTCCAGGCTTCAATTTCTGATAAGCCTCCATATTTAACGGTTTTAGCCGCCTCTTGATTCAATCTACGAGACATTTCAGCATCATCAGAATTAATGGCTACTGTAACGCCTTCTCTAGACATAATAGCTGCATTATACGGAATCGCGTCTTTCACTTCGTATTTATAAGCCCACCAATCGCTAAATGTTGATCCGCCAACTCCGTGATTTTTCATTTTGTCAGCTACTTTATATCCTTCTAAAATATGGGTGAAGGTATTTACTCTGAATCCAAAGCGATCTGCAACCTTCATCAGCATATTGATTTCGCTTTGCACATAAGAGTGACAAGAAATGAAACGCTCTCCTCTCAAGATTTCAGCAAGTGTTTCGAGTTCTTCATCTACGCGATAAGGAGCTCCACTTTCTTTTAGTGCCATATAATCTTGGGCTCGCGTAAAGTAGTCTACGAAAGTCTGTTCAACACCCATTCTGGTCTGTGGAAAACGCGCAAAACTTTGCCAGTTGGATTGTTTTACATTTTCACCCAATGCAAATTTGATATAGGGATCTGCTCCTTCAAAGAGTAATTCTTCAGCATTATTTCCCCATTTGAGTCGAAGGATGGCAGACTGACCACCTATGGGATTCGCAGAACCGTGTAGCAGTTGAATCGTTGTCACCCCTCCGGCTAAATTTCTGTAAATGTCAATGTCTTTTGCATCCACAACATCGGCCATTCTAACTTCTGCCGAAGAATTTTGCCCTCCTTCATTAATGGCAAAAGCGCCTATGTGAGAATGCTCATCAACGATACCTGCGGTAAGGTGTTTTCCAGTAGCATCTATTTGCTGTGCACCACGTGCATTTAAGTTTTTACCAACGGCAACAATCTTACCGTTCTTGATATGCACGTCAGTTTGTTCTAAAATTTCTTCACCAGTCCAAACCGTGGCATTTTTGAATAAGAGGTGTTCTGACTTAGGCATCTGATCTTTTCCCATGCCCACATTTGGAAATCTCATGCTGCTCATCATTTCTGAAGAAGCAACTGTATTTTTCTTTTTGTCCTTTTTCTTTTCGTCTTCTGAAGCTGATGCTTTTTGTGCATTAAACTTCCAGTTCATACCATTATTGGCGACAACTCTTCCAGAGAATGATGAAGCATCGTCAATTCTGCTTTGAAACCTGTACAGCTTGCCTTCATCGTTCGAAAGAGTGAAGTTCAACCATGGAAAGTCATAACTCACTTTAGAAGTGTAGGACATATCGTTTGAAGTAGCCTTCATATTTGGCTTTTTGCTACTTCCACTAATACTTACTTCAAAACTGTGATTTTTAAACGCTAAGCTGTAATCGCCTTTCAGATTAATCACGCTTCTATCTTCAAGTATGTGTGCCTCACCTTGAACCCAGTTTTCATAAATCACAAAGTCTTTGGCGAACAAATCACCTTTGGTTACAATAAAATTGGCGTGAAACCCTTCTTGGAGTTGACCAAGGCTGTTTTCCTGCTTTAACATTTGAGCTGGAATTTGAGTAAGGCCTTTTAGAATAAACTCTTTTGAAGCACCCCTTTCCATTGCTTTTCTCAAATTAGAAAAGAACGATTTAGAGGCTGAAAGTCCCTTAGAACTTATTGCAGATGAAAATCCTTCGTCTTCTAAAATAGCTAAGTTAGAAGGAGCTTGCTCCCAGAATCGCAGGTCACTCAAATTAACGTAGGCGGCGTTAATGGGATCAGATACATCGTAGGCCTTGGGAAAATTGACGGGTACCACAAGACGTGTATTGTATTTTTTGAGCAAGTCGAGATGTTCAAATTCGTCACCTCCGCCCAAGACATTGTAGGTCTGACCAAATTGCTGTGCAATTTTAGCCGCTTTAAAAGCGTTTCCGCGATCGCCGGCTTCAAAGAAATAAGGTTGATTCTGCTGATCGAGCATCGCTTCTAAAGATTTATCACGCGTATCACTCAAACCTTGTCTGTACCAGCGCAAGTCGTGATTTACTTGTCTCAACAAGGCTTGGCTACCCATAAGAGACCCTGGGTAGGATTGTCTTGAGGTTACGCTTTTAGAAAATGAAAAATATTGTCCTGATGCCGTGTGAAGTACACGAGAAGCATTGTTCCCTTTATCGTTTAGGGTCACTAAAGTTCCATTACCTCTTGCGATTCCATCTGCATTATGACTATTGACTGTACCGAATCCCATAGACCTCAGTTTTGCAGCGTCTTTGGCACTGTATTCTAACAAATCAAATGCCTGAACCTCTGGTCTTATGTGATCATTCCAATAATAACCTTCTCGGGTTGCGTCGTACTGTACCGATCTTCCGCTTCCTGTGGCTCTTTTGGGATTTGGAATTCCAAAACTCGAAAAAAGCTCAATAAAAGAAGGGTAGATTATGTATCCTTTCATGTCATGAGTTACAGTGTTTGCAGGAACTTTAACGTTTTTTCCAACGCTGACTACCTTTCCTTTATGAATGAGGATGGTAGCATTTTTAACGAGTGTTTCTGCATCGGTATATACATCTGCTCCTTGAATGGCAGTGTAATTCGAGTTGTTCGAAAGCACTCTTGAGTTTGTTGGAAAATAGTCTTGTGCATTACCCAGGTAGAACACCAAGGCAAATGCGAAAAATAAAATCTTTTTCATTGCTTCGAGTAAATTGTTAGTCCTAATAAAAGTAAAGGAAATTATATCAATTACAAAGTCCTAATTCGGGCTTCCAACCATATTTTTCAGCGCTGATTAAATGCCTAGTGACCATTTGATAGCTCTTTATTCCTTGCCTTTGACGGTTGCTTTTTAAAAACAGATCAAAGACCTTTTTAAATAATGGTTCTAATGGATTGTTGTAGGCGTTCCAAAATTGCCGCATTTCGCTCCATTGATTTTTGGCATTTTCTGGGATACATTCTCTCAAATCTTCATAGAGCTCAGCATCAATTTGATAAATATCATTTAAGCAATACAGTAGGGCCGAAAGATTAGCATCGTAGTTTAGGTTCTTATTTTCACTGTTCATTCCGATATAAATGCCTATAAAATTGGCTTGGTCTTCGGGGGCAACTCCAAGTTGGTGCGCAATTTCATGGGTTGCCACTGTACCCAATTTGAAATGAGGTAGTTTGGCGTTCACTTGCGCCTCGTGTGTAAATGGATTGTAATATCCCCCATATCCCATATAAGAGAGTAGGGTTGAAATCAAAGACGACTTAGGAGAAGAGGGTAGCAGCTTTTCGAAACGTGCATCTTGTTCGACATAAGCGTTTCTTGCTTCCTTGTAAATTTCTTTAGTGCTAAGCATTTCTTCCTTCAGGTTACTGCTTTCTAGGTCGTTGAGATTTTTTAATAATCCAAGGGTGTAATGTATGAGATCACCCTGATTGATATTGTAGATTTCTTTTTGTTGAGGTAGGATGTTTTTTTGATAGTTCAGTGACCAATTCACAAAGAACACAGTGTATAGCGAACTTCCAATAAAAAGGGTGCCCCATAAAATGGCAACTTTTAGAGCTTTGGAAGTTTTAGGGTGAAAAAATTTGAAGGCTCCTATAAGAAAACTTGTGAATAATGCAACGTAAAATACATCCCCCAATGAAAAAGAAAAAAGTGCTGTGAGCTGCTGTAAAAATGATCCTGTACTACAAAAACAATAGGTAGAAAAGTTGAGTATCCATTGAGGCTGCCACAACAACATCAATTGGAAAAGCAAAATAAGGACACAAAAAAAGGCAGTGCCAAATTGTAAAATTTTAGCACCGCCTTTAGGTTTTATAAATGCAGTTAATTTATTCTTCAATACTTACGAGTTCAATCTGAAAAATAACATCAGCATTGGGAGGAATAACATTCCCAGCTCCTCGATTACCCCAAGCCAATTCTGTGGGAATTCTAAATAGTTTTACATCACCTACGCGCATTCCAAGGACACCTTCTGTAAATCCTGGAATCATTTGTGTCTCTTTCTGAAATGGCATTTTCATAGGTTCAAAAACACCTTTATGCATGCCATTGATGTTGTCGAAATTAGGATCTTCAAAAGCGATATTATACACGCTTGTATCGAAAAGTGTTCCGTCAGTTAGCCATCCTGCGTAATTTAAATTGACGGTTTGACCTATTTTTGGTTTTGCACCTTCTCCTTGGTTTCGAACAACGATTTCAAGACCAGAGTTTGTGATTTCTGCATCGGCAAAAAGCTCTTCAAAGGTTGCTGCTCTCTCAGCCTGAGCTTTTTCTTGCTTGAGTTTGGCCTCTTTTTCTTCACCGAAGTAAGCCTTTAGTATTTCTACTTCATCAAAGTTTTTAGCCTCATTCCCAATTCGAATAATTTTTACCTTGTTCATGGTAATAGGCGTTTCTGGTTTGTCTGAGGCATCTGTTTTAGTAGTGGCAATGGAATCTAAGACGTCAAAACCTTCTACGAGTTCTCCGAAAACCGTGTGACGACCATCTAACCAAGGGGTGGGAACATGAGTGATAAAAAACTGACTCCCATTGGTTTTTGGCCCTGAATTGGCCATAGAGAGTATACCTTTTTTGTCGTGAACCAGCGAATCAACGATTTCGTCCTTGAACTTGTATCCTGGATTTCCTGAGCCCGTTCCTGTTGGATCTCCTCCTTGAATCATGAATTCTTCTATAACCCGATGAAAGCTTACTCCATCGTAATAGGGTTTGTCTTTATAGGCTTCATTGACATAGGGGTTGTTTCCTTCGGATAGACTTACAAAGTTTGCCACTGTAACTGGTGTTTGTTGTTCGTTTAATTTAAGCAACATATCTCCTTCTGTAGTTTGTATCAAGGTGTACAATCCGTCGTCTAAATGTTTGTATTGGTTACAGGCAATCAAATTAAGCCCGACGAGTAATAATGTGATAAAGCGCATTTTGTGTTTTTTAATAATTAAGTATTTCGCAGTGCATACAATTGCCCTGGTCAAGACTCAAAGGTAAGCAAATCGGCACGCAGTTCTAATAGTATTAATTACAAAAAAGGCGGCTTTATTTTTCAAAGACCTTTAAAAGGAAGTACAGGGCTAATAGTGTTAGACCTAAAATCAGTAATGTTGGAGCTCCGGCCCAAGACATTATTTTAAAGAGACAGCCTAAAATTCCAAAGCATAAGCCTAAATATTTGATGCGCTTGAGGAAGGTTTTAGTCATAAAATTATTGTAGAGTGTATTATGGGTTGCTTTGCTGCTTAAGGATTTCGAGTTCTAAAATGAGAATTTCGTTAGGACCTATTTTGTCTAAGTCTCCTTTGTAACCGTAGCCTAAAAAAGAGGGTAGGTAAAACAATCCTCTCTCTTTTTCGGAGAGTTCTTTAATAGCAGAACGCAATCCGGTGAATAATTTTTCCTTGTCAACTACTGTTGTTTGAATGTCAGTCCAGGTTTGATCGTATATAAGCTTGTTGTTGATGTCGCTCAATCGGTATTTGAAGTCTACCGTTTCACCTGATTTTATTTTTTGTGCACCAGGTTTAGCGTTTACCAATGATTTGTAATACCAGAATCCGTAAGAACTTCTGACATAACTGTTTAAGGTATCTTTTAAAATCAGCTGTTCAATCAATTGCTCTTCACGTTCAAGGAGTTGTTTATTTCGGTCAATACTTGATTTACTAACTTGATGAGAACTGATAAATACCGGTTTTCTTGGTATAGGCTCGTTGCAAGAAAAAACGAAGATTAAAAATGAGCTTATTATTAATCGAATCACTTTCATATTAGGGATGTTCTGTCGTTATGATTTCTCGGAATTTTTTCACCGTTTCTTCTATAGTTAGCATGCTTTTTCCGCCCGCAGCATTCTTATGCCCTCCACCAGAAAAATGTTTTCTCGCGAATTGATTGACATCGAAGTCACCGATAGAACGAAACGAGATTTTGACCATTTGCTCTTCTTTGTTTTCAATGAAGATTGCGGAAAAGTGAACGTTTTCTATGCTGAGGCCATAGTTTACAAAGCCTTCGGTGTCTCCTTTTTTAAAGTTGTTTTTTTCTTTTTCCTCACTGCTGATAAAGGTGTAGGCGGTTTTCTTTTCTTCAACGACCTCAAGGTTATTTAAACAGCAACTCAAGAGTTTAAAGCGGTCGTATGAATTGTTATCGAATAATTTTCGTTGTATTTCTGTTTTGTCGGCTCCAAAATCTATGAGCTCAGCGGCGATTCTTAGGCTTGTAGACGTGGCACTTTCATATTTGAAAGATCCCGTGTCCGTAAGCATTCCCGTATAAATACAAGTGGCGATGTCGCTGTCGAAATATTGTTTGTCACCAAAGGCCGAAATAAAATTGTAGACCATTTCACAGGTTGAGCTCATGTGCTCGTCAGAATATTGGTATTCGGCGTAATCATCAGGTGAAATGTGGTGATCGATCATCAAAAAAGGTGTTTTTGATTTTTGAAGCAGCGTAGAAAGGATAGGCGTTCGACTGAAATGATTAAAATCTAAAGTGCAAATAAGGTCTGCCTTTGTGATGGCCTGGTAGGCGGAATTAAAATCTTTATCTGCAATGATAATATCCTCTGATTTGGGCATCCATTTTAAAAAATCAGGAAAATCATTTGGGGAAACAATACTGGTCTGGTGCTTTAACTTATTCAAAAATAATTGGAGTGCCAGTGTAGAACCCAAAGCGTCTCCATCTGGATTTTGATGAGGGATGATTGCAATTTTGATGGGCGTTTCAAGAATTTTCTTGAGTTTTTCAAAGTTTGTAAACAACATAATACAAAGGTAAGATATAACTTTAGCATGTTTTAAACTGTTGTTAATTTTGAAATAAAACCAGATGAAATCATTTCTTTTCACACTTCCAATTCTTCTTTTAGCCTTCTCCTGCGCTAATCAAGCAGAGAATTCATCTTCAACACTGGAGGGTAAAGCAGATCAGTACAGCATTCGAATCGCCCTTGGATCTTGCAATAAGGTAGACCAAATCAATGTATTTTGGGACGATATTGCCGAGCAGTATCCAGATGCTTTTGTTTGGTCAGGAGACATCGTTTATGCGGACTCAGATGACATTACAGTGATTCAAGCCGAGTACAATAAGCAAAAAGAAATAAAAGCTTATGCTGAGCTTAGTGAACGAACCCAAATATTTGGAACTTGGGACGATCATGATTACGGTAAAAATGACGGGGGGCAAGAATTTGAACTAAAAGAAGAAAGTCAGCAGGCCTTATTAGATTTCTTAGATGTTCCGCAGCAAGATGATAGACGCGCTCAGGAAGGTGTTTACACCTCGCACATACTCGAAAATGATTACGGAACTGTCGAACTGCTTATGCTCGATACGCGTTATTTCAGGTCTTCATTAGTTCCCGATACTGAAAATGGCAGACGATATAAAGCCAACACTGATACTTCAACAACCTTATTGGGTGAAAAGCAATGGATGTGGTTAGAAGAAAAGATTGAAAATAGTCAGGCTAATTTTTTGGTGATTGTGAGTAGTATTCAACTCTTATCGAATCAACATCAATTCGAGAAATGGGAAAACTTACCGCACGAACGAGAGAGAATGATAGCCCTAATCAAACGCTTCGCAGATAAAAATATATACGTGGTTTCAGGTGATCGACATATTTCTGAATTTTCATCCATACCTATTGGAGCGAAAAAGCAATTAATTGACTTTACCAGTAGTGGTCTCACTCATTCTTACAGCTCTTTTTCTGGAGAGCCCAACCCTTTTCGTGTAAAAGAGGTCGTTTCAGACCCATCTTACGGAATTATTGATTTTAATCTAAAGGAGAATTCGGTGCATGCTTATATGATGGGAGATGCCAAAGAGGTGCAGCAGGAGTTAAAAGTCAATTATTAATTACGAATAGATTAAATTTGCAAAAAAAATACGCATGACAACAAATCGAACTTTTACCATGATCAAGCCAGATGCTGTTAAAAATGGACACATCGGCGCTATTCTCGATAAAATCAACGCTTCAGGATTTAAAATTGTAGCGATGAAATACACGCATTTGAGTAAAACAGATGCAGAACGCTTTTACGCTGTGCATAGTGAGCGTCCTTTCTACGGCGAATTGGTGGAGTTTATGTCAAGTGGACCTATTGTTGCTGCAGTCCTAGAAAAAGAAAATGCGGTTGAAGATTTTAGAGTACTTATCGGATCTACAAACCCAGAAGAAGCTGCGGAAGGAACGATCAGAAAGCTATATGCAACTAGTATTGGAGAAAATGCAGTACACGGATCTGACAGTGACGAAAATGCGGCTATTGAATCTGATTTTCACTTTTCTCAGCGCGAGATTTACTAAAGCAGTACCACTTTCTTAACTACAGCAGTTCCGAACTGATTATTAATCAGCTCGGCTATTTTCTCTTTGCCCATAGCTAATTCTTGACGCAGTGAGGCTGAACTAATGGCTAATTTCAAAATACCGTTTTGAAAGCTGATGTCATTAATGTATTGCAAGAGATTTGAACCTAGTGCTTCTTTGCACGCCTTGGTAACATCTACTTCAAGAAGCCCATTTTGCAATTTGTTTTCTTGATAAAATTCACCTAAAACGGTATTTATTTTCTTGATGTTATCGTCTTGCATTGTTAATAGTTCAGCGGTGTGAATTTACGGTAAACTAGAAGTCTTGACAACTTTTGATCGTAGAGGTGAAGTTCTTCTGTAGTTAATTTTTTTAGCTCATAGCTTATGAGTTCTTGCCCTTCGATTTGAATTAAAACAGCCTCATTTGAATCTTTTTGTAGTGTGAAACGTTGTTCGGCCTTATTAGCGAAAAATTTACCGTCCACTCTGGCGTCTAATTTTTTCATAATACCCTGATTTTCATCGATAAGCTGAAAAAAATCCACTGTTGAACTGAAGGCGAAGGCCTTAGAAGATCCGTTTTGAAAACGCACTTCTTGAATTTGCCAATAACCACCTAATTGACTTAGTTCTACCTGCGACTTACAAGCAGACAGGATGAGTAATAAACAGATACAAAGATTTCTTAATGGATTCATTAAAACTCAATGATTTTAAAGGATTGATTGGTTTGTTCTACCACCTCTTTTGTGCGTTTAAGGTCTGTGTCTGATATAAAAACCTGCCCAAAGGTTTTTTCTTTAACCAATTGCACTAAATGGGTCACTCTTCGATGATCTAATTTGTCAAAAATATCATCTAAGAGTAAAATAGGCTTTATGTTGTTACGCTGATTGAGCAGCTTGTATTGGGCCAGTTTCAAAGCGATTAAAAAGGTTTTTTGCTGGCCTTGACTTCCAAATCTTTTTATAGGATGCCCAGAAAGGTTGAATTGTAAATCGTCTTTGTGAATTCCTTTGGTGGTGTATTGCGCCATTCGATCTTTTGCAAGGGAATCTCTAAGTAGCACTTCAAAGTCATTTTCGATTAAATCTGATTTATACCCTAAGGAAACCACTTCATTGGATTGACTCAAATGCTCGTATTGCTGAATGAATTGCGTTTCAAAATCAGTGACGAATTCCATGCGTTTTTTGTGAAGTTGCTCCCCAAATTCAATCAACTGTCGATTGTAAACCTCAAGGGTGTCTTGTTGAAAGGTATTGTTGGCTGAAAAATACTTCAAAAGGGCATTTCGCTGATTCAGAGCTGCATTGTACTGCAATAAATGCTCTAAATACATTCGGTCGTTTTGAGCAATCATTCCATCTAAAAACTTTCTGCGCGTATCACTTCCCTCGACAATAAGGTCAATGTCCATAGGTGAAATGATTACAAGAGGAAGTTGACCAATGTGTTCACTGATTTTAGTGTAAACTTTTCCGTTTTGCTTTACGACCTTTTTGTGATTCTTTTTAAAACTGATATGGACAGTGATGTCTTTTTCGTTTTTGTTAAACCCTCCTTCAACTACAAAAAAATCTTCTCCATGTGAAATGTTTTGGGTGCTCAAATGATTGAAGTACCCCTTTGTAAAGCACAGGTGATAAACGGCATCTAATACCGTTGATTTACCTGTCCCATTTGCTCCGATAACGCAATTGATTTCGGAGTCAAATTCCGTTTCGAAGTTCTTGAAATTCTTGTAGTTAATTAATGTGAGTTTCTCCAGGTGCATAGCTCATAACGAATGCGTAAAAATAAGCATATCTTGACTTTAGGCATTTATGGATAAAAATTATATTTTTGCGCGACAAATTGTGAATTATGGCGACTTACAAAAGACGAGGATATAAGGCAAAGACCAATAAACAAGATCAAGCGAATCAGCATCAAGATAGTACAACTGCGGAAGTATTCAGTTCTCTAGACGAAACTGCATCAAAAACAGAGCAGTGGGTTGCAAAATACCAAAAAATCATCTTAGGTGCTATTGTAGGTATAGCCGTAGTGACAATTGGTTTCTTGGGATACACTCAATACGTATTAGAACCTAAAGAGGCTGAGGCCGCTAACGAATTGTACTATCCACAACAGTATTTCGAACTTGCCCTTCAAGACGGAACAGCTCAAGATTCTTTATTGACCCTTGCACTCTACGGAGGTGAAGGTAAATACGGCTTTTTAGATATCATTGAAGAGTATTCTGGAACGAAAGCTGCTAATATGGCTGAATACGGAGCAGGAATGGCTTCTTTAAATCTTAAGGACTATCAAAACGCTATCGCTTATTTGGATGGTTTTTCATCAGACGATGCCATTCTCGGAGCTTTAGCAAAGGGTGGAGTTGGAGATGCATTTTCACAGCTCGATCAGTATGAAGATGCCTTGGAATATTACATCGCTGCTTTTGAGCACTCTGACAATTCATTTACTACACCTAAGTTTTTGTATAAAGCTGCGGTATTAGCTATAGAATTAGGTCAAAAATCAAAGGCCAAGTCATATATCGAAGAAATCAAGTCTAAGTATCCAGATTCTGCAGAAGGACAATACGCAGAAGCTTTGGTAGCTATGTTAGGAGCTTAAATGGCCACTGATTCTAGAGACTTAAGTGCGTTAGCCACTAACTTAAAGGTTGATAAGAGCTCGAAAATAGCTGTAATCACCGCGGAGTGGAATCCACAGATTACAACCAATTTAAAACAAGGGTGTCACGATAAGCTCATTGCTTTAGGTATTCCCGATTCAAATGTGCTTCATTATTCGGTTCCAGGAACTGTTGAATTGACATACGCTGCAGCAAGAGTGTTATCCAAAAACATTGCGGATGCTATTGTTGTGATTGGAAGCGTTATTAGAGGAGAAACTGCCCACTTTGATTACGTATGCCAGTCGGTTACTCAAGGGGTAACTCAACTTAATTTAAAAGCAGAAATTCCAGTTATTTTTTGTGTGCTTACCGATGATACTTTGGAGCAAGCCATAGCTAGAAGTGGAGGAAAACACGGAAATAAAGGCGAAGAAGCGGCAATAGCGGCACTTCAAATGATTGGCTTATAAGTTTCCATCCTCGGTTTTGTTTTTTTAACTTTAGACTTTAGAAATACGTTTTTTATGGCTGCATTTTTACGTATGAAGAAAAACCGAACGTTTTCGTACAAACCTCGATTTTATAAGGGTAAAACCAATCCGTATAAGGTAGAGCACAAGTTTGACGAATATCGCACTACCGTCAATAACAATAGAGGTTTAAAAGCAAAAATTCAATCGGTACTCAACGACTACGGTGTAGACTCAGATCCATGGGTCAGGTACCGAATGCTTATAATTATAGCTGTTCTAAGCCTAATTTTTTTGTGGATAATCGATTTTGATCTTTCAATATTTACAGATTAGATGCAGCTTATAAAACCCCTTAGTTCACATGTAGCAAATCAAATCGCGGCCGGAGAGGTTGTTCAGCGTCCTTCGTCTGTTGTAAAAGAATTACTCGAGAATGCTATTGATTCAGGAGCAGATGAGATTGAATTGCGTCTAAAAAAAGGAGGTAAGCAAGAGATTCACATCTTAGATAACGGTACAGGAATCTTTTTGGAAGACATAGAGCTGGCTTTTACGCGGCACGCGACTTCTAAAATTCAAAAAGCTGAAGATTTATTTGCACTCGCAACCAATGGTTTTAGGGGAGAGGCCTTAGCGTCTATAGCCGCTATTTCTGAAGTTGAGTTGCGCACCAATACAACAGAAGAGCCTTCTGGCTATCTCTTTCGAATAGCAGGTGATGAAAGTCACAAGCCCGTTGAGTGCATCTGTAAAAAGGGGAGTAGTCTTCGAATCAAAAACCTGTTTTTTAACATCCCCGCCCGAAGGAATTTTTTAAAAAGCGATCAAGTTGAATACAAGCACTGCTTGGAAGAATTCACGAGAATTGCTCTTCTGCATACTGAGATCAGCTTCAAGTTTTTTCACAATGACCAACTTATTTTTGATTTAACACCCGAAAATAGGCGAGGGCGTATACAACATTTGATCAGTAAAAAAATCAACGCACAGCTCATCCCCGTCAAAGAAATTACCGATGCAGTTGAGGTAGAAGGCTTTATTGTAAAGCCTGAATTTGCCAAAAGAACAAGAGGGCAGCAATATTTTTTTGTGAATAACAGATTCATACGCAGTCCGTATTTACACAAGGCTGTAATGGATGCGTTTGAAGGCCTTTTGCAGCGTGAGAGTATACCAGGCTATTTCATTGAACTGCGTGTTCCAGCTGATAAATTAGATGTGAATATTCATCCGACCAAAGCTGAAGTTAAATTCGAAGAAAATCATCTGATTTTTACCTATTTGAAAACCGCGATAAAGCACGCTTTAGGCCAATACGGGGTGCATGCTTCATTAGAGTTTGATTTAGATCCAAATCTCATGCCTTCGTACAAAACGATTACCACAGATGTCAAAGAAACTCCTCAGATTAAGGTCAATTCGAACTTCAATCCTTTTTCAAAGGCATCCACAACAGAGATAAAGGCCAATAGAGCCCTTTACAACCAAGAGGATAGTTTTAGTAGCATTGCCTTTGTTGAAGATGAGGTTCAGGGTGAGTTGGCTTATGAAAATGTAAACTTTGAATTGTATACAGATCACCACATTCAGTGGTCCAATAAATACATTGTTATTGTTGATTCTACTGGAGAGTTGCTTGTAGTTGATCAGTACAGAGCACATCAGCGCATCATTTACGAATCGATGCTCAAAAAAATCACCTTAGAAAAAGGGGGGAGCCAGTCATTGTTATTTCCAACTGTGATTAAGTATGACATCCAAGACCTCAATCGATTTAAAGAAATCGAAGGACATTTGGTTGAAATGGGATTTGTTTTTGAGATCAAATCTGATCATGAAATTGAACTTCAATCGGTTCCTAATTTTTATCCAATAGCCAAATGCGAAGATCTGTTTGAAGATTTAATGAAGGCTTTAGAAGAAAATGAGGTGCAAAACGCGCAATTGTCTTTTGCGGATATCACCGCCAAAACAATCAGTAAGCACATGGCGATTCGAGGAGGAGAGAGCCTAAATTTTGAAGCTAGAAAGAAAATAATCACTGACCTCAATCAATGTAAAGAGCAATTGCTGAGTCCATTCAATAAAAAGATATATATTAGAATTTCTCAGAGTGAGATTTCAAAAAAAATGTTTTAAGCTATGTTTTCGAACCTTCCCAATGCCGTAAGGCTTATTCTTATTGGTAATATTTTACTTTTTTTAGTCACTCAAACCTATGGTCCAGTGATGGTAGAGTATTTGGGATTGTGGTTTATCGAAAATCCCAATTTTGAATATTGGCAGTTGGTTTCGCACATGTTCATGCACGGAGGCTTTGCTCATATTCTTTTCAATATGTATGCCCTTGTCGCTTTTGGAGGTCCTCTTGAGCGGATGTGGGGTAGCGAGAAGTTCTATTTTTTCTACTTCTCTGCAGGTTTAGGTGCTGCGCTTTTGCATACTGCGGTGAACTATTACAATTTTCAAAGTGCTGTTGATGCAATAGTGGAGTCTGGAGTCAATCGTTTTGATTTGATGCAAGCGCTCACCTCAAGCAATGGTGCTGATTACAACGTTTTAGGAAATGAGGTGCCGTATCACTTGGTTGAGAAGTTGTACAATTCTTTTGCCATTCCTGCAGTGGGTGCTTCTGGAGCTATTTATGGTATTCTAGTAGCATTTGCTTTTATGTATTCTGAAGCGCGATTGATGTTATTGTTTTTCCCAGTTCCGATTAAGGCCAAATACTTTGTGCCTTTAGTCATTCTTGGAGATTTTTACTTTGGAATATCAAATGCTTCTACAGGAGTAGCTCATTTTGCTCATATAGGAGGAGCACTGTTAGGATTTATTATGATGTGGTATTGGAAGAAAAACCAATTCAATAACAATAGATGGGATTAGATGAATCAATTTAAATTGAAATTTCAACTTTTTAATGCAGCCGAGAAATTAATCACGGTCTTAGTGCTCTTTTACCTCTTGTCTAGTGTTGTTTCTGCCTTATTTCAATACAATGCGGTAGCGTTCTTAGAATTGGATAGAGACTTAGGTCGTTTGCTCTATAAACCTTGGACATTGATGAGCTATGCACTGGTTCATCAAGGAATTTTTCATATTCTTTTCAATATGTTGTGGCTTCATTTTTCGAGCCGGTTATTTCTAAACCTTTTTGATGACAAGAGGTTTTATGCCTTATTTTCAATCGGTGTATTAGTAGGCGCTGCCTTCTTTTTAATTGCGTATAACACATTTCCGGCTTTGACTTCACGAAATGCTATGCTCGTCGGTTCTTCTGCTGGGGTAACAGCTGTACTAATATTCATGTGTGTGTATGCACCTCAAACCGCTTTAAGGTTCTTTACCTTTAATTTCAAATTGTGGCAGTTAGGAGTCTTCTTTGTGGTCTTAGATCTGATGCAATTGGGCTCAGGAATTAATATAGGAGGGCATTTAGCTCATTTAGGAGGGGCTCTTTCGGGCTATCTTTTGGCCTATCGAATCAAAAATACTTCAGACGATTTAACGCGCTTTTCTGATTTTTGGATCAAAGTGTTTGAACCTTTAAGGGCAGTTTTTAATCCAAAAAAACCTTCCTTTAAAAAGGTATACAAGAATAAAAACAAAACAGTAAAGGGCTCTGGGCCGAATCAGCAAGAAAAGTTAGATGCTATACTTGACAAGATTGGTAAGTCTGGTTATGAAGCATTGAGCAGTGAAGAAAAAGACTTCTTGTTTCAGCAGAGTAAGAAGTAAGCGCTTTGTCAGCCAATTTTTAACGCTTTTATGTCGATTTGAGATAAGTAATCCTCGGCATTTGGGCCAAGGTTAAAAAGCAAATCAAGCATACTTGCATTTTCAATAAATCCATGGCGATCACCAAACACCTGCGTGTATTGTGGAGCAGTGAACCTCAATTTGTACTTGGCATTGACCAAAAATCGAAAGTCGTTATCATCACTTTCTAGATTAAAACGTTCTGAATAGGCTTCAGTTAATTGCAGATTGAGCTGTTTGGCAAAATAGCGTATCGAATCTAGGTTGAGCTCTAAGAGTGAGTTGTATTTCTTCTCGAAAAGTAGCGTTAGTTCATCTTCGTAAAATTCAAAATAAGGGGATGATCTGTAGGCTGTGGTGATGCTTTTCCAATGGATTCTATTCCACAGCGTTTTGTACTCTAATTCAACCTCAGAAAACTTTTGATGCTCTTGCTTTTTCTTGTGTATGATAGGAGCACTTAGTTTAAGTTTTCCAGAATCGGAGCATATTTCGCATCGGTTTCTGAAGGTTTGTTTTTGAAAATGATCGTGAACTTCCCAAGTCACATGTCCGTTGTAGGCTTGAATAACTGCAAAATGAAAAACATTGGGAAAATAAGTAGGATGCAATAAGCAAGACATTCTTATTTATTCGTTTTTGATTTTAAGTATTCAAAGAATTTACGGTGTACAAATTTCGAGTAGAGGTAGTACAAGCCTAAAGCAAAGATAAATGCCCAGAAATAAGAAACAGGTTCTCCTTTTCCGTTTACGGTTGTAAAAAATCTATCCCATCTTCCTTTCCAACTAAAAAGACCTTGGTTAAAGTTGTCCCAACTCATCCAAATAAATACCGGTTTTCCAACGATGTGATCTTCTGGAACAAACCCCCATGTTCTGCTATCTTCTGAGTGATGTCTGTTATCACCCATCATCCAGTAATAATCCATTTTAAAGGTGTATGAGGTTGCCTTTTCACCATTGAGCAGGAATGAGTCACCTTCTTTGGAAAGTGTATTGTGCTCGTATTCTCGTATGATTTTTTTGTAAAGGGGATAGGTTTTTTCATTGAGGGCAATACTGCTTCCTCGTTTAGGAATAAACAAAGGCCCTAGCTGATCATTGTTCCATTGGTACTGATCAGGTGTTTGTGGAAAAATATTATACCCCAACACTCCCTTGGGTTGTAATTTTTTGATGACAGAATCTACACCTTCTTGACCTATGAGTTTTTGATACATTTGATCGGTCAAGTTGACTTCGCGTTCTTGAGTTGTTATTTCTTTGAGCGATATTCTGTGTTGTCGTAGAACAGAGGAGGGTATCCCCTGAGCCGCTGTCACCAATTCAATGTAATTTTCATTTTGACTCATCCCTAGAAGATAAGGGGTCATGGCATTGTACTGTGTTTGATTTAATTGTTCGGCGCGAAAGGTTCTGGTATATCCCTCTGCCTCAATGGCTTCTAACCATCTCGAAGAAACACCTTTGCGCGCATAAACCGTATGGTCATACATGGGCTTAGCACGATCACTGAGTTGTAATTGTTTTCCGTTGATGTGAACAAAACCATCAATAATCTCAAGGGTGTCTCCAGGAGTACCCACACAGCGTTTGACGTAATTTGATTTTTTGTCAATAGGTTTTTTTACACCCTTTTCTGCGACAAAAAATTGACGCACTGTATCTGCAGGCCAACTAAAGACTACAATGTCATTTTTCTTTACCGATTGAAAGCCCGGTAATCTCAAATAAGGAAGTTGTGGTTTTTTTAGATAAGATCTTGTTCTAACTAGAGGTAGGGTGTCGTGCACCATTGGAGCTGCTACAGTAGTCATAGGAACGCGAGCTCCGTAATGAAATTTGGATACCAACAAGAAATCACCAATACGCAGGGTGCGCTCCAATGAACCCGTTGGAATAGCATAGGGTTGCATAAAATAGGTGTGCACTAATGTCGCCGCGACTACAGCAAAAAGAATTGAACTCACCCATTCTGATGTTTTTTTCTGTTTTTTTAAATCATCCTCGGTTTGATAATTACTTTGGTTGTCATGTCCAACCAAAAAGAGATAAAATCCAAGACTAAATACGGTTACATAGGATTCATAAGGCTTAGTTCGACCGAAATTTCGAAGCAATTCAACCCAAACCACAGGAAACATGATCAGGTTGATTATAGGAACAAAGAGTAAAATCACCCAGTAGGGAGACCTCCTTATTATTTTCATTAAGATAACGGCATTGTATACTGGAACAACTGCTTGCCAAGCTTTATACCCGGCTTTTACATACAATTTATAAGTGGCTAGGAAATGAATAAGTTGAAGTCCTATGAAAAAGACAAACCACTGGAATAAATTCATAAATCAATACTTTTAGTCACTTGTAAAGATAAAACAAACTGCGCTCTGTCTTATAGCGATAGTACATCTTTCATACTAAAGACGCCCTTCTTGTCTAAAATCCATTCTGCTGCTATTACTGCCCCTAATGCAAACCCGTTTCGATTGTAGGCCTCATGGGTAATTTGAATTTGGTCGACCTCGTTGCCGTAGCTTACGGTATGTGTTCCGGGAACTTCACCTTGGCGTTCTGATTTGATATGCAGGTGTTTTTCTTTTGGAGAATCACTGAAATTCACCAAGTCGAAATCTCGAATAATCGGCTCTCCAAGACTTATGGCAGTACCACTTGGAGCATCTACTTTGTGTATGTGATGTATTTCTTTTATCGATGGTTGGTACTGTCCCGTTTGACTCATCAATCGCGATAGGTGTTCGTTTAGCGCAAAAAAGAGATTAACACCAAGTGAAAAATTGGAAGCGTAGAGAAAGCTTCCGTTCTCTTGTTCACATAGAGAAACGATTTTAGGATAATTTTCAAGCCATCCTGTAGTACCAGAAATCACGGCAACCCCATTTTGTATGCAGCCTGATATCAGATCGAAAGCAGTTTCGGGTGTACTAAAATTGATGGCAACATCAAACTTTGAATAATCGATGGTATCGGTTTTTTTGTCAATAATTACAGGACAATCATGACCTCTTTCTTTGGCAATCTTTTCTACAAGCTGCCCCATTTTTCCATATCCTAACAGTGCGATATTCATTAAAAAGAAATTTGCATTTTCATTCCTACCTGTGTCACTCCAATGTCATTTTGCTCTAAAAATGGTCGGTAGTCTACACTTAGCGTATTACTGATATTGTATTGTTTTAAATGCGCGTCAACATTGGCATCGATGATATTTAACACATAGAGACCTATGGCTATAAGCAGTGATAAATCACGTTGACTTTGAATTGATTTTTGGGCATCCTGCAGACCTCTATCTGAAATATCAGGGCCTGAACCGTCTTTGTTGATGTCATAAAACTCATCGGTTGTAAATCCAAGACGACGAACCTTAAAGGCGTTTCTATATCTCAAATATTGTTTTTGATTAAAAGTGTAGGCGTATATACCCGTTCCCAGCGCGCCATAAACCAGCGGTGCCTTCCAGTAGCGCTTGTTGTAAATTTGACCCAGACCAGGAAATACAGCTGAGTAAAAGGCGGCCTTACTAGGGGCAAGTGGATTGAGCGCCTTATTTCTTGCAGCCTCTTTTCGGCGCTCTCTTTTGAGGATTTTTTGTTCTTTTCGCTCTTTTTTTAGCGTTGATTTTTCAACTTGAGGTTCTGTTGGAACAGGGATGTCTTTGATTTGACCAAAGGCAAGATGACTTAGTAAAATACATACAAGACAAAGTAACCCTCTATTCACCAAGCAAATCGTTTTTAATGGCTAAAAAATCTTCCTCAGATTGAAAAGGAATTATAATTTGACCTCTTCCAGAGTTGAGTGCTTTAATTGAAATAGATCTCCCTATTTTTTTCTCGAAACCTCTAATAAATTCGTCTGCACCTAGTATTTTGATGACCTCCTTGGTGTCTGACTCAGATTTCACACCTCTGTTCAGATAATTGCGAACGCGGTCTTCAACGGCACGAACAGAAAGACCTTTAGCTATAATTTCGTTTAATAATTCAATTTGATAACTGTCGTCTTCAATTGAAATCAATGCTCTTCCATGGCCCATACTGCACTTTCCTTCTCTCATCGCATTTTGAACACTGGGATGTAATTTCAACAGGCGAAGGTAATTGGTGATGGTAGAGCGTTTTTTACCAACGCGCTCACTCAATTTCTCTTGGGTTATTTTTATTTCATCAATGAGTCGCTTATAAGACAATGCAATTTCTATGGGATCTAACTCTTGACGTTGAATATTTTCAACAAGAGCCATCTCTAAAAGCTCTTGATCATTAGCAAGCCTTACATAAGCCGGTATCGTTTCTAAACCTGCTCTTTTTGCCGCACGAAATCTTCGCTCTCCTGATACCAGTTGAAATTCGTCTAAATCTGTTTTGCGAACGGTAATAGGTTGAATAATCCCCAGTTCTTTTATTGAAGCTGCCAATTCTTCAAGCATTTCTTCGTTGAAATGCAGGCGGGGTTGATAAGGATTTACAGAAATATCGTCTAGCGGTAAATCTATGATGTTGCCAATGATTTTTTCAGCACCCTTGTCTTTTGCAGACTTAATTTCTTTTAAGGGCTCTTTCATCAAGGCAGAAATACCTCTTCCCAAAACTTGTTTTTTTGCTTTTTTACTTGGCATACTTATTTTTTACTGTTTTTGTCTATTATTTCCTGAGCTAGTTTTAGATAGTTTTCTGCCCCTTTACTACTAAGGTCGTAACTGATAATGCTTTCTCCAAAACTAGGGGCTTCTGACAGTTTTACGTTTCGTTGAATGATGGTGTCAAAAACCATTTCAGTGAAGTGCTTTCTGACTTCTTCAACCACCTGATTTGAAAGCCTTAACCTTGAATCAAACATGGTGAGCAGCATACCCTCAATATCAAGGGATTTATTGTATAGTTTTTGAACGCTTTTTACGGTATTGAGCAACTTTCCGAGTCCCTCGAGTGCAAAGTATTCACACTGAATAGGTATAATCACTGAATCACTGGCCGTTAACGCATTTAAGGTTAACAATCCTAAAGAAGGCGCACAGTCGATGATGATGTAGTCGTATTCTTTTTTGACCTTGCTTAGCGCTGTTTTGAGCATGAATTCTCGTTCTTCTTTGTCGACTAATTCAATCTCAGTAGCTACTAAATCGATATGGGCAGGTATAATTTTAACATTCGGTGAGTTGGTTTCAAGAATGACATCTTCTGCGCTTAATTCGTGCTCGAGCAACTGATAAGTTCCTTTGTCGATTTGATCTACATCAATCCCTAGACCTGATGTAGCATTGGCCTGTGGATCAGCATCGATAAGCAATACTTTCTTTTCAAGTGCTCCTAAACCCGCTGCTAAATTTACAGATGTGGTTGTTTTTCCGACTCCTCCTTTTTGATTCGCAATCGCAATGATTTTTCCCATAAAATGAACCTATATGCCGGGCTAAAATACAATTTAATGCATGTTTTTAAAGGAAGAGAAAGCACTAATTGTTAACAAATCTGTGCAAAAATTAAGTCAATTGTTAATAAAGCAGAGGCGCTTATTTTATAGAATCTTGATATTCAATTATAAAGACTTCTTCGTTGTCTTTTTTAAAGTAATACTGTTCTCTAGCAAATGCTTCTTTGGCTTTATGAGATTGAAGTGTATCTAAAAGGGCTTTATTTTTCGCTATTTCTTCTTCAAGGAATTTCTTTTCAAGCTCTAAGCTCTCAATATTGTTGTTCAACCGAAATTGAAGCATAATTGAATTGGGATGAATAAAAAACAGGTACAAAAAGCCCCCTAATGAAATAATCACGTACCAGTTTGTCAATAATTTTAATGTTGATTTGGATGGTTTAAGACGCATTTTAAGAAATTTTAGCGGTCAAATCTTTACTGATTTCTTCAATTATTGATGAATTAAACTCATTGGTTGACACCACTAAGTTACTCTCTTTTTTTTGAGGGTAAACATAGGTCTGGTACATCGGTTTTACCTGTGTTAGGTAACGCTGAATACTAAAGTCAAGTTCATGACCTCTTTCTTTTAAATCACGCTCTAGACGCCTTATTAATCGAATATCGTCATCGGTGTCTAAAAAAATCCAGAAATCAACACTTTCTTTAAGTTTTTGATGTTGCATTAATAAAATACCTTCAAGAATCAACAGGGGGGTGGGTTCAATCCGTATGGTTTGTGAGGCTCTTGTTTCAATTTTAAAATCATATGTGGGTTGCTCGATGGCTTTTCCTGCTTTTAACAATTGAATATGAGACACGAGCAAATCAAAATCTAAAGCATCGGGATGATCAAAATTTACAGCTTTTCGTTCTTCACGCGTCAAATGAGACAAATCATTATAGTAATCGTCCTGAGAAATAATTTGAAATTTTCCCCTTGGTAGCAAGTCACTCAACGACTTGACAAAGGTTGTTTTTCCGCTTGCTGATCCACCTACGATTCCTACCGTATACATGTTCGATGTTTTTCAATTAAAACCATACATATCTCCAGAGCTAGAATTGCGACTTGCTCCTGTTACAGAGGCCAACACATTTTGCTCTCCCCTAAACCTCAAAACACCCATAAAAGCGAAAATTAAAGCTTCTTTATAATCGACTAATTCCTGATCGGGAATGACCACCGCTGCGCATTTTTCCAAGTGCTTTATCAGTCTTGCTTTAAATGCTGGATTTTTAATTCCTCCTCCAGTAATCAATACTTTAGGTGTTGAGTTTGTTTTACAAATTTCCGAAATCACTTTGGATATTTGGTAAGAATTATGTTCAATTACGGTTGACATTTTGTCCTCAAGACTGCAATCAAACGCATCTAAAATTGGACGAAAATAAGATTGAAACCATTCTATCCCCAAAGATTTAGGAGGGCTTTGTGCGTAATAGTCAAGCTCGTTTAACAAGGCTAATAAAGCTTTGTTTACTTCTCCTGCAAGGGCGATTTCACCATCCTTGTCGTATTCTTTTTGAAATTTACCTGCGAGGTAATTAAGGGGCATATTCGCCATACCGATATCAAATGCGATTCGCTGAGCTTCGTTTACATATGAGATATTACTGATTCCTCCCAAGTTCAAACAGAAGTCGTATTCTGCGAAGAGTAATTCATCCCCTATGGGAACCAAAGGGGCTCCTTGCCCGCCAAGAGAAACATCTAAAGCTCTAAAATTATTAATTACGGGAATTTTACATTTTTGGTAGATGGCTTTTGCATCGCCTAATTGTTGGGTTACTCCTTGATGCGGTTTGTGATGTGAGGTGTGTCCGTGACTGCAGACGAAGTCAATATCGATTAGATGTTTGGTTTTAAAGTCGTTTACAGCCTCACCTATGAACTGACCGAAGTCTATATCTAACATTTGGTGTTCTTCGATTGACAATTCGACAGCGATTTTAAGTCGATTTAATAGGGGTTTAGGATAGCTGACTGTTTCAGCTACTTTTAATTTGTATTGCCAACTATCATTAGTGTTGGTAAATTCAACTGCCGCTATATCTAAGCCATCAAGGGAGGTTCCCGACATTAATCCTAAGACGCAGAAGCTATTCATTAAGCACAATTAAAAATTAAATTTCCCCAAAGCTCTTGGTTGAATAAAGTAATTTGCACAAGCGATTTGATATTCTTTTTGTGCTAGAAAGGTACAAAGTACAGTAACATCTTTACTGTTTTCCAGTTGGTGAACGAAATAAGGATTTCCGAAAATTACGATACAGTGAGGTTTTTGCGCAATTCGTTTATTCAGTTCTTCTATTTCTGTTTTTCCAAACCCAAAATGGCCAGCAGGTCTTAATTGTGGTGGAGTTATGCAAAGTATGTTCTTCTCAGAAGTGCGGTCGAGTTTATGTGCTTTGTTTAATTTTTCTTCAAAAAACTCTGGAACGTCACCGAAATAATCTAAACGATAAGTAGCGTTCAATGCTGCATTCCAGTTTGATTCTCCATGAATTAAAGCAATGAGTTTCGAGGCGATTTGAGTGTGATAATCATCAATATTATAAGTGCGTAGTTCTTTGTGCTGTTCTAATACTGAATATTGTTCTTTTAAGCCTTGAACCTTTTGATATCTGGAGTTAACAAGCTCTTCATTACATTTTGCAATGAGATTAATAGCCTCTGGAATATCTTCAGCAAAACACAGGAAATCGCAGCCCGCTTCATAGGCTTCCAAGCATAGCTGCGCATTAGTCTTTGTATTGTTAATCTTCAAGGCCTTCATGTTCAAGGCATCAGAGAATACGGTTCCCTTAAAGCCTAATCTAGATTTTAAGAGCGCAATGTTTTGTTTTGATAGCGAAGATGGATTTTCTTGATCTATAGAAGGTGCGAGTAGATGTGCAATCATTACGGCTTCGGTATTCTCATTCATTAATTTTCGATACGGAATCCAATCAGATGCTTCGAACTCAGCGATAGATTTTTGAATTAGTGGGAGGTGATGATGAGAATCTAAATCGGTATCACCATGACCAGGAAAATGTTTTAAACAAGGCATTACACCTGCTGCTCGCATTCCATTCATAAAAGCTTCGGCTTGGAGGCTTATACGATCTGGGTCATTTCCGAATGCTCTAAAACCTATAACGGGATTGTTAGGATTGCTATTGACATCTACTACGGGTGCGAAATTCATGTGAATTCCAATTTCAGCGCATTCTCTTCCACATATGTATCCGGTTTGTTCAATGTCTGTTAAATCGTCTAATGTACCTAAAGCAGCTGCATAGGGCAGTAGTTTTAAGTTTCTAACACGCATAGAGAGTCCCCATTCAGCGTCAATGCTTATCAGAAGCGGTGTTTTACTTATGCTTTGAAAGTGCTCAATCTTTTCTTGTAAAAGTTGCAGTTCATTCTCATGTTCAAAATCATTTGCTTTTTGATCGGCCTTATTGGCGGCTGCACTTTGCCTTGAATGAAAAAAACAAAGGCCTCCTATGTGATAATCTGTAATGAGTTCTTCGAGATAACGCATGTGCTCCTCGGAGTCATGAATAAAGGCTGCCGGCATAAAACTTTGACCTATCTTTTTTCTCAGTGAAATCATAGCGTAAACTTAAGCCGATTTTCTGCCATAGGTTTCGGGATATTTCAACTTTCTTGCAATGAGAAAGGCTGGAATTGCACAGAGCAGCACCCAAACAAAAAACAATTCATAGCCCAATACTTCTTGAATATACCCAGATAACATACCGGGTAACATCATACCCAAAGCCATCACTCCAGTTGCTATAGCGTAATGCGCAGTTTTTGTAGGGCCTTCCGCCAGAAACATCAGGTAAATCAGAAATGCCGCAAAACCAAAACCGTATCCGAACTGTTCGAGAATGACCGTTGTTGAAATCCAGACTAAATTGTCAATTTGAAAATAGGCGAGTAGGAGATAGCACAGGTTGGGAAGATTTAAACTGATGAGCATGGGAAACATCCAACGCTTTAAACCGTGTTTTGAAATCACAATTCCGCCTAAAATACCCCCTGTGGACAAGGCGATAACTCCTAATGTGCCGTAAATACTTCCTATCGTCTGTGTACTAAGAGCTAGACCTCCTGCTGTTTTATCATCCAGCATAAATGGAGATGCCATTTTCACCAATTGAGATTCACCTAATCTATAGGTCAATATAAAAGCGAGAGCATAGAGGATTTGTTTCTTTTCAAAGAAAGACTTGAATACGGCTAAAAAACTTGTAGTTGAACTGCTTTTGTCCTCTTCAATTGCAGGAGTGAACCACCAATTTTTAAGTGCCAATACGGCCATTAAAATACCGCTGATGAGCATTGTCAAAGACCAGGCTTTGGCATTATCTCCGTATTTCATTTCAAAGTATCCGGCTAAAACGACTAAACCACCTTGCCCTGTAAGCATAGCGAATCGGTAAAATAGCGAACGAATTCCAACAAATAAAGACTGTTGACGTTGTGATAAGGCCATGAGATAATAGCCATCAGTGGCGATATCATTAGTTGCAGATGCAAAGGCAACCATCCAAAAACAGGCCAAAGTACTGACCAGAAACCACTGGGTAGGAATGAGTAATCCTGCAATGATAAAGCAGAGAGCGATAATCATCTGCATACTGACATACCAGGACTTTTTCTGATACCACATATCGACAATGGGGCTCCAAAGTGGTTTTAATACCCACGGTAGATAGAGCCATGAGGTATACAATCCAATTTCAGCATTAGAGAGCCCTAATCTTTTGTAGAGGATGACAGAAACACTCACTACCAATACATAAGGTAATCCTTGCGTAAAGTAGAGTAGAGGTACCCAAATTGAAGGGTTTTTGCGAAAATTCATACCCTTAAAGTAAGCTTAAAAGTGGTATCGAACAAAACCTTCCATAGCTTCATATTCAGCCATGCCTAATAAATTGTATTTGTGTGCGGTGTCTTTATTTCGATCCTCAGCTCTTTGCCAAAATTCGCGTTCATCATTTCCTGGAAACATTGCGGCGTCTTTTTGAGATTGGTGTTTAAAAATGGCGTTGATTTTTCGAGTCATATCCCTTGGTCCAATAGGTATGGCCATTTCCATGTCTGCGATATCCCATTCTTGCCAAGCTCCGCGATACAGCCAAACGTAGCAATCCTCTAGCCATTTCGCCTTGGCCTCTTTTAATTGTTTTAAGGCTTCAAAGATGATTGAAAGACAGACGCGGTGTGTTCCGTGCGGGTCTGACAAATCTCCAGCAGCATAAATTTGGTGGGGCTGAACCTTTTGTAATAACTCAATCGTTAAATCAACATCTTCTTGACTGAAAGGTTTTTTCTTTACGGTTCCTGTTTCGTAAAAAGGCAGGTTTTGAAAGTGCGCGTGCTCTTCTTTAACCCCACAGTATCGACAGGCGGCGAGTGCTTCACCTTTTCGAATCAGCCCTTTTAATTGCTGAATTTCAGGACTGTCGATTTCACCAGTTTTTTTGCTGGCTAAAAAGGTGCGAACTGCTTCAATTTTTGACTCCATTTCTTTAGAAGGTTGTACTTCTTTTGCGAAATCTAAAAAGCGAATCACTTCATCGTCAAATACGGCAATATTACCAGAGGTTTGATAGGCGACATGTACCTCGTGACCCTGATCAACTAGTCTAAGTAAGGTTCCACCCATTGAGATGACGTCATCATCAGGATGTGGACTAAAAATCAAACTGGTTTTCGGAAAGGGCGTAGCGCGTTCGGGACGCTTGCTGTCATCGGCATTTGGTTTTCCTCCTGGCCAACCCGTTATTGTGCGTTGAAGCGTGTTGAATACTTTGAGATTAATCTGTTCAGCTGAACCGTATTCAGCAATGAGATTACCCATTCCGTATTCATTGTAATCTTCATTGGTCAATTTTAAGACGGCCTTTTTGGTCGTCTCTGATAGCCATATACAGGCTTTTTTAATCAATTTATCGCTCCATATACAATCACCAACAAGCCAGGGTGTTTCAATTCTAGTCAATTGAGATGCTGCGGCCTCATCTAAAACGTAGTTGCAGTTTTGATGCTGTTGCAAGAAAGTTGCAGGTATTGTTTCTCGAATCGCTCCTTCGACAGCTTCTTTTACAATTTTCGACTTGCCTTCTCCCCAGGCCATTAAAATGACTTTTTTGGCTGCCATGATTGTTCCAACTCCCATAGTTATAGCGCGTTGGGGTACGTGTTCTAAACCAAAGAAGTCACTGGCGGCATCTAATTTTGTCACCCGATCAAGACGAACCATTCTCGTTTTACTGCTCAGTATAGATCCGGGTTCATTAAATCCGATATGGCCTGTTCGGCCAATTCCTAAAACTTGCAAATCAATTCCTCCAAATGCTTCAATTTTTTGCTCGTATTCTTCGCAAAAGGCTCTTATATTTTCGGCACCTTTAAGTGTTCCGTCAGGAATGTGGATGTTTTCTTTTTTGATGTCCAAATGATCGAAAAGGTGTTCATTCATAAACCGAACGTAAGAGTGAATCGATTCAGGCGTCATGGGGTAGTACTCATCTAAGTTAAATGTGATGACATTATAAAAACTCACATTCTGTTTTTGATGAAATTCCACAAGGTACTCATAGACCTTTATAGGAGTAGAACCAGTTGCTAAACCAAGAACAAAGTTTTTCCCTTGTCTTTGTTTTTGTAGCATAGTGTCAACAATTTCTTTTGCTACATCGTAGGAGGCTTTGTTGGAATCTTCGAATATCGAACTTGAAACCTTTTCAAATTTGCGCGTTTCGATTGCGGCGGAATCAATGAGATGAGTCATATTAGTTAGCTTGCATTTATTTGCCGAAAAATACTACTTTTTGCCGTTTATAATGTCATTAAATGATTAAATTTGAAAAATAATGCATAGTGTATGCTTTTTTTTGCAATTTTTGATAAAATAAGAATGCAGTGTTAAAAGAAGAACGTTTTAAAAAAATACTCAATGAGGTGGCGCTACACAACCGTGTATTGATGACCGATTTAGCTGCTAATTTAGATGTGAGTGTTGACACCATCCGAAGAGATATAAAAGAATTAGATGCGCTGGGTAGTTTAAAAAAGGTACACGGGGGAGCAATTTCTGTGGCTTTTTCTTCGCTTACCCCTTCGCGAAATAAAATATATGCCTTACATGAAAAAACGGCTATAGCGCAAAAGGCAACGTCATTGTTAAAAAACGATGCCGTTATTTTCATTGATGGAGGAACCTCTTGTCTAGAGCTGGCCAGACAAATTCCCGCTCATTTGAGTTTAACTGTATTTACCATTAGTTTATCAGTAGCCTTAGAACTTCAGAATAAACCGAAGATTCAAACTATTGTAGTGGGAGGAAACCTTTCAAGAGAAACTAATATTTGTTTAGGAAGCGCGGTTGTTCGTCAAATGAAAGATATTCGAGTAGATCTTGGGTTTATAGGTACGGGTTATGTAGATCCTCATACGGGATTGACTGAATTTGACTATGAAATTGTAGAACTTAAAAAAGCCTTGCTGGGTTCTTTTAAAAAAGTGGCGCTCTTGTGTATCAGTGAAAAACTGCACTCGAATCATCGCTATACCACCTGTAGTATTAATGAAATTGATTTTATGGTCACTGAATTACATCCGGATGACGGCCTTTTAAAATCTTTTAAAACAATGGGCGTTCAAATAGTTTAAAAGCTTAAGTTTGAGCATGAAAACCACAGAATCCTCCTCACTTTACGACAGTCTTGAGACTAAATCTACCTTAGAACTTTTGCAAGAAATCAATGCAGAAGATCAGAAGGTAGCCCTTGCTGTTCAAAAAGAAATTTCTAATATAGAAGTGTTTGTAGACGAAGCTTTTAAACGTTTTAAAGAAGGCGGTCGCTTGTTTTATATCGGAGCGGGGACTTCAGGCCGACTTGGAGTAGTGGATGCTTCAGAAATACCACCTACTTTCGGAATGCCACACGAAAGAGTCATTGGAATTATCGCTGGTGGAGACTCTGCAATTCGAAAGGCAGTGGAATTTGCCGAAGACAACCCAAAGCAGGCATGGATTGATTTACAAGTGCATCAAATTGAAAAGGGTGATATTTTAGTTGGAATTGCAGCTTCAGGAACAACTCCCTATGTAATCGGTGGAATAGAGGATGCCCGAAAAAATGGCGTGCTCACTGCATGTATTACCAATAATGCAAATTCGCCACTCTCTAAGTCTTGTGAGTACCCTATGGAAATTGTTGTTGGACCAGAGTACGTGACAGGGAGTACACGCATGAAAAGTGGTACTGCTCAGAAACTGGTTTTAAATATGATTTCAACCTCACTTATGATAAAATACGGTCGCATCAAGGGTAATAAAATGGTAGACATGCAACTGAGTAACAACAAGCTCGTTGAACGCGGAAGTCGCTACATTTCTGAAGCCCTCAATATTTCGATGGAAGAGGCTGCTGTTTTATTAGAAAAACACGGATCTGTTCGTGCAGCGATTAACGCTAAGCCTTAGGAACCAGCTTTAAAATTCCCTTACCTTCAACAGAAACATAGATGTAACCATCGGGGCCTTGCTCTACATCGCGAAC
>WTJC01000024.1:69812-71309 GCA_011525015.1 Flavobacteriales bacterium
TCATTTAACTCATCACCACCTCTTGGCCCGTGCTCATGCTCCCAGATGGTTTTGTGAACGGGATGGTAAATTAACCCTTGAAGATTTCGGTGTCCGTAACTGAAAATTGCAGCTCTTGCACCTTCTTCGTTTACAAAAGGATTGTCTTCTGGAATACTACCATCGTCTTTGAGCCTGTAGACCTTTCCACCATCTCTTTGGATGTCCTGAGGATTGACGTCTCGATTTCCTCGATCTCCAATAGTGAAGTACAAATAGCCTTCATCGTCAAATACGATTCGAGATCCGAAATGAAAGGGTTTTTCTGAATTGTGTTTTCCCTTGTATAGTGATTGGATATTTTGAACTTCGGTTCCGTTCAATTCCGCTCTTACGAGTTCGGTAGTTCCACCTTCGCCTAATTCACCTTCCTTATGAGCCGATGAAAAGGTAAAATAAATCCAATTGTTTTGTTCGAAATTGGGGTGAACCGCTACATCTAACAATCCCCCTTGTCCATGTACCCATACCTCTGGTATACCACTTATTTCAAGTAGTTGATTACCGTCATGTCGATACATTTTTCCTTTGATTTCTGTGACGAGCATATCTCCGTTGGGTAAAAACGCCATTCCCCAAGGTATGTCAAGACCACCGATGTGTTCTACGGCTTCTACAACGGTTTCAACAGGAACTTCAATGCTGGTGTCTTTTTTTGAAAAACAAGACCACATGAAACTCACAGAGAATAAGGCTAGGCTAATTTTAATGCTTTTTGAAATCATCAGATGAATTGTTAGAAATTTGAACTCTAAAATAAGTTATATCTTTTAAATTCTTAATTTTGGCCACCGAAAAAATACGGGATGTGGCGCAGTCTGGTAGCGTACACGCATGGGGTGCGTGTGGTCGCTGGTTCGAATCCAGTCATCCCGACAAAACAGAATTAATGAGCACAAGCGAATTCTTCATGCGTTTGTGCTTTTCTTTTTAGAACCAATTTTCAAATAAGTAAATGGTGAGCATTCCCCATGCCGTTCCGGTGACCATACTCAATATGGCCAGAATTATGGCGTGTGGCATGAGTTCTTTTTTATAGGCCGAAGTTACTGCAGGTGCTGTAGAGATACCACCCAGGTTTGCCATACTTCCTATGGCCACCCAAGCAATATTTATTTTGAGGAATCTGGCCATCACTAGCATGGCCACAAAATGAATGAGTAGCCAAATAACGACTAAAACAATTAAACTAAAGGGAAGCGATAAGTTGGTGAAATTTAATTTAAGACCTAAAATGGCCATAATCAGCACAATTAGAAAACCTGAAAGCTGTAAAACCAATTGATGGTTCCAATGTTTAATCGTGTTGCCGTAGAGCAGTCCAATAAAAGATAAGAGTACGATATTACCCAAGAAAGAGAGTTGCAGCAAAGAGCTCAATAGTATGGTAATGCTAATTACTCCAAGAGTTATAAGGTTTCGAATATGAAGGGAGTATTTCTGTTCGTTTTTTCTTGA
>WTJC01000024.1:71409-82948 GCA_011525015.1 Flavobacteriales bacterium
CAAGAGTTATAAGGTTTCGAATATGAAGGGAGTATTTCTGTTCGTTTTTTCTTGAGCTCACCAAACTGATATTTTGGTCAATTCCCCAGATTTCATTGAGGTAGCTACTTTTTTTAATAAACTGAAACATGAGGATCGTCCAGATGTTTACCAGAATATTGTCCAGCACTAGTATGGAGAGAAAAAGTTCTTCTGGTGTTTCTGCTAATTCTTTTAAAATAAGTTGACTAGTGCTTCCGCCGATCCAACCCCCGACTATGGGGGCAAGCCCTTTCCAATAGCCCTCTGTAATGAACATCTCGAAGAGTTCAGAGTTAAAACTTCCAAATATAAAAACCAAAAAAACAGGGGTGGTTGCAATGATCAGTGATCCGAAAACAAAGAGAAAAATAGGTTTGACACCTACGATTTTTAGTTCTTTAATTGAAAGGGCGCTCATCACGGTTAATATGGTGATGGGTATGATCCAGTTTTTACTCAAATCATGAAGGATGGTTTTAGATAAGTCTATTTGTGTGAGGTGCGTAAAGGCAGCTGGAATGACATAGGCAAATAAAATGGCCGGAAACCAATCTAAGAGCACTTGAATCCAAGGTGTTTTTTGTCTTTTGATCCATCCCACAAAGAAAACGGTCATTAAAACAGTTGAGGCTGCAATACTATTTAAATACAGTTCACTCATAAGGATGGCTTAAAATTCCTAGGCACATTTTTATCCCTTCTTTAAAATTTCCCAGTCTTAGGTTTTCGTTTGGCGCGTGTATATTGTTGTCGGGATTTGGAATTCTCACAGAAAGCGCAGGTAGGTTTAATTCAGTAATAAAAGGTGCTATGGGTTGTGAGCCTCCTGTGGTTTGCATTCTGAAGAAGTTATTTTCTCCAAATACCTCAGTCATCACTTTTTCAAGCCATAGCGCAAGTTTAGAATCTAATGCGGTCTGAAATGCCCTTGAGCCAATTCTCGATTCTACTTTTATGAGTTTAGGATGCTGTAAACGCTCTTCTTGAGTGGGGTCTTTCTCTACAATGTAAAAACCTTTGGATTCAATAAAGGATTTAATCAGGCTAATTTGTCGCTCCGCGGGAGTCCTTGGAACTAATCTCAAATCCATCTCAGCAATAGCAGTTGAGGGAATTATCGTTCGAACCTGCTCTCCGGTCCATGCAGCCTTTAATCCCCTAACATTTAAAGATGGAAATTGCAGGGATTCTTGATAAGTGGCTCCAACAGTTTCTGCTTTTGCGATACCCAGGCGATTATTGAGTTGTTGCTCTTGATCTAGTGAAGTTCGAATTAAGGTTCTCTTTTGTTCAGTCATAACGACTCCATCGTAATATCCGGGTATTAGAACTTTGCCATCATCGTCTTTCATGGCTCCCAATAATTTAGAAAGGTGAAAAACAGGGTTTGGTGCGTAGTTGCCATATTGACCGGAATGCAGATCAGTATTCGCACCATATACCGTGAGCTTGAGTGTGGCTATACCTCGCGCACCAAAAGTTAAAGTCGGAATATTAGAAGGTGGACGTGTACCATCCATGATAAGTAGGGCATCAGCTTCAAACTTGGCCCTATTTGACTCAACAAGTTTTGAAAGTGTCGGCGAGCCTAATTCTTCCTGAAAATCCATAATGATCTTGAGGTTGTAGCTGAGGTCAATTTTAGATGACTGAAGTAGACTTAAGGCGTGTATAAATGCAACTGCTGGACCTTTTGAATCTGATGATGATCGTGCAAAGATTCTCCAATCGGGATTAATTTCTTTGTTTAATGCGCTCCATGGGATGGTTTTAAATTTTCCATTTTGATTTTCTTTGAGTTCAGGAATGAATGGATTTTCTTGCTCCCATTTTTTAGGATCAACGGGCTGGCCGTCAATTTGAAGGTAGACCAATAAGGTGGGTAAGGCAGCATTAATTTGTCTTTGTGCGAGCAAATGTTTTACCTCATTTGACAAGAGGGTTTCTGTTGTAAATCCCAAAGATTCAAAGGTTTGTCTACACCAATTTAAATTTTCATCAATGTCGTTTGGATTGGAGCCTATGTTTGACAAGGTCAAGAATGTTCGCAGCTTTTCAATTCCATCTGATAAGTGATCATCAGTCATACGGTCAATTTCATGCGTTTTTAGAACCTGAGCACTCATGGGCTGTAGCATGGTAATGGCAATAATCAGAAACAGACCTTTTTTCATTGCGGATAATTTAGACTGCTAAAATTTTTTTTTAATGAAATACTAAATAATTCGTTTGATGAAAATAATGCATGATTTCTTAGAATACGCATTTAAAGGGGGATATATTTGCCAAAAATTTTTGAAGCACGCTTAGGGATGATTAAGGGTTTTATTTTTGACTTAGACGGGGTTATAACTGATACAGCGGAATTGCATTATCTCGCTTGGAATACTTTAGCCGAGCAAATGTCTTGGAAGTTTGATAGAACAGTCAATGAGCGCTTGCGAGGTGTTTCACGAATGGATTCAATTCGTATTATTCAGCAACACAATAATACTGAACGTACTGAAGATGAGCTAATTGAATTAGCTGCCTTAAAGAATGAGATTTACGTGGATAGTCTCGATCAGATTAGCCCAAACGACTTTTTGCCCGGGGCATTAGAACTTCTTAAAAAACTCAAATCCCAAGGGTTTAAAATTGCTTTGGGGAGCGCCAGTAAAAACAGTCAAAAGGTTTTACGCCAATTAAATGCATTAGAATATTTTGATGTTATTGGAGACGGTAATAGTGTAGCTAAAAGCAAACCTGCTCCAGATGTTTTTTTGTTTGCAGCCGAAAAGTTAAAATTAAAACCTGAGGAGTGTGTTGTTTACGAAGACGCTGAGGCAGGAGTAGACGCCGCTAAAACAGGTGGATTTTATACTGTAGGAATTGGGCCATCAAATAGAGTAGGGCATGCAGATCTCAGGTTTGAAAGCATGGGTGAAGCAACATTCGAATCAGTAAAGTCTTTTTTTGATGATTTATTTCTGTAGCGTAGAGGGTTCTAACTTGTTCTAAGCAGAAGTAGTAACTTTATCTGATGTCAGACGACTTTTTTAGAGCATACCTTAAGAGCAAGGCCGGTTTGAGTGATGAAGCCTTGAATGAATTGAAATCTACCTATTCAGTTAAAAATTATAATAAAGGAGATTTAATTAAGGCACAGGGTGATTATTCTTCGATTTATTTCGTTCAAAATGGATTGTTACGTTTATTTGGAGTAGATGAGAATGCAAAAGAGCACATTTTGCAATTTGCGCCTGAGGGCTGGTGGATTACAGATAGAACTGGTCTTTATCAATCTCAAAATTCAAAATTTAACATAGATGCCTATGAAGAAAGTAGCGCAATTGAGATTGATGTCTCTTTTTTTGAAAAAGCGTCTTGCATGAGTTCAAATTTTCAAAAATTCAGCGAGAAAATTCTACATAATCACATTGAAAATCTCTATTCCAGAGTTTATCTTCTAATAGGAACTCCGGTTAAAGAACGTTATTTGAATTTTATTAAAACCTATCCAGGATTATCCCAAAGAATACCTCAATGGATGATTGCTTCGTATTTAGGTGTGACTCCTGAAGGTTTGAGTCGGGTTCGAAAAACCCTATACGACCTTTCTTAACATAGGTCAACGCTTAGCTGTTTGTTTCTCAATTTCTTTGTCAAAAAATAAGATATATGGAACAAAAAAAATGGCAAATAGACCCGACGCACTCTGAGATTGGTTTTAGTGTAAAACACATGATGTTTACAACGGTCAAGGGAACGTTTAAAGATTTTTCAGTGCAGATTAATAGTGGAAGTGATTTTTTCGATGAGACAGCATTTCAATTTTCTGCTGCTATTCAATCTATTGATACCGCAAATGAAGACCGTGACAATCATTTGAAAAGTGCAGATTTTTTTGATGCCGAACAACACCCTGAACTTAGATTCAATTCGATCTCATTCAGGCAGTTAGAAGGTCAGAAATACGAATTGATAGGGGAACTTCAAATTAAAGAGGTGGTCAAAGAAATTAGGCTTGGTGTAGAGGCAAGTGAAGTAATGACAGACCCTTGGGGAAATTCGAGAATTGCACTGAGAATGCATACGGCAATTAATAGAAAAGATTGGGGGCTCAACTGGAACGCAGCCCTAGAAACTGGGGGTGTTTTGGTCAGTGAAGAAGTAAATCTTTCTATTGAAGCTCAATTTATAGCTTCTTAATTTTTCTAAAATTTAGCTTCATAAAATCCTTTACTTTGACAATCTAATACAGATTGTTTGAAGCAAAGGGTTTTCTTTTATATGCTGATAAGTACACTATCCTTTTCTCTGATGAATTTTGGGGTGAAGTACTTGTCCTATTTAAATTCGTTTCAGTTGATTTTTTTCAGATCAATTGGAACTTTTTTGATTTGCTCAGCCCTTATTCGCTATCAGAAAATCCCCTATTTCGGAAACAATAAAAAAATCCTTTTGGCCAGAGGAATATTGGGATTCGTTGCGATGAGCTTGTTTTTTTTGGCTTTGAAATTTTTGAACCTGGGGACAGCTGTTGCCTTGAGGTATATCGCACCAATTTACGCTACTCTTTTCGCTTTGTTTATTTTGAAAGAACCTGTAGAAAAAAAGCAGTGGGTTTATTTTATCGTGGCTTATGCTGGAGTTTTAATTCTACAAGGTTTTGATTCTTCAATGAGTACAATAGGTTTGGTTTTAATCATGATAGGAGCGATGTTCAGCGGTTTAGTCTTTATGATTATTCGTTACATCAAGCAAACAGAAAATTCTTTGGTGATTGTCAATTATTTTATGGGAATCTCTGTGATTATAAGTGGTGTTATTTCAATTTTTTATTGGATTCCTCCTCTAAAAGAGCATTGGATTTTACTTATTGCCCTTGGTGTTCTTGGTTTTTTTGGACAATTCTTTATGACAAAATCACTTCAAATGGCTACTGCTATCTACGTTTCTCCGATGAAATACATTGAAGTTATTTTCAGCTTGATTCTTGGAGTAAGTTTTTTTAATGAAGTGTATACGCTTGAGAGCTTATTAGGATTATCCCTTATCCTCATTGGTTTAATCGCTAATCTTTTTGTAAAAAAAAGACATTGAAAACACTGTAGTTTTAAGCTGCGTGTTAATTTTTTGGTAGCTTTAACTTCCTTCTCAAATACTGTAAAGATGAAAAGTATACCTAAAGTATTTTTATTGATTTTATTGGTTCAATTTTCGTGCAAGCCCATTGCAAAAAAGTCTTCAACTGAAGAAACTGCTCCAAATTATTGGGCGTCCATTGAATTAGATTCCTTAAAAAAATTCAATTCGTTTGAAGTGTTGGGCTTGTCTACAGATGATAGATTGGTCGAAATCAGCGGGATGGTTCCGTCGGTGGCAAATACAGGCCTGTTTTGGGTGCACAACGATAGTGGTGATAAACCTCAACTTTTTTTAGTAAATACAGCCCTTGAGGTTCAGTTTACTGTTTTATTTACAGAGAAGGTCAAACACCTAGATTGGGAAGACATCACGCTGTCTCTTAAGGATGGGAAAACCATGATCACAATAGCTGATATAGGTGATAACAGGGCAGTACGAAATAATGTGACCCTTTATCAATTTGAGGAGCCTAAAGTGCAGACAGGCAAAGAATCGATGCGTATAGACGAGGTTGAAGTCATGAATATTACCTATAAAGAAGGTCCAAGAGATGCCGAAGCGCTGGCATATGATCCAATTGGAGGGAACTTAGTGATTTTCAGTAAGCGAGACGAGAAGATTAAGGTGTATTTGTTTGAATTTAGCGCTGGTCAAAAAGAAGTTCAATCTGACTTTGAAGTGGATTTGACTGCGCTCAATCCTTCAAGCGCATATCCTAATATGGTAACCGCAGCTGATATCAATTCAGATGGTTATGTGTTATTAAAAAATTATGAAGATGTTTTCTTGTTGGTAAACGCGGATGGTTCTTCGCTTGAAGAGCTCCTAAGGGCAGAGGTGAATTTTGAAAGGGTTAATTATATTCCTGAGTTGCAAGGAGAGGCGCTGTGCTGGGATCTTACGGATTTCAGTTACTATTGTACATCTGAAAAGCAAGATGACGGTATCTTTTCAGGTGTTCAACCTTTATTTAAATACCAGTAGAAGAATTTACACTAAGCTCAATAAACTTTGAAGAAGAATACCAATTAAAATTAGTGTAGTACTTGCGATAACGATGGCGTGATTTTGGATTTCTGGTTGCATTTGTTCGTTTTTCTTATCACAAATATATTACGAGTTTTTATGCTATATTTACACTTAATCGATTATTTATGCATTTCATCGAATAAATTTGGTTTAAACATTTAAAGTTAACCTTGAAACATAAAAAAAGGTGTTTGAAGAAACACCAGCGATAAGAAAAAGAATTCAATTTGATCATTTACAGCAATGATCAAATTGAATCTTTAAAAGAATAAGTAGTAGCTATTGATAGCTAAACCCACAAACATTAATGAGATGCTCACTAATGCAATTGCGTTGTTTGATTGATTGACAGATTTGGGATCCATTGATTTGATTTTAATGCTAAAGTAATAGCTTTTTTCATTTTCAAAATGCATTTCATCGAAAAAAGAAAAATAATCGATGAAATGCACAAATAATCGATGAAATGCATATCAAATCTATGAAATACACTTTTCAGGTGTTTTTCCTACTACTTTTCAAGACTAATTGAAGCTATTTTCTTACCCCAGCCCATGTGAAGGGTGTATCCTTTATCTGAGGGTTGAAAGTTGATTGAAAAGGCTTCAATGGCATCGTTTGAACTTGAAACACTTGCTTTTGATCTTAAAACATCTTTGCTTTGGTCATAGGTGTAAGCACCCCAAGTGTGAAGTTGTTCGTTGAAAATAAGAGTCCATGTTTCTTCTCCTGGGATACTGAATAAAGAATATGTGCCTGGATCAAGTGTTTGGTCTCCTATGGTCATTGAGGAGTATAAAGTGATCTCTGTAGTTTCATTTGCCCCGGTTCTCCAAACCTTACCGTTAGGAGCAAGTTGAGATAATTCACGGCCTTTTAGCTGTGGTCGGCTATAGACAATCTTAGCATCGGGCTGAGCATTTCTGCTTTGACGTGCATAAGTTACATCAAGAGGGCTTTTGTCGAGTCCAGCAAATTTTTGAGCTTGAGCGCTTGTCGTTAGCCCTATTGCAAAAAGGGCAAGTAAAAGGTAATTTTTCATAACGTTATTTTAAAGTGTGATAAATAGAAATGTTTCCCAGATATGTCGGTTTTCTGCGGAAGTTAGACTTGAAGGGATATAAATGTTGTGATACCCCGTTCTGAGCCTAAGATTTTTATTCAGATTAAAATCGAATCCCATATAAACCCAATTTTGATTTACAGAGAAAGGTCTTAATTTTTTGTTGTGCACAATAAAGAGTTCATTTAGTACAAAAGCACTTACTGGTGTTTTGAATACTTCTCCGAGTGGCTTGCTAACTTCAAAACGATATCTGAATCTGTTTTTAAATCCATTAGTCCATCGATGTTCGAGACGAATCCATTGGAATACTGAAAAACCTTTGAAGGGAATTCGATAGGATATTTGCTCCCACATATTATTTTCAATGGCTTTGGGGGCGCGACCTGAACCCTCGTAGTTGTAATTTTCTATATAGGTGTAACCACTGCTGAATTTAATACCGTTATCGAATTGGTAACTCAGACTAGGGCGAATCAATATTTGATCTCTTTGTGCTGCGAATTTTCCAGATCTAAAGTGAAACTCATTAGTAGCACTCCACTTGCTGTCAAATTTTTTAGTTATGAATACTTCATTCCAAAGACCAAAGTTGTTGTTGATATCGTAATCTTGAGCTTTAAGCGATGTAAGCGAAAGAAGTAGCGCTAAAACGCTAATACTGGTAATTTTCAATTTCATTTTTTAGACTTTGTTTTTGTGTAATTGCTATAACCTCCTTTTAGGTCGTAAATTTTTAGAAACCCCATATTTTTTAGTTTTTGGGCGGCGGCATTGCTGCGTCCTCCAGCTGCACAGTAAAGAAAAACGGGAGCAGACTTGTCGATTTCGCTAAATTTTTGATCAAATCGCGCAGACTGCAAAAAATCGATATGTATGGCCTCATCTATATGTCCTTGATTAAATTCTGCCGTTGTTCGTACATCAACTAAGGTTCCTTTTTGTTCTGAGAGTTCATTTAGAAAAGCTTGTACATCTAATTGAACAATTTCTTGAGCCGATAAGGAGACCCCAAAACAAAATACAATAATGGAGGTAAAGAACTTTCTTTTCATTTAAAACGATTTAGTACAAATATAGGATAATCCCAATTTTTAATCCTTCACCACTTTATGGTATTAAAGCAAAAAGCCCTCGCATAGCGAGGGCTTTTCTATATTGTGGTTGTGTAAAATCTAAATGATTACATTCCAGCTTGTAATACGTTAACACTGTTGAAGCTTCCTCCTGAGATAGAAACATTTGATGTGTTTCCAGTTCCCATTTGAAGAACGTTAACTGTATTCTCTGAGCTATACTCAAATCTAATTCGGCTAAAGTTGTCTTCTCCGAGTTGAAGTGTAGCAGCAGCGTCACGATTACCCAACATTAAAGTTCTAGCGTCGTTACCTTCACCTAACTGTCCAACTAAAGCACTGTTTTTGTTTCCAGTTTGAAGTGTGTAAGCAAAGTTACCGATACCAGCTTGTCCAACTAAAGCGTCATTTCTGTTTCCTTCTTGAACTGCAAGATTGAAGTTAAATGCTCCAAGTTGACCTAAACCAGCCCAGTTTCTGTTACCTAATTGGATAACTGCACCTAAGTTTACTGAACCTCTTTGAGTAACACCTGCATAGTTGTGGTTACCTAACTGAAGAGTAACACCTGCATTTAAGATACCTTGGATGAAAGCATCTTGATCGATAGAGGCTACATTACCATTACCTGCAGAAACTGCAAGTGCAAGGTTACCTACTGTACCAGAACCTTGAGTAATGGTAGCGGTATTATTAGAAGCTCCAAAAATATTTGCAGAAATAGCTAAACTGTAAACTCCAGCTTGAGAAATGCTAACTGAATTATCATCAGAATCCATTCCATTCCATGAAACAGCAGCATTGTTATCTCCAGTTTGTAATACTCTTACAGTGTTGCTATCAGCACCTGGAGCAAGAATAACAGCTGAAATATTTTCAGAACCAAATTGTCTTACTCTTACTTTATTGTCATCAGCGGATACAGCAAATACACCAGACCAGTTATCTTCTGATCTTTGTCTTACAACTACGTCGTTACTATCAGATCCCCAGTCTAAATCTACTTCAGACTCATTACCAGAACCTCTTTGTACAACTTTTACAACGTTTAAGTCAGACTCTTCATCAATGTCAATATCTGATTCATGATCTTCACCTCTTTGCTTGTTAGATACAGTGTTATCGTTTGAATCGTCATCTATATCTACGTCACTATCATTGTCTTCACCTCCCTGATCTATGGAAACTGTATTTCTATCAGAGCTGTCATCAATATCAACATCAACATCATTGTCTTCTCCAACTTGTAGTGACTCAACGGCGTTGTTATCTGAATAATTGTCTATTTCAATATCAGCATCGTTATCTTCACCAACTTGAGCGGCAGCGATATAGTTATCATCAGAATCATCATCAATTTCTATTTCCATATCATTGTCTTCTCCAACTTGTAAAGAGAAAACCGCGTTTTTGTCAGATTCGTCATCGATATCAACCTCTGCATCATTGTCCATTCCTAATTGTGCAACAGCAACAACGTTATAATCAGAATCGTTATCAATTTCAACGTCATCAATTTCGTTGTCTTCACCCATTTGAAGAATGACTACTGTGTTACGATCTGAATCGTCTTCAATTTCAACTTCTGCTTCGTTATCCTCACCGACTTGAGCACCAATAACAGTGTTGTGAGATGAATCACGGCTAATTCCATCATCATCTTCCATATCTAATTCATTGTCTTCACCTACTTGAATCCATGCTACTACGTTTGCATTTGAATCATAATCGATTTCGATTTCAGAGTCGTTATCTTCTCCCATTTGAGTAAGACCAACTTCGTTACGTGAAGAATATTGATCAATATCCACCTCAGAATCGTTATCTTCTCCCATTTGGAAAACACTTACAATATTCGCATTTGAATCATCATCAACTTCAACCTCAGAATCGTTATCTTCTCCTAATTGAGTTACGATAACAGCGTTTCTATAAGATTGCTCATCGATATCAACATCAGAGTCATTATCTTCTCCCATCTGCCAAACATCTACGTAGTTTCCGTCAGCTTCTTCTTCGATGATTACTTCAGAGTCATTATCGTCTCCTCTTTGAGAAACAAAAACAACGTTTCTGCTCGCATAAGCTTCATCTTCGCCTAACTCAACATTTGAGTCATTGTCATATCCTTTTTGGAATACATTTACGAAGTTACCATTTGAATCATTCTCAATGTCAATTTCAGAATAGTTATCTTCTCCTTTTTGAGTAACAAATACTACGTTTCTGCTTGAATCATCGTCGATTTCAACTTCAGAATCGTTATCGTAACCTCTTTGCCATACATCTACGTAATTTGCATTTGAGTCTTCATCAATTTCAACTTCAGATTCGTTGTCATCTCCACGCTGAGTAACAAATACAATGTTTCTGCTAGAGTCATCCTCAATATCAACATCTGATTCTTGGTCTTCACCTCTTTGCCATACATCTACGTAATTATTATTAGAATCTTCATCGATGTCAACATCTGAATCGTGATCTTCACCTCTTTGATTAACAATAATTGTGTTGTCGTCAGAATCCTCGTCAATATCGGTGTCAGAATCATTATCTACCCCTCTTTGTCTGATTTTAACGACATTTCGATTTGAATCATCATCAATTTCATCATCAGAGTCATTGTCTTCTCCACGTTGTCTCACTCTCACAAAATTGGCGTCTGAATCGTCATCAATTTCTACGTCAGATTCGTTACCCTCTTCAAATTGTCTAACTCTTATTAAGTTTCTACTTGATTCATCATCAACGTCAACATCAGATTCATTGCCGTCTCCTTCTTGATAAACACTAATAGCATTTAAGTTTGAGTTTTCATCAATTTCAACTGCGACTTCATTGTCGTCACCATCTTGCATGATAGCCACAACATTTAAATCCGAGTTGTCTTTAATACCTCTCCAAGCATCCATTTCAATCTCATTACCATCTCCATCTTGTAGAGCAGTAATGGTATTTCTGCTTGAGTTGTTTTCAACTTCGATCTCGGAGTCATTTCCTTCTCCAAGTTGTCCAAGTCCAATTGAGTTCAAATTTGATGCATTTGATACCGTCACTTCAGACGTGTTGTCTGCACCAGCTTGAAGTACATTTACCGAGTTTGAGTTACTCGATGAAATAGTTACTTCAGAATCGTTGTTCTGGGCCATGGCCGCAGTAACAAAAAGAGCTAAAGCTCCGAAAAGTAATTTTTTCATTATAGTATTTCATTTTAGATTTT
>WTJC01000005.1:0-3128 GCA_011525015.1 Flavobacteriales bacterium
ATTATTGACATAGCCCGCTTCTCGAAACACAGCATCGGTTCTTTCTTGATCTTGTTCATTGACCAAAAGGTCAATATCGCCTACCATACGAGAACCTATATCACCGTAGTAATCTGAAATTAAAAGTGCAGTGCCCTTTAAAAAAACAAATTCAATGCCTTCTTCTTGTAGTAACTTAGCGATGTGTTGAGCTTGATTCAAAATCGCCTTGTTACGCTCTTTGTTTAGGCGGTAGATTTCATGTAGGTAGGCCACAAAGTCTGCTTCAAGAAATTCAAGTACTTTTTTAGTTCTAAGACTGACATAAATATGAGGTAAGATTAGACCTGAGCTCGCCATCATCAAAATAGACTCCCAATCAAACTCAAGAACTGATGCCTGATCGAGTTCGGTGTTTTGATTTACAATGGCATCTATTTGCCTTAATATGTCTAAGGAGTTAGGCATCAGCAAAGATTTGATTTTAGCGCTTCTACAGCAGATTCAAAATTAGAATATCGCAGTTGATAAGCCTCGATTGAAGCCAGCCAATTCATAAAATAGCACGCGTGGGTTTCATCAGCACAGATCCAAGAATCTTCGATGAGTATTTGCGCCACTTCTGCGGCAGTAGCCTTCGAGATAGTGGTTTCTGCTTCAGCCTCGTATTTGATCAGCACTACTTTTTTGCTCATTTGCGCCCAAGTTTGTGCTGGAGCATTCAGTGCTAAGTATTGTATTTCTTTAGAACGGTCAATTTCAAATGAAGGTGCAAATTGATGAATCACTTCTCGTGAACCTATTTTTATAGAAGGCTGAGAAGGATTCCAATACATCTTGTTCGCTGCTCCATCAAAGGGAATCATATCGTCAGAAATAAATGAATATCCGCTAAGGGCCAATAGCGCTGCAAAAGTACTTTTACCACTGCCAGATTTTCCCATAAAAAGAAGAGGCGTATCATTAATGATTGCTGCAGAACCGTGAAGCGTGGCCGTTAAATCACCCTTAACCTCATGTACTTTTTGAAGTAAAAAGTAATTGAATTTTCCAAACAGTGTACGCATGTGTTCGGTGGTATTGCTGTACCTATTTTCACAGTCTTCTTGAATGCTGATCACATCTGCTTGTTTTGAAATGCCAAAGGTAGCATCAACCGCTGCGCCTTCTTCGACAGCGTAACTTTGAATCATCGGATAGAAGAGTGGGTAACATTCCTTATCAAAATCAACTCTTATACATTTGTCGGCAATTTGAAAGTAAGCCGTGATTGCTGAAGTTATAGCAGCTGACTCTGTCAAAATTTCTGAATGCGTTCGAGGAGCCTCACATTGGGTCAAAAACGCCTTGAGTTCTTGTCTGAGCTCTTCATCTAAGGCCTCTTTATCTTCAAGGTATACATCGATAAGCTCCTTGATTTTTTCAGAAACCAAGACGTAGGAGTTTGATGCTTTGAACCAAAGCAAACTATTAGTATCGAGTGTGACGCTTTTAGAATAGGCCATAATTTCGGTTAAAACCTATAGTTAAAACGCTGAATATTAGGTATTGTTATATGCATTCATGGTTTGTTGCAGCCCAGCAAATACAAATGAACAAATCAAATCTGCTGCTCGGCTTAATCGCTCATCAAGTGCCTTTATTTCTTCGGGTTTCCACTTGCCCAAAACATAGTCAACTTGACGGCCTTTATTGTAGGTGCTTCCTATCCCAAAACGAAGTCGAGCGTAGGCGGCAGTTTGCAATTTATCCTGAAGGTCTTTAAGACCGTTATGACCGCCATCACTTCCTTTAGCTTTGAGCCGTAGGGTGCCAAAGTCGAGATGTAAATCGTCGGTAACCACCAGTAATTGTGCGATGTCAATTTTTTCTTCTTGCATCCAAAATTTGACAGCCTTACCGCTGAGGTTCATATAGGTGCTGGGTTTTAAACAAATCAGCGTTTTGCCTTTGTATTTTACCTTGGCGATATCCCCGAGTTTTTGGGTTTCAAAAGTTCCCCCTAAATCGTTTACGAGTTGGTCGAGTACTTCGAAGCCAATATTGTGTCGGGTTCCGCCGTATTCGGCTCCAATATTTCCCAGACCTACGATTAAAAACTTTTTCATCAGTTGCAAATTAGCCAAAAAAAAGCACCTCTAAATACTTTTAGAGGTGCGTTATATAAAATGTAAAATGATTTACTCTGCTGCTGGAGCTGCTGTTGCTTCAGTACCTTCGGTACCTTCAGCGCCTTCTTCTTCATCATCTTCTTCATCATCAACAGCGTTTCTAGACGCTTTAACTTGAACGATAGAAGTGTTGTCAGGGTGTAAGAAGGTGTATTCTTCAGTTTTTACGTCTCCTACAGAAATGGTACCTCCAATTCTAAGTTTAGAGATGTCTACCATGATGCCATCAGGTAGGTTAGCAGGTAAAGCTCTAACAGTGAGCTTTCTTTTTCTAAAGAGTAAACGTCCCCCGTTTCGAACTCCAGGTGAATTTCCTTCTAAACGAACAGGAATATTCATGTTCACCAACTTGTCTTCGAATAATTGGAAGAAGTCAATGTGAAGAATTCGGTCAGTTACAGGGTGAAACTGAATGTCTTGTAATACAGCTTCGTAAGGCTGGTGACCTTCCAATTCAATTACGACAGTATGCGCATTTGAAGTGTAAACCAATCCTTTAAAACTAATTTCATCAGCTGAAAAGTGTATTGGTTTTTCCCCTCCGTAAAGTACGCAAGGGACCTTTTCAGCATTACGTAAGGCCTTGGTTGATACCTTGCCCACGCTTTCTCTTTCGGATCCTTTGATTGTAATTGCTTGCATGTATAAAAATTAAATAATAAACTTTGATGATATTGATGTATTTGAGTGTACGCGTTGCATCACATCTGCAAATAGATTGGCACAGCTCAGTACATTAATCTTGTCGCTTTTATGTTCTTTATGAATAGAATCAGTGATAATCAACTCTTCGAGTGCAGAGTTCTCAATGCGCTCATAAGCACTTCCCGATAAAATTCCGTGTGTAGTAATAGCGCGCACACTTTTGGCGCCTCTTTCTATCATAAGGTCAGCAGCTTTGGTTAAGGTTCCTGCTGTATCGACCATGTCATCTACTAAAACTACATTCTTACCTTCAACTTCTCCAATAAGTTCCAT
>WTJC01000005.1:3228-5693 GCA_011525015.1 Flavobacteriales bacterium
AGCATTTTAGCGATCAGTTTCGCCGCAATTGGAACTCTTGGCTTGTCTTTTCGATCTTGTCTTGCCCAACCGAAATAAGGCATTACTGCCGTAATATGTCTGGCTGAGGCTCTCTTAGCTGCATCAATCATCAGCAGCATTTCCATTAAGTTTCTCGAACTTGGATTGGTCGAACCAATGATAAAAATTCTTGCCCCGCGAATCGATTCTTCGTAACTCGGCTGAAACTCACCATCAGCGTATTCTGAGAAAATGACATTACCCAGTTTTGCACCGTAAGATTGTGCAATTTTTTCTCCTAAGACTTGACTTTGTCTACAGGCAAAAATTTTCGGTTCTGGAACTTGATAAGCCATAAGTGTGATACTCAGAATATTCTAAGGAGCGCAAATTTAATTAAATTTTAGTGTTAACCGCGAAATTTGCCCTTTTTTGTGTGCTGTAAATTGAAAAAGTTTACTTTTGCAATCCATTTTTACACCTCTTAGCCTTGGTGGCGGAATTGGTAGACGCGCTGGATTCAAAATCCAGTTTCTTCGGAAGTGTGGGTTCGATTCCCACCCAAGGTACAGTTCTAAACCTCGTAAATCGCGAGGTTTTTTTGTGCCTTATAATTCACTCTTTTTTAGGTTTTTGGTGAAATAGTGCTAATTTGAATGCACCAAAGCATCACCCATGAAGTATTTCAACCTTTTAGTGCTCTTTGTAGTACTGGTTGCCTGTCAACCCCAGACCTCTTATGACATCATCATTAAAAATGGATTGGTTTACGACGGAACCAATAGCGAACCCATACGCGTAGATATCGCCATTAATGCAGACACTATTGCCAAAATAGGAAAGCTCAAAAACAGCAGAGCCACCCGAAGCATTGACGCCACAGACTTGGTCGTTTCACCGGGATTCATTGACACCCATGCCCATCTTGATCCTTTAAATAATTTACTTCGCTTAGCACATTCAGAAAGTGCGATTAGACAAGGGGTGACCACAAGTATCGGTGGCCCAGATGGAGGAGGAGTACCCGCAAATTTTAGTTTCGCCTCCTTTTTAGATACCCTCGAAACCGTCGGTGTAGGAATGAATATGGGCTTTATGACCGGGCACAATCGAGTGAGACGCACGGTGATGAATTTAGATAACAGAGCTCCAACGGCAGAAGAGTTGAGTGAAATGGTCGAGATGGTTGATCGGGCTATGGATGAGGGCGCTTTTGGTCTTTCGACAGGACTCAAGTATTTGCCAGGAAATTTTGCTGCCCTCGACGAGGTAATTGAACTCTCTAAGGCCGCCGCCCAAAAAGGAGGAATTTACACCACTCATCTTCGCGATGAAGGATTAAAAATAATGGATGCCGTAGAAGAAACCCTTGAAATTTCAAAGCAAGCCGATATTCTAGTGGTGCTTACCCATCACAAGGTTATCGGAAAACCCATGTGGGGAAAAAGCGATGCGACCTTGGCTCGTGTGGATGAAGCTAGAAGTCAGGGCATTCAAGTCATGATTGACCAGTACCCCTACAACGCCAGTCATACAGGTTTAAGCATCTTGATTCCTTCGTGGGCACGGGCAGGAGGACAAGAGCAATTTGAAGCTCGAGTAAGTGATGCAAAACTCAGAAAACAAATCAAAAAAGAAATCATCTTTAATATTTTAAACGACCGCGGTGGAGAAGATTTGAGACGAATTCAATTCTCAAGAGTGTCTTGGAAACCAGAGTTAGAAGGTCAGACCCTGTACGATTGGTTGGTGATGGAGGGCATTGAACCCACTATCGAAAACGGCGCAGAAATGGTCATTCAAGGACAGCTCAACGGAGGTGCCGGATGTATTTTTCACGCCATGGACGAGGCAGATGTTGAAAATATTATGACACACCCACTGACGATGATCGCATCAGACGGACGACTCTCAGAACCTGGAGTTGGCCACCCACACCCAAGAGCTTATGGAACTTTTCCTCGCGTTTTAGGAAGATATGTTCGAGAACGTGGTTTGCTTTCACTACAAGAGGCCATCTACAAAATGACTGCCCTGCCAGCTGAAACTTTTGGCATTCACAATAGAGGTCAAATCAAAGTTGGAAAAAAAGCTGATATCAGCATTTTCAATGCGAATGAAATCATAGACAATGCTACCTTTACAGAACCACATCAATATCCTTCTGGAATGGTTTACGTGCTTGTCAACGGTAAATTAGCTGTAGATCAAAGCCAGTTTATGGGCATACGAGCAGGTGAGCTGCTCCGAAAAAACAACTTATAATCTAATTCTCAACCAATGAATAAACAACCGAAATCATTTTATGTCATTGCATCAATTGCCCTTATTTGGAATTTAATTGGTGTTTTTCAGTATTTGAGTATGGCTTATATGTCTGCTCAAACTTTTAACAGTTTAGATGAATCAATGCAAAGCTATATCAGCAATGAACCCGCTTGGGTAACCGCAGCCTTTGCTTTGGC
>WTJC01000005.1:5793-24042 GCA_011525015.1 Flavobacteriales bacterium
ATTTCGGCTACAATACTGTCTGTCACTTTTCCGCATCTGAGCATCATGTCTCCGTAATACGGATTGGCTATTAGTCGCTCTGTACTGAGCCAATTTGCTCCCTTGTTGTTGTTGGCCATTGGACAGTACTGAACGTAATAGTTCGCATCAGTATCTTTAATTCCTTTAGCCAGAGATATAACCTCTTCAGAAACTAAACGAAATACATCGCGTTGCTTTTCTAAATCAGTTTGGGATTTAATTTGATCCAATTGTTCATTCAAACCGTCAAAATAAGCTTTGCTCTGCTGATCTAAGCCCTGCTTTCTAACTGCTTCTAGCATACTGTTTTGGGCCCTGTCGGCTGCACCTTGGGCCAAATCTCTATTAGAGGCGACTAGCGCATCCTTTAAATCAAAATAAGCATCAAAGAAGGGATTGAAATTTGCATCAAATCCATCACTTAAATCAATGCGCTGACCGATGGTTTCTTCTTTTAAACTCATCATAGATGGCTTGGCTTGAAGCTGAGCTGCAGCATCCACGGTAAATGCGCCATTACTCACAATTTCTTCTCCCAAACGCAGTCCGTCAAAAACCTCGTATTGACCGTTATTCAACGTTCCAATTATGATTTCTCTCAGCTCAAATACAGGTTCTTCACTGGGTTTTACGTAGACAATTGAGCGCTTTCCTGTCCATAAGACCGCAGACTCTGGTATTTTGAGTGTTGCAGTATCTTCAGTCATTCCCTCAATAGCGGCCATGGCGAACATTCCTGGTTTAAGCATTCCATTGGTGTTTCGAATTTCTGCTCGTACTTCAAGCGTTCGACTTTGCTGATCAAAGATGGGGTCGATAAAACTCACTCTTGCTGTAAATGTCTCACGAGGAAAAGCCTGCGTTTTAACCTCAATATTTTGACCGAGCTCAAAAGCGCCAACTTGGTTTTCATAAGCATCAAAAACGGCCCATACGGTACTCAAGTCTGAGACTTCAAATAAGGATTGCCCTTTTTTGACGTAATCTCCTGTTTTGGCATTGATTTTTGTAACAATACCACTGACATCAGCATAAACAGTAAAGGTTTCGATAAGCGTTTGAGAGGATTCAATGGCGTCGATTTGTGCATCGCTCAACTTCCAATTTTTCAATTTTGTTCGTACCGCATTGTACAGCTCAGGCTGCTGCTCTTTCAGACTTGAAGCCGTGAGTAATTCTTGCTGTGCAGCAATCAATTCAGGAGCGTATAGACTGGCTAATTTTTGGTTTTTAACCACGCGTTCTCCAAGGGTATTGATATAAATCTGTTCGATACGCGCATCGATGTGCGCCGCTTGTGTCAGCTTGTTTTTTGAATTGATTTCAATACTACCTGAGAGCTCTATAACTCCATTCTCGCTTTGAGTATCGGCCGAACTTACCACATACGTTTGAATGTCTGCCAACTGCATGGCGTTTTCGCTCAACTTGATTTGAGTATTGCTCATTGCTCCGTCGCTATCTGCTTTGATAAGGTCCATTCCGCATATGGGACAGCTGCCAGCTTCAGTGGCCATAATTTGAGGATGCATTGAGCAGGTCCAGGAGGCCTCTTGTGAATTGTGAGAGTGATCTGCACTTGATTCTCCACTGCTACTGTCAGCCAGTACATAGCCGATACCTAAGCCGATAATTACCGAGGCGATTGCGATAAGAAGGTTTTTATTTTTCATAACTGCGTTATTTTTTTCGATCAAAAATTTTGCGAATAGAAGGCGATGAGGTAAACCACAAACTAAATCCGCTCATTACTGTAATTAATCCCAACAGTGAAAACGCTCTGAGCACTGTGGTATTGAAGTCATCTCTTCCTTCATAGTCCATGGTGTGTGTCATCCATAAAAAGTCAAACCATCTCCAATCGCGGTGTCTAACGGTTTGAAAAGAGCCATCCGCCACAGAGACGTAAGCCTTTATCTGTTCGGCTGAATCGTACGAAATAACATAGGCCGGTAATCGTCGTCCTCTGTATTCATGGTGAGGGTCAGTCTCATTGATCAGTTCAACTGTACTCACTTGCAGATCGGCAGCCATTTGATTCTTGGCAACCGCTAAAGCCTCTTGCTGGTCAACACCCATTTTTAGACTTCCGTCATAGGCGTTCACTAGATGCTGGTCGTTAATCCAGAAATATGGATTACCTGCGATTTCTTTTAATTCGAGCTCGTAGATTTCTTCATCCAATTCAATAGCGGATAAACCGATTAAATTTTCAAACGATTTTGGCTGATAGTCGAGATTTCTGAAATGATCTCCGTGAATTTCGTCAATATCAGTCCAGCTGAAATAAAGACCGCTAATGGTCCACAATAAAAATTGCAGACCCAAAAAGATACCTAGATAGCGGTGTGCTTTACGAATTTTTAATGCTGTTTCTCTTTTTACCATAGGATTTAGTGATTCATGTGTTCTTCTGTCTTGAAGTTTTCATTCAAGACGTAGCTCATTCCGCAAACTGGACAATTTCCTTCAGTCTCACTTCCGCTGCCTTCACAATGCATGGGGCAAACGTATTTAGAGGTGTATTCTTTTCCTTGGTTTTCACCGGAATCATCCATGTTCATCCCGTCGTGACCTTCGTGAGTACTGTGCTCACTGTGCATTTCTGTGGTGTTTTCTTTTTTCTGCTCTGCTTTGGGTTTACATGAAAAAGTAAAAAGGAATACTGCAGTAAGGCTTAATGTTAAAAGGGTTTTCATTGTATTTTTCATAGTTAAAAAATTAAATAATTGATCAAAGCGGTTTGGGAGTAAAACTGCACCACCGCTTCTATTTTTTTGAATTCAAATTGTAAGTATAACTGCTCCATTGCAATTACTTCTGTGAGTTTTTGACGGTCAGACTCAAAATTAGAGAGCACTACCTCTTTCATTTTTTGAGTTTGTGCACTGTTTGCATCCTGCGACTTAAAGCTAATTTGAGCTTGGTTTTGCAAGGCAATGGCCTGAGCGAGCTTATTCTCCAAAAGATTCAATCGATGATTCTTTTCGTAGTTCAACTCGCGTTGTCTGAGCTCAAGTTGTTGGGCGACCGAACTGTGTTTGCTTTTAAAAAGGGGAACAGAGAGCTTGAGCATGGGCATAAGAATGTCCTTTCCATTTTCGTTGAGCAAAACGTCTGAGCGCTGCTGAACGGCTATATAATCTAAGCCAAGCCCTAAAGAAGGCTGGGCCTCTTTTTGATTTACAATTTCCGATTGTTGCACGGCGGCAAAGAGTTTGTCGTATTTTAAAATTTCTGGATTGACCGCCAAACGACTCTGTTCGTGCATTAAATCCTCTAAAGGAATCTCAAGCATTTCGCTAAACTGAATCCCTTCAAAAGAATCGTCGGATAATAAATTGGCAAAGGCCACTTCTTCTGCCTTTTCAAGTTCTTGTATCTTCAAAAACTCTTCGCTCAGTTTGTTTTGTTCAATTTGAAGCTGTAGTACATTGACCACTGATGCAGATCCGTTTTCTACGGCTTTAAGCGCCAGGGCTTCATAGGATTTAAAGAGTTCAATAGCTGTTTCAACAATGTGCATCTTTTGCTGATAACCGTATAATCGATAATAGGATTGAGCTAAAGACAAGGCCAACTGCCGCTCAACGATAAGACGATCGAGGCCTTCAGTTTCAACAAGTGACCTGGCGTAGTCTTGCCTGGCTTTTAGCGTACCAAACCAGGGTAACATTTGAGACACCGACAATTTAAAACGCTGAGGTCCTGTTCGCGTTTCGGGTTCACTTGCAAAATATCCCGCACCAAAGGTGGCCTTAGGAACTGCAGCGGCTTGATTTATTTTTTCCTCAGCAATTTCATAGCGCATGTTGAGGGCTTGAAGCTGTGGATTATTCGAAAGTGCAAGACTCAGATAATGTTCTAAGCTTTGGGCCTGAAGCGCAGTGCTAAGCAGTAGCGTTATGAGGTAAAAGATTGTTTTCTTCATGCCTGAGATGATTTAAGTTCAACTTCTTTTCTCCATCCAAAAAGTACCGGAACCACAAAAAGGGTGATTAGGGCAATTAGCATTCCGCCAAAACTCGGGATGGCCATTGGAATCATAATATCACTTCCTTTACCCGTACTGGTGAGTATCGGAAATAGCGCTAAAATTGTGGTGGCTGTGGTCATCAAACAGGGTCTAATTCGCTTTTGTCCTGCCTCGATAACAGCCTGATGAATTTCATTAATCCCCTTGGGGGAGTTGCGTTCAAAAGATTGTTTGAGATAGGTAGCCATAATGACTCCATCGTCTGTGGCAATGCCAAAGAGTGCGATAAACCCAACCCATACGGCAACACTGAGATTGATGGGATGAATTTGAAACAGATCCCGAAGATTCTCACCTAAAAATGAAACGTTCAAAAACCAATCTTGACCGTAGAGCCAGAGTAAAATAAATCCACCAGAAAAGGCAACTGCCACTCCGGTAAATACCATTAGTGCGGTGTAACTGGATTTAAATTGAATATAGAGCAACACAAAAATGATAAGCAGTGCTAATGGAATCACTAAAGAGAGTGATTTTTGAGCGCGAACTTGATTCTCATAAGTTCCTGTAAAGGCATAATTTACACCGTCTGGAATTTGGAGCGCTCCACTTTTTATCTGGTCTTCAAGATAGCGCTGAGCGTTTTCAACCACATCGACTTCAGCATAACCGCTAAGCTTGTCGAATAGCACATAACCCACTAAAAATCCATCTTCACTTTTAATGGCCTGCGGCCCTTTTTCGTACTTGAACTGTGCCAATTCACTCAAGGGTAAGACATTGGCATTGGGAAGGTTGATGTAAATGCTCGAAAGATCACTTTGGCCTTGACGCTTTTCTCTGGGATATCGAACTCGTATTCCATAGCGCTCTCTACCTTCAACGGTTTGAGCTAAAACCTTACCGCCTACTGCGATTTCTAGTTGCTGTTGAACGTCTTCGATTCGCAAGCCGTATCGCATTAATTTTTCTCTGTCAATTGTGATGTTTAGATAGGGCTTGCCGACGATGCGATCTGCAAAAACAGCCTCGGCCTTGACACCTTCAACTTCTTTGAGCAGGGGTTCTATCTCTAATCCTAAGGCTTCTATTTGCGCTAAGTTTTGCCCTTTGATTTTAATACCCATAGGAGCGCGCATTCCGGTTTGAAGCATGACCAAACGGGTTTCTATAGGCTGAAGTTTGGGCGCTGAAGTTACCCCAGGAAGTTTGGTTCTTTCAGTGATTTTTTGCCAAATATCTGAGGGACTTTTTACCTCTGGTCGCCAATTTCTAAAATAACTTCCGCTGGGGTCTGCAATCAACAATTCGCGATCAATTTGAAGTGGGTCAGCCACGTGATTGTCTTTATAGCGAACAGCATTGCTGACCTCCAAATTAGGATTGGCCGCAACCTTATCGTTTTTTAAAACGAAGTAGCCGTCTTCATTTGTTCTAAAACGCTGAGGAAATCCAGCTGCATTTAAAACGAATTCAGGACGATACTGTATAAGGTTTTCATACATAGAAATAGGGGCGGGGTCTAAGGCAGATTCTACCCGGCCAGCTTTACCGACCACGACCTCAATTTCAGGAATTCCCGCAACTGCCATGTCGAGTTGCTGTAAAACTCTTTTGTTTTCTTCAATGCCCGAATGCGGTAAAGATGTTGGCATGAGTAAAAAAGAACCCTCATTCAGCGCTGGCATAAATTCTCTGCCTGTTGATCTCATAATGTTGAGTCCAATAAGTAAGAGGATAATAGGCAAGCTTAAAAATTTCAGTTTATTATTTAAGGCCCATGTCAGTATCCGCGTATAATAACGCTGAAAAATATAGAAACTCCACAATAAGAGCCCACTGAGTAGTCCCACAAAAAGTACATTGATCATTAGGCTGCGGTCAAATCCCAGCGGCTTCCAATAGTAGGATAACAACAAGATTAACCCGAGCACAGTAATCCCCATCTGTAGGATGGAGTTGTTCTTTTGTATCACTTCAATTTTAGTGCCCAAAAGCGGAATAAGCCCAAATCCTATCAGGAGCAGTCCCAAATAATTTCCAACAATTAGGGCGTACAATCCTACTAAAAGTAAGAGCGCATTTACAGCTGTTTTTAAAAGTGGCTTGAGCTGGCGTTTTTTAAAGATATAAGCCGCAAAGGGTGGAATGATAAATAAGGCTACCACCACAGACCAAAGCAGTGCCATGGTTTTGGTAAAGGCCAGGGGTTTAAATAATTTACCCTCTGCACCGATCATGGTAAAAATCGGAATAAAACTGATTATAGTTGTGAATACAGCGGTTAGAATCGCTCCAGATACTTCTTTAGTCGCTTTAAAAACTGTTTCTTTAATGCCGGTGTCTTCTGCTTTTTGTTCTAGATGTCTAAGGATGTTTTCGGTAAGTACCACACCAATATCCACCATAGTGCCAATGGCAATGGCGATTCCTGAGAGCGCAACTATATTGGCTTCTACACCAAATAATTTCATACTGATAAATACCAGCAGTACGGCAACGGGCAATAAACTTGAGATCAAAAGTGAGGCTCTGATGTTAAACACCATGACAACTACAACTAAAATGGTGATCAGAATTTCGAGAGTTAGGGCTTCTTGCAGTGTTGCAAGGGTCTCATTAATGAGTTCACTTCGGTCGTAAAAAGGCACCAGGGTCAACTGAGATGTTCTACCGTCAGCTAAAACTTTAGAGGGTAGGCCAACTTGAATTTCTTCAATTTTTTTCTTGACTTCAGAAATAACTTCCATGGGGTTAGCTCCATAACGGGCTGTAACAACACCTCCAGTAACTTCGGCTCCTTCTTTATCTAAAATTCCTCTTCTCGCTTTAGGCCCCATGCTTATTCTGGCGATGTCTTTTAGACGGATGGATTTAAATTCTTTAGCGGAGATAACAGTGTTTTTTAAATCTTCGATAGATTTGACATAACCCAATCCTCTGACGAGATATTCTACTTTGTTGATTTCAAGGGTTTGTGCACCTATATCTCTGTTGGTCTGCTTTACGGCTTGCACCACCTGCTGGAGGTCAATACCGTATTGTTTTAAGAGGTCAGGGTCTACATCGACTTGATATTCTGCAACATGACCGCCGATAGAAGCCACTTCAGAGACGCCCTCGGCAGAGGCTAAGGCGTATTTGACATAATAGTCTTGAATACTTCGAACTTCTTGTAAATCCCATCCGCCAGTGACCTTGCCGTTATCGTCTCGACCTTCAAGGGTATACCAAAAAAGCTGCCCAAGTGCTGTGGCATCTGGACCAAGTTGAGGTTGCACGCCACTGGGTAACAGATTCCTTGGAAGTGAATTGAGTTTTTCTACAATTCGACTTCGACTCCAGTAAAACTCAACATCCTCATCAAAAATGACATAGATGCTTGAAAAACCGAACATCGAATTGCTTCGAATGGTTTTGACCCCCGGAATTCCTAATAAGCTGCTGGTCAGCGGATAGGTAATTTGATCTTCAATGTCTTGAGGAGATTGCCCTTCCCAGGTGGTATATACGATTTGTTGATTTTCGCCTAAATCTGGAATAGCGTCCACGGCTACAGACTCGTTGGGTAAAAACGAAAAAAGCTTGCCAAAAGGGGCGTTAATACTTCCCCAACCTAAAAATAGAATCAGGAGAAGAAAGGCGAATAAAGGATATTTTATAAAATAATTGATGCTTTTATTGAGCATTGATCACAAAGATTTAAGGTGGATTTACAATGAATTCTGATGCAAACACGAAATCCCAATCATATGTGTGCTGATTGGGTTTATCCTCTTAAATCAAATTAAAAAGCGCTGTTGTAGAATGAGCTTGTTTTCAAGCAGGGGGGGCGGGTCGTATAAGAAAAGCTGAGAATGACCTTCGCGAATTGCAACTGCAGTAGTTTCATCATAATGAGCAGTTGCGATAAAAAGCACAGGTTCAAATTCGATTTCAGTCAAACTTAACTTCAAATCTTCTTGACCTTTAACAGTAAAGCTCTCATTTTCGCAACATGATTTAGTCGATTCCATCGGCATGTCGCAGCCTTGAGCTTTTTCAAAAACAGAGATCGAAACGACTCTACCCATGCAAATATGCTTGTCAACCGTCCAAGAGACTGTGCTGGCCAAAACAAAAAAGGCCATTAAAACGTGCAAAGATTTGTAAAGTGTTTCTTTCATCTATAGTGTAAAACTACAAAATTTTGGTCTTATTGTGTGGTTCTGCTTCCTTAACTTATTGATTGCAAGATACTAGAGTGTTAAAATTTTGTATCTTCAAACAGAACTATCTAAATCTTAACATTATGAAAAAACCCTTATTAGTCTTATTGGCTTTAGTTTTTGTACAGTTTACAACAGCGCAAATGGAATCATCATCGAGTAAGCGCATTTCGGTGGGTGCTAAAGTTGGAGTGCCTAATATTCTCTCTCTCAATGGAGAAGTGGTGCTACCTATCTTAGACAATCACTTTGCCCCTTTTATCGATTACGGCGCTTTTGATATTGAAGATGGCGATACTGAGGTTGGATTGAAATACACAGAATTCGGATTGAACTATTACTTCGGTTCTAGAGGAAAAGGATTCTATATTGGAGCAGGAATTGCTGAACTGAGTACAGATGTTACCTTCAATGATTTGGTGTTCGATGATGGAACAAATTCTGTGGTAGGCTCTGCAACAACAGGATTAGATATCAGTACAACCAATTTAAAATTGGGACTCAAAACTGGAGGTGTATTTTATTTACGTATTGAAGCGGGTTATGGTTTAGGATCACCGCCTAAAACAATCGATTTTACCGCTACTTCTAATGGTATAACAGAATCGTTTTCTGAACCTATTCCAGAGATCCCTGGCGTAAACGAATCAGGATTATTGATCGGAAATATCGGTTTTGGATTTTCGTTTTAAGCCGAATTAAAGGAGTACAAACAACATATTTTAACCCGTAAATAAGAGATATATTTTCTTTTTTTACGGGTTTTGTTTTTGGATTCATTTTTAAACTACATTTGCCGCGGATTTTACTGATTTACAACAGGTTCAGTAAATTTTTGAAGCTAACAATTGTATTTAAAATGAACGACTTAAACTTATTGGGGTCTGAAGAGTGGTGTCAGTTTGACGACTTGAGCATTCCCGCGATAAAGGCTCGAATAGATTCAGGAGCCAAAACTTCTTCTATTCAGGCGAGCAAAATCAAAATTTTCGAAAAAGACTTAGAAAAATGGGTGCGCTTTGAGGTGTACCCCGTTCAAGAAAACAGAAGTATTTCTGTCTTGTGTCAAGCCAAAGTAGAAGATATGAGACAGGTGAAATCTTCGCAAGGAGTTGCAGAGAAAAGACCTGTCATTAAAACCAAAGTTCAGATTGCGGACCAGTCTTTTGAAATTGAACTGACCTTGGCCAATCGCGAAACCATGGAGTACCGAATGCTCTTGGGAAGAGAGGCTATTAATGGACGTTATTTGGTTGATCCTTCAAAGAGTTTTTGTCAAGGTGACTATACTGAAGAAGAGCTCAAGGAAAAATACAGCGATAAAATCAAACCCAAAACAGGGCTTACCATTGGCGTTTTGGCCAGTAATCCAGAATTGTACAGCAACAAGAGAATCATAGAAGCAGGAGAGGCAAGAGGTCATAAAATGGTATTTCTCAATGTGGTCAATACCTATATGAAACTCGATGCGGGTTCTCCTGAAATTCGATATCGAGGCGGAAGTATATTAGATAAATTCGATGCGGTGATTCCAAGAATCAAACCCTCGGTGACTTTTTACGCCTGTGCCCTATTGCGTCAGTTCGATAACCTGGGGGTGTACTGTTTGAATTCAGCCCAATCGATTACGCATTCTCGAGATAAATTATACGCTTCTCAACTTTTTTCTAAAAACAACATTCAAATTCCTGTGACGGGCTTTGCGATTTCTCCAAGGGATACCAAAGACCTGATTAATATGGTTGATGGAGCCCCTTTGATTATCAAATTATTGGAAAGTACTCAAGGGGTCGGAGTGGTTTTGGCCGAGACCAATAAAGCGGCAGAAAGTGTAATCAACGCCTTTAAGAGTGTACAAACCAAAATTCTCGTTCAAGAATTTATCAAAGAAGCCAATGGTCAAGACATTCGTTGTTTCGTTGTTAACGGAAAGGTAGTTGCCTCTATACAGCGTCAGGCGAAAAAGGGAGATTTTAGAGCCAACCTGCATCAAGGTGGAACCACTTCAAAGGTTCGAATTACTCCTGACGAGCGACGTTTAGCAATTAAAGCAGCAAAGGCATTAGACTTGACCGTTGCAGGGGTAGATATTATCCGTTCTAACAGAGGTCCCTTGTTGTTAGAGGTCAATTCTTCACCAGGGCTTCAGGGAATTGAAAGTAGCACAGGGAAGGATATCGCCAATGTGATGATTGAAAGTATTGAAAAAAAGTTAGGCTATAAACCAGAATAAGGCTATTCGAAGTCGTAGACGGCGCCAACTTGATTTCTGATTTCATCTAAAATTTCAATGAGTTCAAGCGAATTTTGAAGGGTCCAACGGGCTTCTTCTATTTTCGAATTGCGTAGAGCAGTATTGACCGCTTCGATTTCATGACAAAATCCAATTCCTTTTTTAGGGTGGTTGAAGACCTGTTCTCCTTCCTGCGTTAGTAGTCGATAAGAGTCACTCTGAAACCAATCCGCATCGATGCAAAGCTGACCTTTTTCTCCGTACAGATGCGCTTTCATTTCACTTCTAAAGGCAAAACTGCTAAAAAGTTGCGCTTGACAATCTTGGTAATTCAGAAGTACTGAGGTTTGTAATTCACTACCCCCTTGATGAAATTGACTAAAGGCTTTGATTTCTTGTGGTTTACCGAAAAGGATATAAGCCAAAAAAACAGGATATATTCCGATGTCTAAAATAGAACCACCGGCCAGTTCTAAATTAAAAATTCGATGCTCAGGGCTTTGATCTAAGGCGTGAAAACAAAAATCAGCCTTGAGTAATCTCAGTTTGCCAATAGGATTGGTCTTTAATTTTTCTAAAACCTCCTCCACGGTAGGATTAAACCTTGTCCAAAGGGCTTCCATCAAAAAAACCTTTTCGCTTTGAGCAGCAGTCATCATTTGTCGAACTTGATGGGCGTTAACGCCTAAGGGTTTTTCGCATAAAACCGCTTTTTTGGCTTTAATCGCTTTAAGGGTCCACTCCAAGTGCAAATGATGAGGAGTCGCAATGTAAACGATATCAATAACTGTATCCGCCAGTAAATCATCGTAAGAATCGTAAGATTTTAGCGCCTTGTGTTTCTTTGCGAAGTCTTTAGCCTTTGTCGATGACCTTGAGGCAACGCCTTGAATTACAGTTCCTGAAACCCTATTGAGGTCACTCGCAAAGTCGTTGGCTATGGCACCTAAACCAATTAATCCCCAGCGTATCTTTTTCATTGTGTTTTTTTGATACATTTAATGAATTATAAATATCTTTAAAAAAAAGAGAATTATGGCTTTATTTCAACTTACGATTAACGGACAGACTAAAGAAGTCGAAGCAGACGCTTCAACTCCTTTACTTTGGGTGCTTAGGGATCACCTTAAAATGGTGGGTACAAAATTTGGATGTGGGATTGCGCAATGTGGAGCGTGTACTGTTTTGCTCAACGGGAATGCAATTCGTTCATGTCAATTGCCAGTATCGGCAGTTGGAAATCAAAAGGTCACTACCATAGAAGGGCTGTCAGATGATGGTTCTCACCCTTTACAACAAGCTTGGGTTGAGGTTGACGTTCCTCAATGCGGGTACTGTCAAGCGGGGCAAATCATGCAAGCCGCATCTTTGCTCAATCAAAATTCAAATCCAACAGACGAAGAAATTGAGGCTGTAATGAACGGTAATATATGTCGTTGTGGAACGTATTTAAGAATCAAAGAAGCCATCAAATTGGCGGTAAAAAACGCCTAAGCTAATCGTATAAGAACAATATTATGAGTCAAATAGTCAAAACAAAATTCGGAAGAAGATCCTTCATCAAAAGAAGTGCACTGGCCACTGGTGGTTTCGCCATTGGTTTTTCTTGGTTGTATTCCTGTGAACAGACCCCAAAAATGGTGTTGGAATTGCCTGATGAATGGTTCAATTTTAATGGATATTTAAAAATAGGAGACAATGGGGTAGTGACGATTATGTCACCGAATCCTGAAATAGGCCAAAACGTAAAAACGTCAATGCCAATGATCGTGGCTGAAGAACTAGATATGGACTGGGCCAAGGTCATTGTTGAACAGGCGCCTTTAGACACTTCACTCTACGGAGTGCCGTTTATTTCTAAAATTGCCGGTCAAGCCGAAGCTCCGCGTTCTGGAATGCAAATTGCTGGAGGTTCGAATTCAATTCGCTCAAGTTGGGATGCTCTTAGATTGGCTGGAGCTACCGCCAAAGACATGTTGCTTCAAGCGGCTGCTGATATGTGGGCCGTTGCCAAAGATGAATTGAGTACAGAAAACGGTTATGTCATTCACCAGGCCTCTGGACAAAAAGAACACTACGGTGTTTTTGCTGCTGCTGCCTCAGAAGTAGCCGTTCCTGAAGAAGTGGAACTCAAGGATCCCTCAGCGTATAAAATTATCGGTTCTTCAAAGAAAAATGTAGACGGATTGAAAATCGCTACCGGACAACCTTTATTCGGAATTGATGTCATGAAAGAAGGAATGAAAATCGCAGTGATGATTCATCCTCCTGCTTTTGGAATGACCCTAAAATCATTTAATGCAGATAACGCCAAACAAATGCCTGGGGTGGTCGATGTATTTCAAATGGATGCCTATCAAGGTGATACTCAAAATTCAGGTTTTGATATCGCCGCTTTTAGAGATTTAGTCGTAATTGTAGCCGATACTACATGGCAAGCCATGCAAGCTAAGAAAGCCGTGCAATGCGAATGGGTTGAGGCAGATGATGTAAAAACCAAAATCAGTTTCTTCGGACGAGTTTCTTACTTCGATTTTCCCAAAGGCCTAGAAAGTACAGCCACACAACATGAAAAATTGAATGCGGCGGCGAAAGCTGATGTGCAAACCGCTCGTAGAGACGGTAACCCAGAAAGAGCTTTTAGAAATGCAGATCGCATTATAGAAAAAACCTACTCTGCACCTTATTTGGCGCACAACACTATGGAACCTATGAACTTTTTTGCTGATGTAACGGCAGAAAAGGCACACTTAATAGGGCCTATACAAACGCCGAGTATTATGGAGCCTTCTGTTGCAGCTAGATTGGGAATGAATCCTGATCAAGTGCATATCGAAATGACTCGAATGGGAGGTGGATTTGGTAGAAGGTTATACGGACACTTCTTGGTTGAAGCTGCAGCAATTTCTCAGCACGTAAGTGCACCCATCAAATTGTTGTACACTCGTGAAGACGATATGAGTTGCGGTGTATTTAGACCAGCTTATCAAGCCACCTATAGAGCTGCGATTGATAAAAACAATGTAGTCACTGCTTTTCACGTGAGAGCAGGTGGAATTCCAGAGAGTCCTCTTGCGGCTAACCGCTTTCCGGCAGGTGCTTACGACAACTATCTCGCAGAGTCTTACACGGTTAAATCAAATGTGACTACAGGTGCTTTTAGAGCGCCCAGATCAAACTTTATAGCTGCGGCAGAACAATCCTTTTTAGATGAACTCGCTGAGGCTATTGGAAAAGATCCAGTAGATTACAGATTAGAACTTTTTGATCGTGCGATTAATGACCCTGTAGGTGATCGAAATGATTACGATGCAAATCGTTACGCTGAGGTTATTCGCCTTGCCAAAGAAAAATCAAATTGGGGAACTCCAAAAGAAGGAGTACACCGAGGTTTTGCAGCCTATTTCTGTCACAACTCCTACGTCGCTGATGTTGTAGATCTCAAGGTTGAAAACGGTCAAACGATTGTAGAAAATGTTTGTGTAGCGGTAGATTGTGGAATTGTAGTCAATAAAGATGCAGCGATTAACCTTGTTGAAGGAGGGACTGTCGACGGAATTGGAACAGCACTTTACAGTGGTTTAAACCTCAAACAAGGAGCTCCACAGCAAACTAATTTTGATCGCTATCGTTTGATTCGTCACGCTGAAGCTCCAAAAGCAATAGAGGTACATTTTGTGAATAATGGCATGTCACCAACAGGACTTGGAGAGCCAATGTATCCACCTGTAATGGGTGCCTTAGCCAATGCGATGTATCAAGCTACAGGTAAGCGTTTGTATCAACAACCTTTTGCTCAAAATCTCGACGCCTAAAATTCGTTGCAGCTAGGGCATGATTGGAGTTGAAGAGGCTAGGAGAATTGTAGCAGAAATTGATGTAAGATTACCCAAAGTTCAAGTGGTATCAATAGAACAGGCTTCGGGTTATACCTTGGCTAAAAATCTGTATTGCCCCTTTGATTTGCCTTCGTTTGAGCAATCGATAATGGATGGCTATGCCATTTGTTACAACGAAAACGATCCATTAGAATTTGAGGTCATAGCAGAAATTCAAGCAGGTAGTAAAGCTGCAGTAACATTAAATCAGGGCCAAGCTGCTCGCATTTTTACAGGTGCACCGATTCCTTCTGGTGCTAATGCTGTGGTCATGCAAGAGCGGGCTCGTCAACTCGGTAGTCAGTTGCATATTGAACATATTCCAAAACCAAACCAACACATAAGAGCTATAGGCGCTGATCTTAAAAAAGAGCAGTTGTTATTTGAGTCGGGTTTTCAACTTAATGCATCGAGTTTAGGGGTATTGAAAAGCTTAGGTTTTAAAGAAGTAGAAGTATATCGAAAGCCTGTTGTAAGTATTGTTGTTACGGGCGATGAGTTGGTTTCAGAAGATCGCCCTCTTCAAAAAGGCGAAATTTATGAGTCCAATTCTACGGTGTTAAAAGCTGCATTAGAATCCAATGGCATTGCCGTTCAAAAAGTGATTGCCGTAAGAGATGATTTTGATGCGACTCGAGAAGCGCTTAAAGAAGCTATAAAGAGTTCTGACCTGACTTTAGTTTCAGGAGGAATATCAGTTGGAGCTTATGATTTTGTCTACCGCAGTTTACAAGAGTTAGGCGTTCAGACTTATTTTTATAAAGTCAAACAAAAACCGGGTAAACCCTTGTTTTTTGGAGGGCTAAATCAAAACTACCTCTTTGCGCTCCCCGGTAATCCTGGATCTGCTTTGACTTGTTTTTATATGTACGTCTTGCCCTTTCTAAAGCGGATGCAAAACATCAGTGAATTCGAATCTTCTTCCATAAGTTTAGCTCTTGAACAAGGCATAAACAATACAACCGGAAGAGCCCTGTTTTTAAAAGCAAAGCGAAACGGAAATAGCGTACACATTTTAGAACATCAAAGTTCTTCGAAATTATTGGGCTTCGCCATGGCGGATGTTTTGGTGTATATACCCGAAACAAGTTGTGAACTGGCCGAAGGTACTTCAGTCGAGTGCTTTATAATTGCATAAAACCATGTTGGATCCTCTTATACTTTTTGCAGTAGTTTTAGCAATATGCGCCTTTATCTATTCGAGTGTGGGGCACGGAGGAGCAAGTGCTTATCTAGCACTTATGGCCTTGTTTTCTTTTGATACCATCGTGATGAAACAGACTTCGCTTAGCCTTAACCTTGTAGTTGCAGCGATCTCTTTTATTCAGTTTTACCGCTTGGGATTTTTTAAACTCAAACTCTTTCTTTTTTTGGCACTGACCTCTGTTCCTGCTTCTTTTTTGGGTGGTACATTGACCTTAGAATCCAGCATGTACAAAATGATTTTAGGTCTTTTTTTATTGGCAGCTGTGGCGCGTATTTTGCTTAAACCCACTCAAAGGAACCCACAAATTGAAGAAGAAAAATTCAACACTTTAGGGGCTTTAGTCATTGGCGCGACAATTGGTTACGTCTCGGGATTAATCGGAATAGGAGGAGGCATTATTCTTTCACCTTTGCTTTTGCTTTTAAAGTGGGCTGATGTTAAAAATACTGCTGGAATTTCTGCTCTTTTTATCTGGGTTAATTCTGCGGCCGGTCTTGCCGGTCAACTTCAAAGTGGTATTCAAATCGACGATCACCTTTTTCTATTCATAGGGGTTGTGGCATTTGGCGCCATTTTAGGAGGATACTGGGGGTCTAAATCCCTTAGCTTTATTAATTTAGAGAAAGTACTTGCAGTAGTTCTTATTGCAGCTGCTGTAAAACTTATCGCATTTTAAATGAAAGTAGAAGTTCGATTTTTTGGTCAACTCATTGATAAACTTGGATTAGCCGTATACCAATTAGAAGTAAGCGCACTGAAATTTGAGGCTGTCCGCGATGCCTTAGAACAAACATTCCCAGCTCTAAAATCAATGAGTTATCAGCTCGCACAAAACAACTCAATAATTGAAGGAGAGACCGCACTAGATCAAAGTGTAATAGATGTTTTTCCACCCTTTTCTGGAGGATGAAAAAGAACAATAGGTATTTAAGACAACAAACGCTCGAGCAGATCGGTGTCGAGGGTCAGAAGCAATTACTTGAGAGTCGAGTGCTGGTTATTGGGGCCGGAGGTCTGGGATGTCCGTTACTTCAAATACTTGCCTCTACAGGAGTGGGGTACTTGACTGTTGTTGATTTTGATCGTGTAGCAACTCATAATCTCGCGCGTCAAATGCTCTTTAGAAACCAAGATGTAGGACGTTATAAAACTGAGGTCGTTGCCGAATACCTCAAGGCTTATTTTCCAGATTGCAAAGTGGCTTATCACACAGCGCTATTTCATGAAAACAATGCCGCTGAACTTATTCGTACCCATGATGTTGTGGTCGATGCTACTGATGACATTAATACCCGTTATTTGATCAATGACTATTGTGTACTGCACAACAAGCCTTTAGTTTTTGCCGCTTTGTATAAGTTTGAAGGCCAATTGACGGTCTTTAATTACAAAGGAGGGCCTAGTTTACGATGTCTGTATCCCAAAAAACCGCAGTATCAAGAAATACCAACCTGCGAGCAGTCTGGAATGCTCGCCACTGTTTCGAGTAGTTTAGCACAGTTTCAAGCCACTGAGGTAATCAAAGTACTTTTAGGTTTACCTGGTGTGCTGAGTGGAACCTTGTGGTACTACGATTTTTTGAATCACAGCCAACGTTCGATAGAATTTAAGGTTAATGCAGCCCAACTCGAGTATGTTAAAAACAAAAAAGCTGAAACCGAACATAAAATTCATATTTCAATAGAAGAATTAGGGAGTTATGAAGGCTATAATTGGATTGATCTTCGCTCTAAAGAGGAGACACCGCTTTTGCCATTTGAATTTATATTTCAACTGCCTGTAAGCAGCGAAAATTTTCTGGATAAACTCCAAGATCAATGCGAATCTGCTAAACCCATTTTGTTTTTCTGTCAATCGGGTTCAAGAGCTAAAAAAGCTCAAGAATTATGCTTGAATTCAGGGCTTCAAAACTCATTTGCACTGCTGAATTCAATTGAAGATATTTCAACTTATCTTAGTACTCAATGTCAATGAAAAATATATTTAAAAACGGAGCGATTAGCCCGCAGTTTATAGCCGAATCTATCGAAAAGCACCAATCTAAGATTAAGATAGGAGCGCACCAGACCTTCATGGGTCAAATTCGTCAAGACGAACATGAAGAGCAAACCGTAGCAGCTATTAGTTATTCGGCCCAAGAAGAGATGTGTAATGTGCTTGCTGAAAAGCTCAGAGAAGAAATGATTAGCAAATACGATTTGAGCTGTATTCATATTTATCACAGTATAGGAAGGGTAAATGTCGGCGAACTTTGTTTTTTTGTTTTTCTCTCAGGAAGGCATCGATCAAATACATTTCAAGCGATTGAAGAATGTGTAAATAGAGTAAAAGCCGAACTGCCCATTTTCGGAAAAGAGATTTATGAAGATGAGTCACACAGTTGGAAAGTAAATACATAGAGAAGTGGTTGATATAACAGGAAAGAGTAATACCTTGAGAATTGCCCTCGCAGGCGCTGTAGTGAAAGTCGGAAGTTCCGAAACCATTACCGCTATTGAGCAGGGACAAGTGCCCAAGGGGGATGTTTTTGAAATGAGTAAGGCTGCTGCCTTATTAGGCGTTAAAAAAACACCAGAATTGCTACCTGATTGTCATCCATTACCCATTGAATCTACGCGAATCAGCTATGAGATTACTGGTTTAGAAATTCACATTAAGTGCGAGGTAAAAACCATTTACAAGACCGGAGTTGAAGTCGAGGCTATGCACGGTGCATCTATTGCAGC
>WTJC01000054.1:0-15541 GCA_011525015.1 Flavobacteriales bacterium
CTTCCGAGTTCATAGCCTAAAAATTCATCGGGGCTCATTAGTTGTTGAGCAAAAATGATATTGACTAAAAGCACTAAAATGAGCGTGCTTGAAAATTTCTTGTTCTTCATTGAAGTTTACGTCTTTAGATTACTACGAAAGATATGGCTTATCTTTGAATTCTCTAAGTTTTTTAGCGATGACCAGGTATGCTTTTGGCGCAAATGAAAGTTTTAACATCAATCCTTTACTCAAGGATTATTTGGATGGTCAATTGCCTCAACAGTGGTATAATCGTTTTGCAGATCTTGAAAATGTCAAAGCGCAAATCGATGAAAAGTCGAGTAGTTATAATCACAACTTTAGAGCAGTATTACAGGATGAAATAAAGAGGAGCTATGACACTTTAGCTATTGATTTAAAAGAGAGTGCAGTGCTACAACATTTGGAGTTATTAAAAGAGAAAAACACCTTCACTATAACGACAGGGCATCAGCTTAATCTTTTTACTGGACCTGTTTTTTTTGTGTATAAAATTCTTCACACCATTGTGTTATGTGAAAAATATAAAGCTGAATATCCCGATTACAATTTTGTGCCTGTTTACTGGATGGCTTCAGAAGACCACGATTTTGAAGAAATCAATCACTTTCAGTTTAAGGGTAAAAAATTTCAATGGAATAGTGCACAAAAAGGAGCGGTTGGACAATTTGATTTAAGTGGCCTCGAAGCGGTTTTTGAGGTATTTGAATCGCAATTAGGTCGTTCGAAAAATGATGTTGAACTCAAAGCTCTTTTTGAGTCTGCGTATTTAAAATTTGAAAATCTCTCCCAGGCCACTCATTTTCTGGTGCATCAACTTTTCGAGCGCTATGGCTTGGTGGTTTTGGATGCCGATAAAAAGGCCCTAAAAAAATTAATGATTCCGCTGTTTAAAAAAGAAATCACTTCAAAGCCTTCACAGACCTTGGTTAAAAAGCGAAGTGATGAGTTAGTTGAAAATGGGTATAAGGCACAGGTTTTTCCGAGAAACATTAACCTTTTTTATCTAAGTGAACAAGAACGGCAGCGAATTGAAGCCGAACAGTATACTTATCAATTGGTAAATACCAAGGCAAATTTCTCTGAAGACGAACTTTTGAATGAGCTTGATGTCTTTCCTGAGCGTTTTTCACCAAATGTCATTTTAAGACCCTTGTATCAAGAATACATCCTGCCTAATTTGATGTATGTTGGAGGAGCAGGCGAATTGAGTTATTGGTTTCAGTTAAAGCCTGTTTTTGAGCACTTCAAAGTGGTTTTTCCAATGTTGAAATTGAGACATTCGGTCTATGCTGCCGACGAAAAAACGTATCGAAAACTGCAAAAATTAAAGCTTGTTGATAGTGATTTAAACAATGCTAAAAATCAGTTAATCAATCGGTGGGTTCGAAAAGTTTCTAATATTCCAATGGAATTAACCGAGTTTAAAGCCTTGTTAAACGAGCAGTTCAACTTGTTGCAAGAGCGCTCGAAAAAAACGGACCAAAGTTTTGAAGGAGCGGTACAAGCACAACGTCAAAAACAGATGAATGGTTTAGAGAAGCTTGAGAAAAGATTACTGCTCGCACAAAAAAGGGTTTTAAAAGATGAGATTCAGCGAATATCCGTCTTGTACGAGTTGTTTTATCCCTTGGGTAAACCTCAAGAACGCGTTGAGAATTTTAGCAGCTTTTATAGTGAACACGGTTCTCGATTTATCGATGTGGTTTATACTGAATTTCAAAAACAAACGGATTCTTCAGTACTTTTTATAGAGCTTTAAGCTGCAGCATAGACTTTATAATCTTCTAGTTTAGCTTTTGCTTCTACCTGTTTATAAGCAGCTATTCAGTGATTTGTCCCGGCAATTCATTTTTCTCAAAACAAGCTCAAGGTTTGCCTATGGATGATGGATAAGTATTTTAAGAATTATTCAAATTTTTGAAATAAACTCCTATACAAAGTTGCTATTTTTGTGCATGCATCAAAAAGTTCTCATTTTAGATTTCGGTTCACAGTACACTCAGCTGATTGCAAGAAGAATCAGAGAGTTAAATATTTACTCTGAAATCATACCGTATAACAAGGCCCCTGAATCGTTAGAGGCCTACAAAGCAGTAATTTTATCAGGTTCGCCACATTCGGTTCGTGGAGAAAATCCTCCAAAAATTGATTTGACAAAATACCGCCAAAACTTACCCTTATTAGGTATTTGTTATGGTGCTCAATATTTAGCTAGTGAAGCAGGAGGAGAAGTCAAACCATCTAAAATTAGAGAATACGGAAGAGCAAACTTGACTCAAATTGAACAAACGTCAGCTTTGATGCAAGGCGTAGAACTCAATTCTCAGGTTTGGATGAGCCATTCAGACACCATCAGTGCATTACCTGTAACTTGTAAAAAGATAGCCAGTACCGCTGATGTCGAGAATGCAGCCTTTGTATTTGAAAACGAACAAACTTTTGGTATCCAATTTCATCCAGAGGTGTATCACAGTACGGACGGAATTAAGGTATTGGAGAATTTTTTAGTTCAAATCGCACATTTTGATCAAGATTGGACGCCAAACGCATTCGTTGAAGAGACTGTTGAAGACCTTAAAGCTCAAATCCAAGGAGATAGTGTAATACTTGGATTGTCAGGAGGGGTTGACTCCACGGTAGCTGCTGTGCTATTGCACAAGGCAATAGGGGATAGACTCCACTGTATTTTTGTCAATAATGGACTTTTGAGAAAGAACGAATTTGAACAAGTTCTTGAGCAATACAAAGGTTTTGGATTGAATGTCAAAGGAGTGGATGCGGGAGCTCGTTTTTTATCTGAATTAGAGGGTGTAAGTGACCCAGAACAAAAGAGAAAGACAATCGGCAGGGTTTTTGTTGATGTGTTCGATAGCGAGTCTAAACTAGTCTCAGACGCTAAGTGGTTAGCGCAAGGAACAATTTATCCCGATGTGATTGAATCGGTATCTGCAACTGGTGGACCCTCGGCAACAATAAAAAGTCATCACAATGTAGGAGGATTGCCTGATTATATGAAACTTAAAGTCGTAGAACCCTTACGGAAATTGTTTAAAGATGAGGTGAGACGCATAGGAGCCACTCTTGGAATAGCACCCTCAATTTTGGGTAGGCATCCATTTCCTGGTCCAGGCTTGGGGATACGTATTTTAGGAGATATCACTTCAGATAAAGTCAGAATGCTACAAGAAGTTGATGCCATTTTTATAGATGGATTGAAAAAATGGGAACTCTACGATAAGGTATGGCAAGCAGGGGCTATGCTCTTACCGGTTCAAAGTGTAGGAGTAATGGGTGATGAGCGTACTTATGAGAATTGTGTAGCCTTGAGAGCAGTGGAGAGTACTGACGGCATGACTGCGGATTGGGTTAATTTTCCGCATGAATTCTTACAGAGTATTTCCAATGAAATAATCAATAAAGTAAAGGGGGTAAATCGTGTGGTTTATGACATCAGTTCAAAACCTCCAGCAACAATAGAGTGGGAATGAAAAAAAGAATATACGCGGTAGTCCTAGGTGTTTTATGCTCCTTTCATTGGTTAAGTGCTCAGGTTATTGAAAGCAAAAAACCTGCGCGTTTTAAGATGCATAGAGTGCTTCAATCTGAAACCATCTACGGAATTTCGAAAAAGTATGAGATTGAAACGGATGAATTGATTCGATTCAACGACTTTTTGAATACCGAGGTACTGGACATCAATATGATTTTAAGAATTCCTGTTTTTGAAGAAAAAAAGCAGGTTTCTGCGGTGGTAAATGTGCCCAGTGGATTTATAAATTACAAGGTCAAGAAAAAAGAAAATGTAGATGCTATTGCCTTAAAGTTTTCTGTCAAAAAGGAGGATATCTTAAAATATAACCCCAGAGCAGTTCGTAAAAAATTAAAAGCTAAACAGCTTTTAAAGATTCCGGTTTACAAAGAAAAAAGTACTGCCATAGCAGTGAATCAAGGTGATCTCAATACTTATGAGGTCAAACAAGGAGACACCCGATGGAGTATTGCCTACAGCTATCAAATCAGTTTGGATAGCCTCTCGCGTCTCAATCCTCAATTGCCTGAAAATTCTTCATCTCTTAGTGTTGGAGCTGTTTTGAGTGTACCTTCAAACTCCTTAGAAATTAAAGATCTCGAGTACGCCAATCAGGAGGAGTATACAGAATCAACCATAGAAGAAGAGGAGGAAACAGCTTTTGTTTATGACGATAGTTTCTTGTTTTATGAGGTTCAACCTAAAGAGACCATATACGGTATTGTGCAGAGTCTCAACATCGATATGATTTCTTTATACCGATTAAACCCTAAAATTAAAGAGGGATTGTCTTCGGGAATGATTTTGAAAATACCCAAGCCCTTAGGATTTAGCCGTACAGTACGAGAAGGATTGATTAGCCCTGAATTTAGTCTGTTAGACAGCATTCAAGTTGGCTCTTCTCATGAATTGCTTTTTATGCTTCCCTTTCGTTTAGATCGTGTTGATTCATTAGATGCCGAAATGGCTCAAAAAGAAATTGAGAAAAGGACTGATATGAAAACCTCGCTAAGTTTTTATTCAGGTGCTTTAATGGCCATTGATTCGCTTCAATCTTATGGTGTTTTTGTCACTCATGAGACATTTGATACCGAATTGGATAGAGGAAGGGTGCGAGCATACCTTCAACTCGCTGATCTCAGTCGTTTTGATGCTGTTGTAGGTCCATTGCGGTCTGGAATTATAGAAGAAATTTCTAGAAGCACCTCTTTGGCAGCTGTTCCTTTTGTATTTCCCCTTTCGGCACCAGTGGAGAACACTTACAGCGATAATGTTTTATTTTCTATAACCGATCCTTCAGAAATAAGAGAAGAAATGATTGCTCAACTCTTGAGAGTTAAAGAAGAAGAATCGGTACTTATCATTACCGATAGTAGTGAAGACGGTCAAGCCAAACGAGATTTACAATTTGCATTTCCAGAGGCAAAAGTCACTGAAATTACAGATGAGAGTTCTCTAGATTTAGAAGAGTTTAGATTAAATCAAATCGATTCAACGCGAGTGAATTGGGTGTTTTTAGAAACTTCTAAGCCCAGTTTAGCCTCGGGGGTAACAAGTATATTGAATTCAATCAATTCAGAAGAAAATAGAATCATTCAACTCTTTACGACCAAATACGCTTCACGGGTTTTTGAAAGTCAGAGTATTTCCTTTGAGCATTTGTCGAATTTGAAGTTTGTTTATCCTTCAGTCTACAACACTCCAGAATCTGAGAGTGAATTTTCAAAACGCTATTTGAATCGTTATGGATTTTTTCCAAATGCCTATGCAGCTCGAGGGTTTGATCTTGTTTTTGATTTGGTGTTGAGAATGGCTTATGACAAGGATATTTTGGCAAGCACCTCGCTTATAGACGAAAAAGAATATACCTATAGCAAATTTAATTACGACCTTTCAAGCAGACAAAGGGGATATATCAATCACTCCTTTTACCTTATGCAATACATGAATTTAGAACGAAATAGAATCAATGAAAACTACCTCAGAAATAATTTACCAAGGTGGACTCAGGACAGCATCAACCCACTTGAGATCGGGGTCGGTGATCCACAGTGACGCCCCAATTGACAACAACGGACTCGGTCAGGCCTTTTCACCTACAGACTGTGTAGCTAATGCACTGGGTAGCTGTATGATAACGGTAATGGCTATTAAGGCAAATCAAATGGGAATTGAACTTAAAGACAGTCGTCTTGAAGTCAAAAAGCACATGGCTTCTGATCCAAGACGAATTTCTTGTATAGAGATTGACTTGTTTTTGCCAGAACTTCCTGAAAAAGACGCCAAAATACTAGAGCGTGTCGGAAATACCTGTCCTGTTTTAGAAAGTCTTCATCCAGACCTAGACAAGCAGATTAGATTTCACTGGAATAGCCTTTAGACGTCACAAATGGTGAAGGCTGTTTGCAGCGATTCAATAGGGTCCTCGCCTAATGGAATGAACTCCTGAGCAACATGCCCTTGATAGCCTGTTTTTAGAATTTCTTTCATAATTGCTGGATAATAGAGCTCTTGGTCTTCTCCGATTTCATTTCTACCCGGAACTCCAGCTGTGTGGTAATGACCAAAGTATTGATGGTACTTTCTAATGCTATTGATGATATCTCCCTCTTGAATTTGCATGTGGTAAATATCGAAGAGTAATTTAAAATTATCACTTCCCAATCTTCTGCATAATTCGACTCCCCAAATACTAGAATCACACATATAATCTGGATGGTTTTGTTGATTGAACAATTCCATTTGCAAGACCACTCCGTGTTCTTCGGCCAAAGGCATAATTTCAGATAGGCCTTTCACACAGTTTTCAATACCGACGTAGTCATTCATACCATTTCTATTTCCGCTGAAGCAGATGAGGTTTGTGAAACCAGCTGCTGCTACTTGGGGAATAACACGGGAATAATTTTCGATAAGTTGCGCGTGATTTTTGGGATCATTGAATCCTTCAACTAAACTGATTTCCGCACCCCAACACATACTGCAGTGCATATCGTATTTCTTGAGCAAATCAAAATATTCAGGTCCAACAAGGTCTATGGCCTTGATGCCCATGTTTTTAATTATTTTCAAAAAATCTTCTAAGGGAATATCTCCATAACACCAATGACAAACGCTGTGATTGATGTTATTTTTGAGCTCTAACGTTTTTAATTCCTCAGGATTTAGGTTCAAGTTTTGAGCTACAGTGTTAGCTGATAAAAGAGCTAAACCCCCTGTGCCCGATTTTTGAATAAAGTCTCTTCTGTTCATGCTTAGGTTTTTAGTGCATTTAAGATATTGAATTTTGCTCAAACCTGTTCAATTATTGTACCTTTATACCCCGTATACAATCAAAAACCCATGAGCACCACTAAATACGTTTTTGTTACGGGCGGAGTTACTTCTTCTTTAGGTAAAGGAATCATAGCTGCTTCTTTGGCAAAACTTCTTCAGGCTAGAGGATATAGAGTAACCATTCAAAAGTTTGATCCTTATATCAATGTTGACCCAGGAACCTTAAATCCCTACGAACACGGAGAGTGTTTTGTTACTGACGATGGAGCAGAAACTGATTTAGATTTAGGTCATTACGAACGCTTTTTAAATACACCGACTTCGCAAGCCAATAATGTAACCACAGGTCGAATCTATCAAAGTGTAATCGAAAAAGAACGCCGTGGTGAGTTTTTAGGCAAGACCGTTCAAGTGGTTCCTCATATCACTAACGAAATCAAGGATCGTATTCAGCTTTTGGGTCAAACCGGAGACTATGATATTGTTATCACAGAAATCGGAGGAACAGTGGGGGATATTGAATCATTGCCTTACATTGAAGCTGTACGTCAATTGCTTTGGGACCTGGGAGAGCACAACGGAATGGTGATACATTTGACCTTAGTTCCTTATTTATCCGCCGCTGGCGAATTAAAGACAAAGCCAACCCAGCATTCAGTTAAGACCCTAATGGAGAGTGGAATTAAGGCAGATGTTTTGGTTTGTAGAACAGAATATGATATTGACCAGGACAAGCGTAAAAAATTAGCGCTCTTCTGTAATGTGTCAAAAGAAGCGGTCATCCAATCGATTGACGCTCCAACAATTTATCAAGTACCTCTTTTAATGCACGAAGAAGGTCTTGACGATGTGGTATTACAGAAGCTAAAATTAAATGCCGATAGTGTTCCTGAATTGGGTCCTTGGAAAGAGTTTTTAGACCGTTTGGCGCATCCAGAAGATACCGTTAAGATAGGTCTCATCGGTAAATACGTTGAACTGCAAGATTCTTATAAGTCTATTTTAGAGGCTTTTATTCATGCGGGTGCTCGAAATAGGGTGGAGGTTGAGGTCGTCTCAATTCATTCAGAAACCTTAGAAGTATCAGAAGTCGAAGCCAAACTTAAAGGACTTAACGGATTACTAGTAGCCCCCGGTTTTGGTAAACGCGGATTAGAGGGAAAAATAAAAGCGGTTCAGTACGCTCGAGAACACAATGTTCCGTTTTTTGGAATTTGTCTGGGTATGCAAATGGCCATTGTTGAATATGCTCGTAACGTCTTGGGAATAGAAAATGCCAATTCAATTGAGGTGGATGAACATACGTCTTCACCTTTAATTTCTTTGATGGAAGAACAGAAAAAGATTACACATTTAGGAGGAACAATGCGTTTGGGATCTTGGGAATGTGAATTGACTGAAGGGAGTAAAGCTTCTGAGATTTATTCGAATGCAAAAATCATTCACGAGCGTCACAGGCATCGATTTGAGGTCAATAATCAGTACGAAAAACAACTCGAAGAAGCAGGTTTAAAGGCTACGGGTAGAAATAAAGAAACTCAATTGGTGGAGATTGTCGAACTTGAGAATCATCCTTGGTATGTAGGTGTTCAATACCATCCTGAATACAAAAGCACGGTGGCTAACCCTCATCCTTTGTTTGTATCATTTATTGCTGCAGCCTTATCTCACAAAAAAAATCAATTGTAGGGACAGGCCAATAAGCATTATCTTTGAACTTAATACGCTATTTTAACGCTTTATGGAAGAAAGAAAACTAGATAAAAGCTCAATCATCGGCTTTATTCTCATATTCGCCATTATGATGTTTTGGTTTTATTTAAACCAACCAACCCCTGAAGAATTAGAGGCAGCCAGAGCAGCGGAGCTTGTGGCCAATCAGGAAGAAAATTCATCTGAAAGCGAGGCGGAAATCAAAATAGATGCGGTTCCTGCCGCGGTTTCTGATTCCATTGTGAATCAAGCTTACCAAAATGCCGTAGGTCTATTTGCTTTTACACCTCAAGACGAGGGATCAACGATTATTGAAAATGAGTTGTTGCGCATGGAAATTTCCCATAAGGGAGCCCAAGTAAAAGCACTTGAACTAAAGCAGTACTCCGACTATAAAGAAGAACCGGTTCATTTGATCGCTGAAAACAACTCTAACCTTCGCGTCAATTTTAGAACCACTGACAATCGCATATTAAAAACCACAGACCTGTATTTTATTCCTTCTGTGAATAAAGACGATAAAGGAATCACGCGTCTATCATTGAAAGCCAAAACGGCTGAAAATGCCTATCTAGAGGTGGTTTATGTATTAAAACCAGATGAATATTTGCTGGATTATACGATACGAAGTCAAAATTTAAGTTCCTATTTGGTCGATTCTGACGATCTCAATTTGAGTTGGGATTTTAAGGCGAAGCGATTCGATCAAAGTGTGATGTACGAGAACAGGTATACCCGATTAACCTATCAATACGACAATAAAAAGGTCAGGAAGCTATCTGCTTCAAGTGACTTCGATGAGGATACAGAAAATAAGGTGAATTGGATTTCGTACCGACAACACTTTTTTAGCAGCATGCTAGTTGCTGAGCAAGCCTTTGATAAGGTTGATTTGAATTCTGAGAATTTAGTTGAGGAGGAATCTAAAGACGAAATATACACCAAGGCCTACGGCTCAAAAGTGAGTTTAAAGCTCATGGGAGGAGAATTATCCTCAGCGATGAAACTTTATTTTGGTCCAACAGATTTAGAAGTGTTAAGCGCTTATAAAGATTATGCTTTAGCTGATTCTATTCCTTTTGGTTGGGGGATTTTTGGATGGATCAACAGATACATATTTAATCCTTTTTACAGCTTTTTAGCCTCGTTTTTACCTTATGGTATGGCCATCATCGTAATGACGATTGTCGTTCGCTTGGCCATGTCTCCTGTGACCTACAAGTCGTATGTCTCTCAAGCGAAGATGAAGGTGCTTAGACCTGAAATCACAGCGATTAACGATAAGTACAAGGATAATGCCATGAAGAGGCAGCAAGAAACAATGAAAATTTACAACAAAGCAGGTGTAAGTCCGATGAGTGGATGTCTACCGGCATTTTTACAGCTGCCCATTTTCTATGCCTTGTTTAGTTTTTTCCCGACCTCGTTCATATTGCGCCAAAAGTCGTTTTTATGGGTGGATGACTTGTCTTCCTATGACACCATTGTTGAGTTACCATTCACTATACCGTTCTACGGAGACCACATCAGTTTGTTTCCTATTTTGGCTTCTGTAGCGATCTTTTTCTACATGCAAATGACTACGGGTCAAACCATGCAAATGCAACAACAGCCAGGGATGCCAAATATGAAGTTTATCATGTATTTGTCTCCAGTAATGATGTTGTTTTTCTTTAACAATTACGCTTCAGGATTGAGTTTGTATTATTTCGTTTCTAATTTGCTAACTATAGGAATCATGTTGGTGATTAAGAACGTCATCTTAGATGAAGAAAAGATTCACGCGCAAATTGAGGAGAACAAAAAAGCACCTCGCAAGGAAAATAAATTTCAAAAAAGAATGCGAGAAATGATGGAACAGGCAGAGGCCCAACCTCAATACAAAAAGAAGCTTAAAAAGTAGGCGAACTACTTTAATTCCATTGATATGGCTGAGAACAAACCCACAGTCGTCGTAGGTTTATCTGGAGGAGTTGACTCTTCTGTTGCTGCCTATCTTCTGCAAAAAGAGGGATTCAATGTGATTGCTCTTTTTATGAAGAACTGGCATGACGATGAGGTGACCATTTCTGATGAATGCCCGTGGTTAGAAGATAGTAATGACGCTTTGTTGGTTGCAGAAAAACTCAATATCCCCTTTCAAACGATTGATTTGAGTGAAGTCTATAAAGAGCGCATTGTCAATTATATGTTTGATGAATATCGCAACGGAAGAACTCCAAATCCAGATGTGCTCTGTAATCGAGAAATTAAGTTTGATGTATTTCTATCTATTGCACTTGATTTAGGTGCTGATTACGTGGCCACTGGTCATTATTGTCAAAAAGGAGAGATATCTAAAGGGGACACCACTATCTACCAATTAAAGGCTGGAAAAGATTCAAATAAGGATCAGTCGTATTTTTTATGCCAATTAAATCAGCATCAACTCTCAAAAGTTTTGTTTCCCATTGGTCATCTTCAAAAATCAGAAGTACGGGCAATAGCTGAGCGAGAAGGTCTAGTCACTGCCGGTAAAAAAGACTCCCAGGGCTTGTGTTTTATCGGAAAGGTTCGATTACCGGATTTTTTACAACAACAATTAAAGCCAAAGGAAGGTACTATTATAGAAATAGCCGCTGCAAATCCAATTTACAAGCTCGATAAGGATGCTATTACGCTTTCTGACCGCGCATTAGCTTTTGACTACACTAAAGAGATGGGTAAGGTCTGTGGATCGCACAAAGGAGCTCACTTTTTTACCATTGGACAGCGTAAGGGTTTGGCCGTTGGAGGAACAAAAGAACCACTCTTTGTCATTGGAACAGATACTGTCGAAAATATTATCTATGTAGGTGAAGGAAATAAGCATCCGGGCTTATTCCGATCTGCACTTAAAATTGAACCGAATGACGTTCACTGGTTGAGATCTGATTTGGTTTTAGATGATGAGCAGCAAATGAAAGTGAAGGTGAGAATACGTTACCGTCAGCCATTGCAAGAGGCGACCTTGATCAAAAGGTCCGATGGGCTTTATATAGATTTTGAACAACCCCAATCCGCCATTACATCGGGTCAATTTGCAGCTTGGTATAGCGAAGATGAATTATTGGGTTCAGGAGTCATTTCATAAGTATGAAAATCGATACAAAATTAACGCGCTTATTAGGTATTAAATACCCCATTATTCAAGGAGGAATGGTCTGGACATCCGGTGCTGACCTAGCCTCAGCCGTTTCAAATGCAGGAGGTTTAGGAGTTTTAGGAGCGGGTAGTATGTATCCAGAACAACTTCGAGAAGCCATAATAAATTGTAAAGCCAAAACCACATTTCCCTTTGGTGTTAATATTCCTTTGATGTACCCCGATATTGAAGAGCATATAACAACAGTAATTGAGCACAAAGTTCCAGTGGTTATTACTTCGGCGGGAAACCCCAATCTATTTACAAAGCGTTTGAGGTCTCATGGTATTAAAGTACTGCATGTGGTTAGTTCATTAAAGTTTGCGCTTAAAGCAGAGCAGGCTGAGGTCAATGGAATTATCGCTGAGGGTTTTGAGGCTGGTGGACACAATGGACGTGAAGAAAATACCACCCTTGTATTATTGCAATTGTTATATCGACATCCTTTTAAAATACCTATAGTAGCGGCTGGAGGAATTGCAACGGGATCTGCTATGCTCGCTTGTTTTCATATGGGCGCATCGGGAGTTCAAATGGGAAGTCGATTTTTGATGACCAAAGAGTCTACAGCACATCAAAATTTTAAAGATCTCGTAAAATCCTTGGGAGAGGGTGATACCATACTCAGCTTGAAAGAATTGGCTCCTGTACGACTTATCAAGAATGAATTTTACGCATCTGTTTTGGAACTTTATCAAAAAGGTGCTTCTACAGAGGAGTTGAGGTCACTGCTTGGTAGGGGAAGAGCTAAAAAAGGAATTTATGAAGGAGATTTAGTTGAAGGAGAACTCGAAATTGGACAGATTTCAGCCTTGCTTGACGATATTGTTTCAGTGGAAACACTTATGACTACTTTTTTAAAAGAATATGAGCTTGCCACTCAAAAAAAGAACTTTTAAAATAAGGTTTGAAAGGCTTGGTACTGTTTAGGTTCTATGGCCTTTGCCGTATTGCCTAAAGAATTTTTACCTCTTATTTTTTCAACGCTATACGCCTTTAACCCTAGATTTTTATCTATTTCAAGTTGGTCGCTGAGTTCATCGATATCTCTTTCGGTATCTAACCACAGTTCTGCTTGATCTGTATTGAGTATTAAGGGCATTCGAGACGCCCCGTGCTCAGGCTTATTGTGGATATCTGTCATAAACGAATTGGCGCTGGTGGTTACAATACTGAATGTCGAAACACTTTCACTGAATTTTGTGCTTGTATCGTACAAGCAAGCAACAATCATAGGTTCTTGTCCCGATTTTTGAACGTAAAAGGGATAAGCTTCGTTATTTCTGAAATGATGTTCAAAAAATCCGTCTATATAGAGTATGGCTCTTGAATGCTGCGCTGCTTCATGAAAAGAAGGTTTTTCTTGAATACTCTCAATACGAGCATTTAAAGTAGAATTTTCAATTTTTCGTGCGGCCTTTTCGTCTTGAATCCAATGTGGTATTAATCCCCATCTGGCCACAAAAGTTGAAGATTTGTCGTAGACTATACAGTGCGGATGTTCAAAGCCACTCGCTCTATAAATATCCTTTAAATGGTTTTCTTCAATGATTGCTGTAATTTCTTTTTGAGCCGTTTGATCTCCCATACGTTTTGCTCTGGAGAGTTGTGTTTTGAGTTGGGCACTAATATCGTAACACATAGGAAATTATTGAGGTAGGGCAAAGGCTATAATTTGATCTCCAGCGACTGTTCCGAGTTTTTCTCCGCCGCAGGCAATTACGAGATAAGACTTGTTGTTGTACTGGTATAAACTAGGGCTTGCAAAGGCAGGGTAAGGCAATTTGTATTTCCAAAGTACTTCGCCTGTATGACGGTCAAAAGCTCTTATAAAACTGTCTTTAGTGGCGGCTATAAAGAGTAATCCATTTTTGGTCACCAGAGGTCCACCGTAATTTTCTGTTCCTGTTTCACCTATTCCAGGGGTTTCGCCAAGGGGAACACTCCATTTATAAGTTGCTGTATTTAAATCGATAGCGTGTAATTGTCCCCAAGGTGGATTGATGGCTGGGAGCCCATTTTCATCTAAAAACTTTTGATAGCCACTGTGAATGTAAGTGGTAACGGGTTCTATTGTATTCAGTGCTGTATTTCCATCATCTAAGCCCATTACATACCTGCTTATGGCTTTTATTTCTTCCTTAGGTAGTTGTGAAAATCCTGGCATTCTACCCTTTCCATTGCTTATTAAAAGGTGGAGTTCCTCAGTTGTTAAACGCTCGCTGATGTTTACGAGGCTGGGATACCCGCTCTCTGGAACACCTTGAAAGTTATCTAAGTGACAACTCGAACAGTATCTGGTGTACAATCCTTTAGCCGTGTTCGCGATTTCTTTTTTCTCAATGCGAAGCTCCCAGGCCATTTCATTTGAATTGACGTAGAGCAGACCCTCATCTGGAACAGCTGCCGCGCCTCCCCATTCACCGCCGCCATCGTAACCCGGAAATAAGAGCACTGTTGAGGTGTCGGGCGGGTGATAGCTTTGTTTAATCATAGATTTAAAAAGCTTTTTAAGTGAATCAGCACGCTTAGAATACATTCCAATTTCAGCCTCTTTAAGTTCGTCTATTTGTCTGGCAAAGGCCTTGGGTTTGCTGGGAATAGGCTGTGTCTTCCATGAAATTTCGTTTGGGATATTCGATTGAGGTACTTCTGTTTCTTCGATGTCATAAATTGGAGTTCCGTTTGCTCTATCGAACAAAAAAACATAGCCCTGCTTGCTGATTTGGGCCAAGGCATCGATTGATTTTCCTTCTTTTTCGATTTGAATGAGGTTTGGAGGAGCAGGTAAATCTCTATCCCACAAATCGTGATGTACGGTTTGAAAATGCCATACATAATTTCCAGTATTGGCGTCTAAGGCTATAATGGAATTTGCGTATTCATTTTTACCGATACGGTTGGCGCCGTAAAAGTCAGGAGAAGCTGAGCCTGTGGGTATGTATAACAATTCTTTCTCTTCGTCTAAACTCATTCCAGCCCAATTATTACCACCACCGATATTGGGGTTGTCTTTAAAACTGGGAAGGGTTTCAAAGGTCCAAACAACAGCTCCTGTATTGGTGTCGAAAGCGATGATATTTCCCTTGGCAGCACCCTCTGATTCGGATACTCTTAATGGCAAGATGATTAAATCTTTAAAAATGGTACCCGGCGTATTAGAGATGACCCATTTGTCCATACTGGGAAGTGCTTTTCGAATGTCTACTGCACCGTCAACTCCAAAGCCTTTGGCAGGCTTGCCACTTAAGGCGTTAAGTGCGATAAGCTCATAGTTTCGAGTGTAAAAAATACGTTGTTCTCCTTTTTGAGATTTCCAATAACTCACTCCTCTAGATGTCGATAGCGCATGATCGAAATTTGCACCATAACTCCAAATTTCTTTTCCGCTTTCAGCGTGCAGACCGTATACTCTCAAACTGGCATCAATGATGTAGACCATACTGTCAACGACAATAGGGTTCATTTGCATTTGCCCTTTGCTAGAGGTAGTAAAGCTCCAGGCAGGTTCTAGTTGAGCTACATTACTGGGGTTAATTTCATTTAATTCTGAATAGTGGTTTCTGTCTTTTCCTCCGTGATAACTGCTCCATGTATTGGCCTTTGGAGTTGTGTTCTGACACGAAAAAAAGAATGCTGTAAGCAGAGCTAAATAAAGTCCTTTCATGACAACGGATTTGAGCATTAAATATCGTTATTTTGTGTTGGATTTTTCAATTTATGCAAAGCATTAGACTTTTTGGCTATTCACTTTCAGGATTTCATGTTTTTTTAAGCCTATGGACTCTCGCAGCCCTTCTACAGTCTTATTTTATGGATCTCTCAGGAGAAGAAGC
>WTJC01000054.1:15641-20951 GCA_011525015.1 Flavobacteriales bacterium
GGTAGTTTTTTAATCAAGACCGATGTACCCTTACTCTTTGGAGAGCTTTTGTTTTTCTATTGTTATAAACACTTTTTAGATAAGCCCTCGTTAAAATATTGTGTGGGATTAGCATTTGCTATTGCATTTATGTTTCTCAGCAAGTATCACGGGGTTCTCATTGTTTTCTTTACCCTTTTATCGAATCCGAGATTATTCACCCAAAAGCCTTTTTACAAGGTGCTTTTTTTGACTGTACTGTTGATGCTTCCCTACGCCTTTTGGCAATACCAAAATGATTGGATGAGTTTAAAATTTCATTTAAGTGATCGTTCAGACATCAGTTTTAAATGGAGTAATGTCTTGGGTTACCTCTTTAGTCAACCTTTAGTCTTAGGTCCTTTGGTGAGTATTCCTATGTTTATCGCTGTGGGTAAAAGAAAAGGCTTGGATTTATATGAAAAGGCTTTGAAATATGTATTGATTGGTGTCTTGGTCTTTTTCTTTTTACAATCTTTCAGAGTTTTTATTCACAAACACTGGACTTCAATAGCCTTGGTTCCTTTGTTTTTATTGTCTTATCCCTATTTAGCTGAGAGAGAAAAGTTGCAAAAAACGACCATTTTACTAGGAAAGATTACCCTGATTGCCCTCATTCCGGTTCGTCTCTATTTTGCCTTTGATATTCTACCCAAGGAGTTTGTGGATTCTAGTGGCCCGCTTCACCACTGGGAGCGTTGGTCTGAGCAACTGGACTCGCTTTCTGCGGGTCGCCCGATTGTTTTTGTCAACTCTTATGAAAATGCATCGCGTTATCAATATTACGCCGCAAAAAAGGCACACACACTGAGTACCTTTTACTTTAATAATACCCAATTTGACTATTGGGACTATGAAGAAGACATTCAAGGGAAAGAAGTTTTTCTCATAAATCACAAGCGCAATAATCCTAATTTTTCAGCGCCTTTTGATGCAGACAATAGATCACAAATTCGTTATGCTGTCGTAGCAGAATACCAATCTTACGCTCAAGTCGATATCGAAATTAACGAGCCTTCTGAAAGTGAGGGATATGTATTTGGCGTAGGGGAGACCAAAATAGTAGAAGCCACCATCAGCAATAGAGGAAGTTACCCTTTAAAGCTTAATAGTTCAGGGGATATGCCTGTAGTGTTATCTCAATATTTTCTCAGAGGAGAGCAGCAGCTGGGTTCTAAGGTCGTTTTAGACTCTTTGTTCTTGGATTCAGGTGCTTCTAAAAGAATTAAATTCGAATTGTCGGCTCCAGAGACTCCTGGAAATTATCAGATGCGATTGGGGATTTCCTACGGCTGGGTACCTGCAACCATAAATAGCAGCCGAATAAAATTAAAGGTCAAAGAATGAATAAAAGAGCTCAAGAATTAGCCGCTTTTAGCCGCTTGTTAGATATTATGGATGATTTAAGGTTAAAGTGCCCTTGGGACAAAAAGCAAACCCTAGAATCTTTAAGACATTTGACCATTGAGGAGACCTATGAATTATCGGATGCCATATTGACCATGGATTTGCCCGAAATTGAAAAAGAACTTGGAGATGTTTTACTTCACATTGTCTTTTATGCTAAAATAGGTTCAGAGACGGGTGATTTTGATATCACATCTGTTTGTGAGGCGATTAGTAATAAGCTCATTGAAAGACATCCACATATTTATGGTGATTTAGAATTGAACAGTGAGGAGGAGGTCAAGCAAAACTGGGAAAAATTAAAATTAAAAGAGGGGAAGAAATCTGTTCTAGAAGGGGTGCCAAAATCACTTCCTTCTTTAATTAAAGCCTATCGAATTCAAGATAAGGTTGCTGGTGTTGGTTTCGATTGGGAAAAAGACGAACAGGTCTTGGATAAGCTCAAAGAAGAACTTCAAGAGTTAAAAGAAGAAATTGCATCCAATGACAAAGATGCTATGGAGGCTGAGTTTGGAGATGTTTTATTTTCGATGATCAACTACGCTCGTTTTCTTGGTATCAATCCCGACCAGGCTCTTGAACGCACCAATAAAAAATTTATTCAACGTTTTCAATACCTAGAAGAACAGGCTACCTCACTGGGAAAATCTCTAAAAGACATGAGCTTAGATCAGATGAATGTTTATTGGGAACAAGCAAAAAAACACTGATGTATTCTCTGGCGTTTTATAAAAAAGAATTTGCAACCAATTGGAAATTAGCCTTTCCGGTTATCCTTGGGATGTTGGGCCACACCTTTGTGGCTTTTGCCGATAACATTATGGTAGGACAGCTCGGTGCTGCTGAGCTGGCGGCTGTATCCTTAGGGAACAGTTTCTTTTTTGTGGCCTTTGCTGTTGGTATTGGAATATCAGCGGCAATTACACCGCTTATTGCTGAGGCGGATGGTTCGGGAAAAAAATTAAATGTAAAAAAGGTCTTCAAACACAGCTTGGTGATTTGTTTGAGCTCTGGGATTATTTTATTCGGTGTTTTATTGGTTTTGGGTCCGTTAATGGAAAGCATGAAACAACCTGCTGAGGTAGTTGCCCTTGCGGTACCATACTACGAAATCATTTCTCTGTCTCTTATTCCAATAATGGTCTTTCAGGCATTTAGAACCTTGTGTGACGGATTGTCGAGAACCAAAATACCGATGTATGCTACGCTGATTTCGAATGCCTTGAATATTTTATTCAACTATTTGCTGATTTTCGGGAACTGGGGTTTTCCGGCCTTAGGCGTTATAGGCGCTGGATATGGAACCCTTATCTCAAGAGTACTCATGGTAATCTTTATCGCTGTAGTGCTCTATAGGTCTTCGTATTTCAGAGAATTTATTACCCGATTAAACTGGAAGAAGACCAGTTGGGGTTATGTGAAGAAGATTTTAAATCTTGGTTTACCCACTTCGGCTCAGGTATTTTTTGAGGTAACCCTATTTACCATGGCAGTTTGGCTAAGTGGCATACTCGGCACCATTGAACAGGCGGCGAATCAAATCGCTTTAAACCTATCATCAATGACCTATATGGTAGGCCAAGGATTAAGTGTGGCCGCTATGATTAGAGTGGGTAACCAAAAGGGAAAAAAAGATATTGTTCGCTTGAAAGAGGTTGCCTTTTCCTTATTTGGAATGACGCTACTTATTGAAATTGTGTTTGCCTTGGCCTTTCTGATTTTTAGATATGATTTACCTCTTGTTTATTTAGATACAGAGAGTTCATTGAATCAAGTCGAAAACCTCAAGGTTATTTCACTCGCGTCTATGCTGCTGTTATGGTCTGCATTTTTTCAAATTTCTGACGGGTTACAAGTGGTGATATTAGGAGCGCTGAGAGGAATTCAAGACGTCAATGTGCCCGCGCTTATCACGTTTATTGCCTATTGGGTTATCGCATTTCCGGTTTGCTATATCCTTGCAATTGAATTAGAATGGGGTGGAAATGGTATTTGGATTGGTTTACTAGTAGGCTTAACCGCTTCAGCACTTTTGCTCTATTTAAGATTTGTATTTTTGCTTCGTAAACAGCAATTCTAAAATGGAGCTTCCAAAATTTTTATTAGGTGATAATTCTGCAGTTAAAGATGCGGTATACGTCATTCACACTGAATTTCCTCGATTTATTTTAAACGTCGCTAACGATGATCTCATGTGGTTTGAAGAGTTTTCAAATGAAGACGAAAAAGAAATTGAAGAAATTACAGAAAACTTAGTTCAAGAGGCCTTGACTTTTTACGATGCTGAAGTAGCAGAATATGATTCTTGATACTATTCAGCATATTGATGAAACTATACTTCTAAGCGTTCAACAATGGGGACATTCTAGTCTGGATTTGTTTTGGCAATTTGTTACCAACAAATGGAATAGCATTCCCTTATACCTGCTTATTGTTTTTCTGCTTTTTAAAAATCGGTCCCCTAAAGAAGCCTTCTTTTATTTGATTTGTATCGTCCTTTTAATTGTAGTTTCAGATCAAATGGCCAATTTGTTTAAAAATGGGTTCGAACGGTTAAGACCTTGTCACTTGGAGGCTCTAAGTGATAGGTTAAGAGATGTGGGCTATCGATGTGGTGGGCGTTATGGTTTTTATTCAGCTCATGCCTCTAATGCATTTGCCTTAGTCGTTTTTGTGACTTCGGTCATAAAGTTCAACCGAAAGTATAGCGTGATACTATTGTACACTTGGGCTGCTTTATTGAGTTTTAGTCGAATATATTTAGCAGCGCATTATCCTTCTGACGTTTTAATTGGAGCATTATTTGGTAGTATTATCGCCTTAGTAATTTATAGATTAAGTATTCTTGGATCAAAATTTGTTCTTGACTAAATTTCAATTTACACCGCAGCGTTTAATGTGGGTTGGCCTGTTTATGGTTTACCTGCTGGGATTGTTTTCTCCTCTGATCGAGAATGATTCTGCTCAATTTGCTGTGATGGCCATGCGTATGGCTCAAGAGAACGATTACCTTCATTTAATCAAAGGTTTTGAGCCTTATTTAGATAAACCTCATGTGCATTTTTGGTTGAGTGCGCTCTCGTTTGAACTCTTTGGCTTTCACCACTGGGCCTACAGGCTTCCGAGTTTACTAATGCTGATTGTGGCCACGGTTTCAATTTATCGTTGGTCTAATCTATTTTACAACACCCAAGTTTCACATTGGGTTGCTTTCCTATTTGCCAGTGCTCAAACGATCATTCTCTCTGGAATAGATGTTAGAACGGATGCTGTTCTTGTGGGTTTTGTGAGTTTGGCTTTATACCAATTTTCTTCATTCATTGAGACCGAAAAAAAGAGTGCATTAATTCTGGGTAGTGTGGCTGCAGCCTTTGCTTTTTCGACCAAAGGACAAATCGCTCTTTTAGTTATTGGAATAGCGATTTTGGTACATCTCGGTCTTCGAAAAAAATGGAAATTGTTAGTGTCACATCACTTTTTGTTGGCCTTGTTCGTCTTTTCACTTTGTATATCTCCGATGCTCTATGCCTATTACATTCAATTTGATCAGCACCCTGAATTGATTATCCGTGGGCAAGGAGAGCGTACTGGGCTCAAATTTATTTTTTGGGAGCAAAGTATGGAGCGATTAAGTGGAGAAGGTATAGGAAAAAACTCCAGTAGTTATTTCTTTTTTGTGCATTCTTTTTTATGGGAATTTTTGCCTTGGACGGTGTTGTTTATAGGTGGTCTTATTTTGATAATTAAGCGCAACCAGCAAAAATTAAGTGCAATGGAGGTGTTTCCTTATTTGGTCTTGCTCATCGTTTTTCCTTTGATTTCGATGGCTCAATTTAAATTACCTCATTATTTAAATGTTTTGATGCCTCTATTCGCCTTGGCTAC
>WTJC01000054.1:21051-23957 GCA_011525015.1 Flavobacteriales bacterium
TAAATCTCATTTTGAATACCTCTTTCTATCCTCAGCTCGCCGAGTTTCAAGCGGGGTATACGACGGCAAAAGAATTAAATGCCTCACCATATGCGAAGTCTCCTATTTATAAATTAACAGCTAAGCACAGTTGGGCCTTGGATTTTTATCATCAGCGGCCTTTAAAGCTTTTAAAAGCGGTGGATCTTGATTCATTTGAAGGCTTGTTATACGTAGGTCAAGAAGAATTTGATGCGATTAAGGCGAGTGGAAAAAACTATGATTTAATTTCCAAAAAGACACAATTCAGTGTTAGTCGGTTGAATTTAAAGTTCCTAAATCCAAAGACTAGGGAGCAGGTGACCTCTTATCGCTATTTACTTCAGTTGACTCCTTTTGAAACTCGATAGTATTAAAGTAGTAGTAAATTCCAATTAGAGATACCACTGCGTTGAGTATAAAAAATAGCATGCTGGTTCCCAATGACTTTTCTTCAGATAAATTAAACCATTGCGCCCCGTAGACAAAGGTGAGTTCACGGCTTCCTATGCCACCTATGGTTAAAGGAATAACAGAGACGATACTTGAACACAAAAAGACCAAGATATAGGGATGCATATCTGTACTTATATTCAATCCTTTTAAGATGCAAACAATTGCGATGACTTGAAGACCTTGAACAAATAGGGAGTATACAATGGTGCTCCAAAAAACAGCTTTGGTATATGCAAAACCTTTGTCAATAATGACTTTATAACACAATAGGGCAACCACTAAAAGCAAAATACTCCAGCGGCTGTTGATGTTTAGAATGGAAATTTGAAGACTGGCTAAAACAAAGATGCCAATAGTGAAAAGAGCGAATAATCCACTAATGCGATCTAAAATAAGAACCGCAATTGTTTTTTTGCTTGAACTCTGGGGATTGTGTTTTTTTAGGATGTATGCTTTGTAGGCATCTCCTCCAATTCCACCAGGTAAAAATAGGTTGTAAAACATACCTAAAAAGTAGAGTTGAAGATTGGTTTTCGCTTGGATTGGAATTTGAATGACCCTGAAATAAACGAGTAATCTATAACTGGCAATAATCTTGGAGAGTAGTACGAGTAGAAAACCTAAAATGAGATTAGTCGGGGAAATAGATTTTAAGATTCTAAATGTACTTTGGGTATCAATTTTTGAAAATACAAATAGAATGAGGCCGATACTGACCGCTAGTTTAACTAGGGTCAATAAGAGTTTTTTATACCTCTTTTGAACTTGCTTGTTTTTCGACATGTACTTTCTTTATGCGATAGGGTCTTTTTTGCTGTGATTCGTAATAGGTGCGAATCAACATTTCCATGACAAGACCTATGGTAAAGACTTGAACCCCTGCTAAAATGAGCATTAATCCAAAAATGAGTAGTGGTCTTTGACCGATATCTTCTCCAAATCCAAATTTAACAACTACCAGATACGCATTGATTAAAATCCCTAGACTGATCATTATAAAACCGAATAAACCAAACAGGTGTATAGGGCGTTGCAGGTATTTCCTAATAAATAAGAGCAGAAGCATGTCAGCAATAACTTTAAATATACGTTCGAGTCCGTATTTGGATTGACCTGCATGTCTAGCGTGATGTTTTACAGGAACTTGCTTGATTTGCGCTCCCTCAAGAAATGCCAATAGCGTAATGAAGCGATGCATTTCTCCGTATAAATTGAGATTTTTAGCGATGTCTTTTGAAAAAACTTTAAGGGCACAGCCATTATCTTTAATATCTAAACTGGTGATTTTTCGAACTAAGAAATTCGCAATCTTGGATGGAATCTTTTTGAGCCAACTGTCTTTTCTTTTTTGTCTGATTCCAGTGACTAAATCAAAATCTTCTTCAATAGCTACTTTAAGCATACTTGGAATATCTGAAGGATCGTTTTGTAGATCTCCATCCATGGTGATGATATGCTCTCCGTTGGCGTAGTCAATTCCTGCCGCTAGCGCTAAACTCTGACCGTAATTTTTTTTCAATTCAATAAGGTGAACCAAAGGATCTTTTAAAGCTTTAATCGCTTTTAGGGTTTGATCGGTAGAAAAGTCATTAACAAAAATGATTTCATACTGATACCCATTAAGACTCTCATGAATTTTTTGAGTAAGTAGGGCGACGTTGTCCTGTTCATTGTAAACCGGAATGACAACAGATAGTAATTTGTTTGTGATGATTGCCATACTTAAGTATAACGATTAATGGTCTTGGTTATTTTCTTTTAGTAATTCTGGAAAAAGGCGTTGGAATCGTTTCAATCGAGGAACAGACACATTTAAAATGTATCTATTGTTTGGATTTTTTCGTTCAAAATCTTGATGGTATTCTTCAGCCTCGTAAAATATAGTAAAGGGCAGCACTTCTGTTACGATAGGTTTTTTGTAAACTCCAGAGGCTTCTAAAGCTTTGATGTACTCGTCTATGAGTGATTTTTCAGTCTCATTTTGATAAAAGGCAATAGATCTATATTGACTTCCGTAATCAGGGCCTTGATAATTTAAAGCTGTGGGGTCATGAGAGCCGTAATAGACGTCTAATAATTGTAGGAAACTCACTTTATTTGGATCGTAAAAGACTTTGACGGCCTCTGCGTGAGAAGTGCGTCCTGAAGCCACTTGGTTGTATGTAGGATTTTTCTCACTACCACCTGCATAACCTGATACAACCTCATCAACACCTTTGACAGATTCAAATATGGCTTCTACACACCAGAAACAACCACTCGCGAAATAGGCGGTTTTCAGTTCTGAATTTTGTATTTCTTCACTAATGCTATCGGTTGTTTCATTGGATTTTTGAACCTCGTAACAGCCAGAGAGCATTGCTATTACTGCGATGAGATATAATTTGAAGGTACTCATGAGCTAAATTTTATACAAACATACAACATCTAAT
>WTJC01000010.1:0-5001 GCA_011525015.1 Flavobacteriales bacterium
GCTCAGACTTTACCGCTATAGCGATGTCGTCTTTTTTAACAAAAACATCATCCAGCTTCATTTTTGGCACCTCTGCACGAACGACATCAAAAACATAAGAGGTGATCTGGTCTGAGGGATGTTCGAGCTTATAAAAGGCCTCATAAACTTTGTCTTTGAGCACAACGTATTGAACAGAGATCTTAAGTTTTACGAAAACATCGTCTTTGGTCTTGGTTTCAACGATTACGTCCAGCTGCTGTATTTTAAGTGAAATTATTCCCGCTTTTCTTTGAATGAACGGAATTTTAAACTGAATACCTGCATTTCTAACTGAGGTAAAACGTCCGAAAGTTTCAATAATAACCGCTGTTTGTTGCTTTACGATAAAGACAAAAGTAAAGAGCAAGAAAAAACCGAGTAAAATGTATAAAATTTGAAAGACCATAATGATGTTATTTAAGAGGTGTGTTGTATTAAGTTATCAATGCGTTGAATCGAGGACTCTTTTCCTATAAAGGCCATAATCTCATAAATAGACGGACCTTTGAGCGCTCCTACTAAAGATAAGCGAACCGGGGCCATTACACGACCAAGTCCGATATTTTTTTCTTCACAATAGGAAGCAAGGCAGTCTGAAAGCCCAGCACTCTTAAAGTCTTCAAGGGCTTGAAGTTTTGCTGCAAGCCCTGCTAGCAGCGCTGGAGTATCCTCTTTTATTTGTTTTTTGAGCGCCTTTGGGTCATAGCTTGAAGGTGATTCAAAAAAATAGGTGTTGTGGGTATAGATGTCTGCGATAAAGCTTTCGCGCTCTTTGACAAGACCTACAAAATGCTCAAGAGATTCTAAGTCGGCGGCGCTTAGAGCGGCTTGGGTATTTTGAAGTGTTGCCGCTAAAGAAGCATTAGAAGCCTGTTGTATATAATGGTGATTAAACCACTTTAGTTTTTCGACATCAAAACGGGCGCCAGATTTGTTTACTCTGTCAATATCAAATCGCTGTTTGAGCTCGTCCAGGGAATATATTTCTTGCTCTACACCTTCATTCCATCCTAAAAGCGCCAAGAAGTTTAGTGTGGCATTTGACAAATAGCCTGATTCTTTAAATCCTGTAGACTCGCCCCAGCTAAGCGGAAAAACAGGGAAGCCTCCTTTTTCACCGTCTCTTTTGCTGAGTTTTCCTTTTCCTTGTGGTTTTAGCAATAAAGGTAAATGCGCAAATTGCGGCGCCTCCCATTCAAAGGCTTCGTAAAGCAAATAGTGTAAGGCCAAGGATGGCAGCCATTCTTCTCCGCGGATGACATGAGAAATCTCCATAAGGTGATCATCAACAACGTTTGCTAAATGGTATGTAGGAAAGCCGTCGCTTTTAAACAGTATTTTGTCGTCAAGCAAATTAGAGTCTATGACTATACGGCCGCGAATCAGGTCGTCAAGTTGAAGCTGCCTATCTGCCGGCGATTTGAAACGAATTACAAACGGGTGCTTTTCTTCAAGCAGTCTTGAGGTTTCTTCTGAGCTTAATTGTAAAGAGTTGTGCAGTCCATCGCGGTTATTGTGGTTGTAGATGAATTTTTCTCCTTTCGCTTCTGCTTCTTTCCGAAGCGCATCAAGCTGTTCGGTAGAGTCAAAGGCATAATAAGCCTTGCCTTCTTGAACAAGCCGCATTGCGTGTTCTTCGTAAATCGCTCTTCGTTCGCTTTGTCTGTATGGTCCGTGACCTCCTTTGTGCGCTGGGCTCTCATCAGGAGGAATGCCTAGCCAGCTCAGTGCGTCTTGAATGTATTGTTCAGCGCCTTCTACTAGTCTTGACTGATCAGTGTCTTCTACCCTAAGCACAAACGCCCCTTGGTGTTTTTTTGCAAAGAGATAATTGAACAATGCGGTTCTAAGCCCTCCAATATGCAGAGGCCCTGTGGGCGAAGGGGCAAAACGAACACGTACTTTCATAGTATAATTTGTTTTAAAAGCGAAACTAAGTATTAGGAATGATATATTTTTGTTTTATGAATGAAATAATTCTTTCGGACTTCGATCAGAATTGGGGTGATGAGGTAGAGTTTCAAGAGTCCTTGGTAAAAACAAGATTGCATTTGGGTCTGAGTCAGGCCGTCAATTTTATATTTTGTAACGATGCGTTTTTGTTAGAGGTCAACCAAAAGTATTTGAATCATGACTATTACACAGACATCATCACTTTTGACTATGCTGCTGACGGTCTTGATGAGGCAGACCTGTTTATTAGCCACGAGAGAATTAGCGAAAACGCTGTAAGTTATGGTGTTTCGTTTATGACAGAGTTGTTTCGGGTGTGCGCGCATGGGATGTTGCACTTGTCGGGACAAAATGATAAAACTGAAGAAGAACAAGAAAATATGCGTGCCAAAGAAGCTGAGCTCATCAGTCTGTTTCACGTGGAACACGAAAAATGATAGATAAACATTACGATGTTATAGTAGTTGGTGGCGGCCATGCAGGAGCAGAGGCTGCAGCTGCGGCCGCAAACATGGGTGCTTCTGTTCTGTTGGTGACCATGAATCTTCAAAACATAGGTCAAATGTCTTGCAATCCTGCAATGGGTGGGATTGCCAAAGGGCAGATCGTTCGTGAAATAGACGCCTTAGGCGGTTACAGCGGAATAGTGTCAGACAAAAGCGCGATTCAGTTTAAGATGCTGAATCGGTCAAAGGGTCCTGCGATGTGGAGCCCAAGAACCCAAAATGATAGAATGTTGTTCGCCGAGCATTGGCGCTTGATGTTAGAAGCAACAGAGAACTGTGACTTTTTTCAAGACATGGTTGTTGGCTTAGTAGAAGAAGCTGGTGAAATCAAAGGGGTTAAAACCTCTTTGGGCTTGACAATTTATGCCAGGTCGGTGGTTTTGACTAATGGAACTTTCTTAAACGGGCTTATACACGTAGGCGACAAAAATTTTGGAGGCGGTCGCGCTGGCGAAAAAGCTTCTGTAGGCTTGACAGAGCAATTACGAGATTTTGGTTTCGACAGTGGTCGCATGAAAACTGGAACGCCTCCAAGGGTGGACGGCCGCTCTCTCGATTATTCAAAAATGATTCCTCAGCCTGGAGACGAGACTCCAGGAGTGTTCTCATATATGTCAAATTCGCCTTTAGAGCGCCAGGTGCCTTGTCATCTTACCCATACCAATGAAGAGGTTCATGATTTGTTGCGCTCAGGCTTTGACAGATCACCCATGTTTAATGGGCGCATCAAAAGTATTGGGCCGCGATACTGCCCAAGTATTGAAGACAAAATCAATCGTTTTGCCGAGAAAGACAGTCATCAGATTTTTGTGGAGCCAGAAGGATGGAATACCGTTGAGGTTTACGTAAACGGGTTTTCGACCTCCTTGCCAGATGATGTGCAGTTCAAAGCCTTGCGTTCTGTCAAAGGTTTTGAAAACGTACGTTTCTTTAGACCGGGCTATGCCATTGAATACGATTATTTCCCCCCTACTCAGCTCAAGCGAACTTTAGAAACCAAATTGGTGAAAAACCTCTTTTTCGCAGGACAGATAAACGGAACAACAGGTTATGAAGAGGCTGCTTCTCAAGGGTTAATGGCCGGCATAAATGCTGTGCTGAATATAAGACAACAAGACCCGTTTATTTTGTCAAGAGATGAGGCTTATATCGGAGTGCTTATCGATGACTTGGTGACTAAAGGAACAGAGGAGCCATATCGAATGTTTACTTCTCGAGCAGAGTACAGAACCCTGTTAAGGCAAGACAATGCTGATCTAAGGCTGACAGAAAAAGGGCATGAATTAGGGGTGGTGACTGAGAGCAGACTTAAGGTTCTAAAAGAAAAAGAGCGGCAAACGGAAGATCTGGTGAGCTTTTTTAAAAACACCTCCTATTCATTTAAAGAGGCTAACGAAATGTTGACAGCCGCCGGAAGCGCCGAAGTAAAGCAAGATGACAAGTTGTTTAAGCTCTTGTCTCGCCCGAAAATTCGTCTCGAAGACATGAGAAAACTCGAGGTGGTCAAAACCAAAATAGAAGGAGGCGATTTCTCAGAGGAGGCGCTAACCCAGTTAGAGGTGCAGGTCAAGTATTCGGGTTATATCGCAAAAGAAAAGAACAATGCAGATAAAATCAGTCGTTTAGAGCACGTCAGAATTCCAGAGGGTTTCTCTTACGACAGCTTAAAGTCGCTGTCTTATGAGGCGAGAGAAAAGTTGCTCGCTATACAGCCAGACTCGGTTGCGCAGGCTTCAAGAATAAGCGGGGTGAGCCCTGCGGACATATCTGTTTTATTAGTTGCCTTGGGAAGATGAGTGTCGTTCCACGTGAAACAAACAAAAAAATTACCGACTGGTTCTTGTCAAAAGAGGTCTTCTCACTTGAATACCATAAAGACTTAGATTCTTACCAAACTAAAGGTACGCCTGATGACCTTTCTCTTTATTACAAGAGCGAGCAATACTTGTCACATCAAAAAAACAAATCCTTAGTTTCTTTAGTTTATCAAGCGTTTAAGGCAAAGCGCAACCGTTGGAAAAAGAGCCTAATTCTTAAGAGTCTTTCGGGCAAACCAAAAGCCGTTCTTGATGTGGGCTGTGGAGACGGATCTTTTTTAGCGCAGTTTAAGCCGCTGAATGTTCTCGGGGTAGAGGTTTCTAAAGCGGTGCAAGAAGAACTTCAAAATAAGGGGCTCAAAACGGTGACCTCAATAAGTGAGGTGAGTGGGTCTTTTGATGTCATTAGCTGTTGGCATTCTCTAGAGCATATTAATGACCCTTTGCAGGCATTGATAAAGATGAGGTCTTGCCTTTCATCAGAAGGACTTCTTTTTGTGGCTATACCAAACTTCAAGTCTTTTGATGCGGAATTCTATAAAGAGTATTGGGCGGGTTATGATGTTCCAAGGCACTTATGGCATCTCTCGTCTTATGGAATGATCTCTTTGGCCTCGCAAGCAGGATTTGAGTTAAAGTTTAAAAAAAGAATGTTTTTAGACGCTTTCTTTGTGAGTCTGTTGTCAGAGCAGTACCGAGATAAA
>WTJC01000010.1:5101-6502 GCA_011525015.1 Flavobacteriales bacterium
TCGCCCAGTAACTCAGGCTTAAATCTTGATTGGTCCAAAGGCTATAAATAGCTGCTATTTGAAGAAGGCCACTCCCTACTTCAAGAAGGGTAATTAATATTAAACTCTCTTTCACCATGTGTTTTATGCCCCAGGTCGACTTGAACTGTTGGTTGAAATAAGCTAATTCTCCTTTAAAATCTATGAGTTTAGAGATTCCGCTTTGCAGCCAAACAATGGCAAATATTAATAATCCTAGAGTGTAGAACAGTTCGAGTTGTAAAAGGCTCATGTGTTATTTCTTTTGATGTAATAATCGAGTGGTTTGAAGTGCAATATGAGCAAAGAGCATTTTTGCATTCGCGTTTCTTTTGATCTCATAAATACCGTTTTCAATCAGCTCTTGCAGTTCAAAAATGTTGTGTTCATTGACAAAAGGAGCAAACTTTTTAAGATCAAAGCCTGAAGGCAAAACAGAGGCATGCACCAAAAATTCAGATTTATAATTAATCATCAGCGCTTTGCGGATAATGTTAAGGCTGTATTTTAAAAAAGCAGTTTGATCTTCTTTGTTTAAAGCCGCAATTTTTTCGCTCCAATCGACCAATTTTTTTCCTGATTTGGAATCTTTTTTCGCCATAAAAGCCGTGCGCATCCAATCTACAAATGCCGTTTCAAAGGGGTGTATTTGATCTAAGTTCGCTGAAAGCGCTCGTGCTAAACTCAAGCTGCCTTCACTTTGCAAGGCAGACGAGAATGCGTTTTTGGATTCAACACCTTCATTAATCAGTTGGTCTCGAATAATTTCTGGTTGAGGAGCGCTGAGGTGTACCAGTTGACAACGCGATCGAATTGTCTTAAGAATTGAGTCTAACTTATTGGTGCACAGAATAATAGATGTTTTTTGCGGGGGTTCTTCTACGAGCTTGAGCAGTTTGTTGGCAGCCTGAACATTAATTAGATCAGCACCCCAAATGATCATTACTTTGTAATTACCCTCAAAGGACTTGAGCTTTAACGAAGCGAATATTTCTTGAGCTTGATCAACCCCAATTTTTAAGCTTTTGTTCTCTACGCCAATAGCTTCTGACCAATCTTTTAAGGAGAAATACGCAGAGGACTGTACCAAGCTTCGCCAATGTGAAATGAAGTCTTTGCACAGGGGGTTTTTCTTAATTTCTTTGGTGGTGTTTACCGGAAAGCTAAAGTGTACATCGGGATGATCTAAACGCAGCACTCTTTCGTCTTTATTGAGCAGTAAATAGCTGTAATACAGAGCTAAAGGCAAAGTTTCGGTGAGGGCCGAACCGTGAAAAATTTGAGCGTGTGGCACCCTGTTTTCAGCGATATTTTGCTCAAACTTCTGAATTAAACTTTGCTGCCCAAGTATATCTGTTGCCTGCATAGGTCAAAGATAACATT
>WTJC01000033.1 GCA_011525015.1 Flavobacteriales bacterium
AGGACCAGTGCAACAGAAAGAAAGTACAGTTCGGCTGTAGTGAAATCAGGTAAACTCTATGCGGTGAAACACCATGTAAACCAGTATTTTAGAGTTGCACGCTCTACATTGGAGGGTAGGTGGCTAGAGGTCAGGGGTAACTTTGATCCAAGATAAATGATAAGGCTAGACAGAATCCGGCTTATGACCTGCTTTTTCAAAAAAGCTAAAACAAGAATTCCCGTAATTCCGTACTCGGCTAAAATTGGGATGTTCCTCAAAGGAAATCCGGCTCTCGTGTTCTAAAATAAATTGCCCTTCAGAACTCAAGGCATTGGTAAGTACAAGATCAATAATTTCAAAGTATTGTTCATTGCTGAAATCATAAGGAGGGTCTGCAAAGACCACTTCAAAGCACTGGGTGTTATTTTGAAGAAATCCAAAAATATTTTTCTGGACCACCCTAATAGAAAAATCCAATTCATCACAGATTTTATTGACAAAGGATACACATCCTCTGTGCTGATCAACAGCGGTAATTGAATCGCAGCCCCTTGAGGCAAATTCAAATGAAATATTACCAGTTCCGCAGCAGAGATCTAAAACACTGGTTTGTTCAAAATCAATTTGATGGGTAAGGATATTAAAAAGCCCCTCTTTAGCCATATCTGTTGTAGGACGAACAGGTAATTTTTTTGGAGCGGATATTTTTCGGCCTTTGTGAAAACCAGAGATTATTCTCATACTTAGGTCATCATTGAAGAGAATAGCGCTAGAGGCGGCTGGTCTTTTGGGTAATTTAAATCGATATCAAAAAAGTCAACATTGCTGCAGCTTTTAAAATGACTACCGTGACGTTCTTCAAAAGCAGTGGTTTGGGTCTTCTGACCTAATAAAAGTAATTGGGTGTTCTTTACTTCTCCTTCACACTGCTGAATGGCATTTAAAATGTAATAAAGACAGTCTTCTCCTCCCACGAGTGGGAAGCTATTGAACATTTGTAAGCGCGCTTTTTGATAGAGGGATATTTCTATACAGTAATGGTCAATACTCGCAATAACTAAGTCATGATCAAAATTTTGATCTATGGTCTTTGGAATTTTCAATTGTGAGATTGTTCTTGCACTGTGCTCTATGTCAAAAGAACCAAAGTGCTCAATTAAGAGCGATTCAACCTCAGGTAATTTTTTAAAGATATAGTTGCGTTCAAAATCGTCCGTTAAAAAAGTGAGTTCACTTTCGGGAGTTGATGCAGAGAGCTGAAAATACGATTGGAGCTGCGTTTGATCAAATACCGATTGATGTACAAGTACTACTTCAGTGGTATAAATCAAAGAGACGGCATCAACCTCTTCTTTAAATGACAACAGAGTTTGAGTCAGTTGTTCAATGAGATGATTTTCATTGACATCAATGTCTTGCTTTGTGGACGATTCTCCATAGGACTGCAAGAGGTTAGATTGCTTGTCAATAATCCAAAAAGAAAATCCATCCTGCGAGAGCCGAATGGATAGTCTTTTAGTAGCGTTTGTGTTTGCTTCTGTAGTCAAAAGAAAGACACTTATTTATTTTTTGTCATAAATAGAAGGCCAGTTACCACTTGTACTTACTTCAGTTAAAGAACCTACAACAATTTGGTTTCCGTTAACCTCTTCAATACTGTTATGGGTATTCTCTTTAAGTCTTAAGTCTTCTGGTTGATCGTATAAAACGACATCTTTTTTAACTGAAGCCATAAAAACTGGAACTTGAAAATTCCCTTTGGTAATAATCTCTGCCTTAAGTTCGAATGTTTCTCCGTTTTGACCGTAAGGAACATTCATCAACTCTTTATAGGACATTGAATTTTTAAATAGCGAATCTTTAATTGAAACACGACCTAAGGTGTCAATTACTACAGTATCAACCTGCATGTCGATTCGATATACTCGGTTGTATCGCATAAAAGAAGAATCTCTTTGCTGCGTAATGGTAAATTCTGCTGTATCGATGAATTGGACTAAGCCTTCAAAGTCACCCGCATATTTTCCGTTAACCGTTTTGTATGCTTCTTGAGCAACTTTAATTTCTTTCAATCTTTCAATAACGGCTGTAAATCTCTCTTCTCTTGTCTTATTGAATTCGATAGGAGCCATAATTGATTGATAAATTAGGTATCCTAGTAGTATAGAAACTATCCAAAGAACTGCCGTAAGAACTTTTTTCATTGTTAGATAATTTGATCGTTTGGTTACGAACAAATCTACAATTTTTTTTGATTAGCAAAGGTATTTCGGTACAAATGATGGTAACTTACGACAAAATTAAAATTTGAACGCCAAAGAGTTTGAACAGCTTATCATAGATTCTTTTCCTTTTGCACCAACTGACATTCAACTTCACAGCATTAGGATGCTCTCTGATTTTTTATGTAACCCTACTGATAAGCAGATTTTTGTGCTTCGAGGTTATGCCGGAACAGGAAAAACGACGCTGATCAGCACCCTGGTAAAAAAGCTTTGGAATATCTCTATGAAGTCCGTTCAAATGGCTCCAACCGGACGAGCGGCAAAGGTCATTTCTTCTTACACAAATTCGGTCTCATTTACCATACACAGAAAAATTTATCACGTTAAAAGCGAAAAAGATGCGGGTATTCGATTTACCCCTGCAGTAAACAAACACAAAAACACGCTGTTCATCGTAGACGAGGCTTCGATGATTTCTGACACTCAGGTAGAGAAGTCATCACTATTAGAAGATTTGATTTCTTATGTGCATTCTGGACACAAGTGTAAATTGTTGTTAGTCGGTGATACGGCGCAGCTTCCGCCAGTTCATTCTGAATTGAGCCCTGCTCTTGACGATCAGTATTTAGAGCGAAATTTCGATTGTTCGCTGCTGAGTTGTGAATTAAACGAGGTGGTTCGACAAGCCAGTGATAGCGGAATTTTGCACAATGCCACGCTACTGCGCGAAACCTTGTTCGATCAAGGTATAAATTCGTTTCAATTTCAGTTGACTGAAAAACCAGAAATCGAACGACTCATGGATGGTTCTGACATACAAGAACGATTAGAAGACAGCTATAGGTCATCGGGTTTAGAAGAAACTGCCATCATCGTTCGTTCGAATAAAAGAGCCAATCTTTTCAACAAAAACATCAGATCTCGCATTCTCTATCTGGAGGACGAGTTAAATGTTGGCGACTACCTCATGGTGGTCAAGAACAATTACTTTTGGATCAGTCCTAAAAGTGATGCCGGCTTTATAGCCAACGGAGATCTCGTAGAGCTCTTGGAAATTTATAAGTACATCGAGTTGTATGGTTTTCGCTTTGCTGAAGTAAAAGTCAAATTGGTCGATTATCCAAAAATGGATCCTTTTGAAACTGTTTTGATTCTTGATACCATAGAGTCAGAATCACCTGCCTTAACCTACGAGGAGTCTAACCGACTCTATCAAGAAGTCAGGGCCGATTACGAAAACGAAACTTCGAACTATAAAAAATACTTAGCGGTTAAAAAGAACAAATATTTCAACGCACTTCAAGTCAAGTTCTCTTATGCCTTAACCTGTCATAAGGCTCAAGGGGGGCAGTGGGATAATGTTTTTATCGAACAGCCTTTTTTACCTGACGGTTTTGATCAAAATGCAAAACGCTGGTTGTATACCGCCATAACAAGAGCAAAAAAATCTGTCTATTTAATTGGATTTGAAAATAAATATTTTGAATAAATTTCACCTATGAAAGTTGTTGCCATGATCCCGGCTCGATTAGAAGCCAGTCGATTCCCTAAAAAACTTATTCAAGATTTAAACGGAAAGACCGTCATTGAACGAACCTTTCAAGCTGCCGTTGAGACAGGACTTTTTCATGAGGTTTACGTAGTTACAGATGCTCAGGAGATAGGCAGTTTATTCAACCAAAATCAAGTGATTTACAGTGAAAAAGAACACGAGACGGGCAGTGATCGTCTCGCAGAAGCTGCTGCTAAAATAGAGGCAGATGTCATCGTAAATGTTCAGGGAGACGAACCTTTTATCGATACCCAAAGTCTTTGTTTGTTGGTGGATGTTTTTAAAAAAGACGCTGATGAGCAAATCGATTTGGCAAGTCTTAAAACACCCATTGAAGACGAAGCTCAAATTAACAATCCAAATGTGGTGAAGGTCATCTGTGATCAAAATGATTTTGCCATGTATTTTTCACGCTCTGCTATTCCTTATAATCGCGCTCAACTCAACGGTGTGCTGCACTATAAACACATCGGCGTATACGCCTTTAGAAAAGACGCTCTTATCGAATTTTCGAAATTGGAAATCAAAGCCCTAGAAGCTGCCGAAAAAATTGAAGCCATACGATTTTTAGAACACAATAGAACCATGAAAATGGTGACCACCCAAATCGACAATGTCGGAATAGACACTCCTGAGGATTTAGAACGTGCCCGACTGAAATTAAAAGCACAAGCATGATTGATTATAGCGCAATTCGAACTATTGGTTTTGATGCAGACGATACGCTTTGGGTAAATGAAACCTATTTCAGAGAAACTGAAGATAAATTCGCCGCATTGCTCCAAGAATTTGAGACTAAGAATAAAATAGACAATGAGCTCTTCGCCAAGGAAATGGAAAATTTAGCGCTTTATGGGTACGGTGTGAAGGGATTTATGCTTTCGATGTTGGAGACGGCTATAGAACTCTCATCAGGTCAAGTAAACAGTCAAACCCTCTCAAAGATTATTGGGATGGGTAAGGACATGATTGAAAAACCGGTTGAACTTCTGGATGGGGTAGAAGAAGTATTACAGTATTTAGCTCCAAATTACCGATTGATTGTAATGACCAAAGGAGATTTGCTCGACCAAGAGCGCAAACTTCAAAAATCAGGTCTTTCTAAGTACTTTCAACACGTTGAGGTATTGAGTGATAAGAAAGAGAAAAATTACAGCGATTTGTTGACGCACTTACAAATTGAGGTCGACGAATTTGTGATGATTGGAAATTCTTTAAAATCTGACGTGCTGCCGCTTTTGAATATTGGTGCTAAAGCCATTCACATTCCATTTCACACAACATGGGCACATGAAGAGGTGAGTGAAAAAGAAATTGATAAAGACCACCACTACCTCAAAATAGAACGACTCACGCAATTAAAGGCGCTCTTTTAGCCCTATTCTTGCATGCTGTGATATACATTTTGTACATCATCGTCTTCTTCAATTTTTTCTAAGAGCTTTTCGATGTCTGCCACCTGTTCTTCATTTAAGGTGGTTGTCGTAGTTGGGATGCGTTCAAATCCAGAGGAAAGGATTTCTATTGAGCGATCTTCCAGTTCTTTTTGAATAGCCCCAAAGCTCTCAAAAGGAGCATAAATGATAATTCCATCTTCATCTTGAAAAATTTCCTCTGCTCCAAAATCAATCAACTCTAACTCGAGTTCTTCAATATCAATTCCCTCAGATTGGATTCTAAAATTACAGGTGTGATCAAACATGAATTCAACAGAGCCTGAGGTTCCTAAGGTTCCATTACATTTATTAAAGTAGCTTCTGATGTTAGCTACAGTTCTAGTGTTGTTATCTGTGGCGGTTTCAACCAAGATGGCAATACCGTGAGGACCATATCCTTCGAATAAGACTTCTTTATAATCTCCTTGGTTTTTGTCTGATGCACGTTTGATAGCCCGCTCTATATTGTCTTTGGGCATATTCACAGACTTGGCATTTTGAATCACCGCACGAAGTCTTGAATTACTGTCAGGGTCAGGGCCTCCCTCTTTTACTGCCATTACGATATCTTTCCCAATACGTGTAAACGCCTTTGACATTGCGGCCCAGCGTTTCATTTTACGGGCTTTTCTAAATTCAAATGCTCTTCCCATATGCGTTGTTAATTAGTGCTTAAAAATAAAAAAACCAAATCAATCTTCAATGAGTTTGATTTCATTGATGACCTCTGAAATAGAATAGTTCAAGTGCTGAGGAAGCGAATTCACCTTAGAGAGAACAGCTAGGTATCTGTCGTCATTTGAGGTGTAAACTCTTTTGATAAGAACATTTTGCAAATTCAACTTATCCAATATTTCAAAAATTAAATCCTCGTGTAACATCAAATCATTGCTTCCCAAATGGTAGATGCCAAAACGATCTTTATTGATCAGGTAGTGCAATTGTTGGGTTAATCGGTTTATATGCGCTGCGTTAATAATAAGATTCGGAAAAACTTCAATCGCTTCATTGAGTTCAACTATTTTTTTGAGCTCATTAATTCGCGGTGAGTTGTGCCCAAAAACCATGGGAGATCTTATAATCAAATAGTCTAAATCGGTTTTTCGAATGAGATCATTTTCGATTTTGATGTTCACTTTTCCGTAAGAACTATTCGAAAGGGTTTTGTCGTTTTCATAAGAGGGGTATTGCACATAGGCATCAAAAACATTAGAAGAGGACAGTGAAATGATCTTAAAAGGAGCATTGACTGCCAATTCGATCAATTGCTGGTTGATGGTGATAAGCGCGTTTGATTCTCCCTTCAAACAGTTAATGACGATATCAGGCCGAATAATTTTGAGCAGATGTTCGAGAGAATCGCTTCTGATGTCAAAGGCGTAATATCTCGCGTTTTCTTCAAAAGTGGTATTGTGGCAATAGGTTGCTCGGCAATCAAAATAATCACCGAGTTCTTTGTAGATCGCTCTACCTATAAATCCGCTTCCTCCCAATATGAGAATGCGCTTTTTATTCATCTCAATTAAACAGATTTATAAAAGGGTGGTTTAACCACTTCGGCAGCTACGGTCTTATTTCGAATTTGAATGTAAATCTTGGTGCCAATCGTAGCGCAGGCCGTTTGTACATAGGCAAGTCCTATTCCTTTGGATACTGAAGGAGACATAGTTCCTGAAGTTACATGACCGATATCTTCTCCATCTTGATTTACAATGGTATAGTCTTTTCGAGGGATGCCTTTTTCAATCATTTCAAAACCAATGAGTTTTTTAGATACTCCATTTTCTTTTTGGGCCTTGAGGTTTGCAGCATTAACAAAATCACAATTGAATTTGGTAATCCATCCTAAACCGGCCTCTAATGGGCTCGTGGTATCATCAATGTCGTTTCCGTACAAGCAATAACCCATTTCAAGTCGAAGGGTATCCCTGGCAGCTAATCCAATTGGTTTTGCTCCTTGTTCGAGAACTTTGCTCCAAATCTGGGCCACTTCATCGTTCTTACAATAGATCTCAAATCCTCCTGAACCTGTATATCCAGTGGCAGAGATGATAACTTCAGCAATTCCTCCGAAATCGCCTTTAGTGAATTGATAAAAAGGAATTTGAGCCAAATCAACTGAACTCAAGGGCTGCATTAGTTCAATAGTCTTAGGCCCTTGAATGGCGAGCAGCGCATAGGAGTCAGATTCATTGGTCAAAGATGCTCCTATTGTGGCGTTGTACTTTTGAATATGAGCCAAGTCTTTTTCGATATTTGAGGCGTTAACCACCAGCATGTAATCATCTTCAGCGAGTTTGTAGATGATAAGATCATCGATAATTCCTCCAGTTTCATTGGGCATACAGCTATATTGCGCCTGTCCAGGACTCAATTTAGTCACATCGTTTGAGCTTATTTTAGAAATAAGGGCTGTGGCCTGATCGCCACTGACAAAAAATTCACCCATATGGGAGACGTCAAATACACCGCAGTCGTTTCTGACTTGATGGTGTTCGACAGAAACGCCTTCATAGCTCAAAGGCATTTGGTATCCTGCAAAATCTACGATTTTTGCACCTAAATCGCTATGCTGTTCGAATAGAGCAGTCTTTTTCATAAGCATTCACTATTTGCAAGCGAAGTTACCGAATTCTATTGCAGTAAAAAAGACTTCAAATCTTCATAATTTGAAGTGAGAATGCTCTGTTTTTCGCGATTCATTAAATGGCGCACATTTTCTGGAAGCGCAACCTCAATATCGAGAGTTGATTCTACTACATCAATAAATTTAGACGGATGGGCCGTTTCAAGAAATACTCCGGCTGTCGTTGGATTTTGTGTGGTATAGGCCTTTAACCCTAAGTAAGCAACTGCTCCATGCGGGTCGGCTACATAATTGAATTGCTCGTAGATTTCTTGCATAGCAACTTTGGTTTGGGCATCAGAATAGGAACATGCCGTAAAGTCAAGCTCCAGTTCTTTTTTCTGCTTATTGAATAGTTCTAAAATTCGAACAAAATTTGAGGGATTGCCTACGTCCATAGCATTCGATATGGTAGCCACTGTATCTTTTGCACGATAAACCCCAGTATTCATAAAATCTACAACAGTATCGTTGACATTATTACAAGCGATGAAATGTGAGACAGGTAGTCCCATCTTGTACGCAAGCATACCTGCGCAAATGTTTCCAAAATTTCCCGAGGGAACAGCAAATACGGGAGCATCTTGAATACCATTGTTTTTTAAGGTCTTGTAAGCAAAAATATAGTAGAGCATTTGTGGAATCCATCTCGCCACATTGATACTATTGGCTGAGGTCAATTTGACTTTGGAGGTAATATCACCATCTACAAATGCCTTTTTGACCATGGATTGACAATCGTCGAATGTGCCTTGTACTTCTAATGCAGTAATGTTTTGCCCTAGGGTTGTGAGTTGCTTTTCTTGAATAGGGCTGACTTTTCCGCTGGGATAAAGAATCACCACATCAATACCTTCAACGCCTAAAAATCCATTGGCTACGGCACCTCCAGTATCACCCGAAGTGGCTACAAGAACTGTTGCTTTCTGCTCTTGTTCATCTTGAATAAATCTCCCTAGGCATCGGGCCATAAATCCTGCTCCTACATCTTTAAAGGCCAAGGTAGGGCCGTGAAATAATTCTAAACTGTAATAGTCTCCAACTTTTTGCAGGGGAAAATCGAAAGACAGTACATCGCTTAAAATCAGTTCTAAGTCAGAAAGGCTGAGGTCTTGGTCAACAAACGGACGCATGCCCTCGAGCGCAATTTCCAGATTCGAAAGATTTGGTATTTCTTCGATAAAGGAAGCTTTCCATTGTGGAATATAGGTGGGATAATAAAGGCTTTTATCTGGTGCAAGTCCTTGTATTACAGCCTGTTTAAAAGATGTTCTTAGTTCGTTATTGGCTAGGCTAACGTATTTCATGTGTTCCTTTATTGTCTATTTCTCCTGAGTACAAACTAAAATCGTAATCCTGTGCTGAGGCAATTTGCATCATGTTTGCTTTGATTTGCTCAGCACTTTGGCTTCCTTCACATAGCGCAAATACAGATGGCCCAGAGCCGGATATGCCAAAACCTAAGGCCTTTTCGTCCAAAGCCGCCGATTTGTACTGCTCAAATTTTGGAATAAGGTTTTTGCGATGCGGTTCGATGACCAGGTCTGTGAGGTGTCTACTGATCAGTTCAGCATCTGAGCGGGTGAGCCCTAAAATAAGTCCTGCCAGATGCCCCCATTGCTCAGTGGCCAAGGTCAAAGGAATTTTAGAAGGTAGTACCGCCCGCGCCTCCTTGGTTTTAACCTCTATTTTTGGATGAAGCACAACTGCGTGAAGGTCTAAATCACAATAAATGCTACTAACCGTTAATGGATGGTAACTGCTGATCAAAGAAAATCCTCCTAGTAGAGAAGGAGCTACGTTGTCAGCGTGCTCGCAACCACTTGCTACCGCTTCTCCTTTCATGGCTAATGAAATAAGTTCAGTTGAAGGCAGTTGTGAATTGAGTAGTGCATCTGCTCCAAAAATTGCTCCGGCAGCGCTTGCTGCACTTGAGCCAATGCCACTTCCGGGCTTGATTTTTTTCTCAATACGGATGTCGATGCCGAAATCGATTTGAGTTTCAAAACGATTGTAGAGTGCTTTGACTGCAACTCCTGCTACGTTATCTTCTAGAGTAAGCGGTAATTCAGCCCCTGTGATTTCAGAAATACGAACGCCTTTTTCTGGAGTTTTTTCAAAATGCATATGGTCGCCAACCGCTGCAAATGAAAAACCTAGAACGTCATATCCTGCACAAACGTTTGCCACTGATGCGGGCGCAAAAACTGAAATTTTTTCCATTTATTCGAGATGATTTCCAGAACGTATGATATCTCCTACAATTCCTGATGCTGTAACGTCTGCTCCAGCTCCAGCACCTTTAATAACTAATGGATTTTCTCGGTAGCGATCGGTGTATATTAAAATAATATTATCGCTTCCAGAAAGGTGATAGAAATCATTACTCATATCAACTTTTTCCAATCCAACACTTGCCTTAAAGGTAGTCTTGTTTTCTGCTACAAAACTTGCAGCAAATTTCAATTTGGCATTTTCTTTTTTGGCCTCCAAAAAGAGGTCTGTAAAATGCGATTGATTCTTTTCGAGCTCCGATAAGAATTCATCTACACTTGAGGTGTCTCTGCAAGATTCAGGTAAAAATTCCAAAGAAGAAATGTCTTGCATGTCTAACTGATAGCCCGATTCTCTTGCCAATATCAAAATCTTGCGTTTGACATCTGTTCCGCTAAGATCAATTCTTGGGTCGGGTTCGGTGTATCCGCCTTGCATAGCTTGCTTAACTACATCGACGAATTTGACCTCTTCATTGAAACTGTCAAATATAAAGTTTAGACTTCCAGAAAGTACGGCTTTGATACTTCGTATTTGGTCACCCGAGTCTACGAGTTGTTTGATGGTATCTATAATAGGAAGTCCTGCACCGACATTAGTCTCAAACAAGAATGGAGTTTGGTATTTCTTACTGAGTGCTTTTAAGTTAGCGTAACGCTCAAATTGAGACGAACTGGCAATTTTATTACAAGTGACAACGGCAATACTCTTATCGAGATAAGCTTCATAACAAGAAGCGATGTGCTCGCTTGCCGTGTTGTCGACAAAAACACTGTTGCGTAGATTTAAGTCTTGAACCTTGGCTTGAAAGGCGTGCATATCAGCTTGTTCTCCCTTTTCAAGTAAGTCAGCCCAGTTAGAGATGTCTAATCCGTTAGGGTCGAAATACATTTTTTTCGAATTCGAAATAGCACATACGCGCAGTTGCAATCTCAACTCTTCTTCAAAATAATCCTTTTGTTGATTTAAAATATTGAGGAGCTTAGATCCAACGGTTCCTACACCGGTGATAAATAAGTTGATGAGTTTGAGTTGCTTTTCAAAAAAGCGTTCGTGAACGGCATTTAAGGCCTTGGTGACATCTCGCTTTGCAATAACCACTGATATATTTCGCTCTGAAGCACCTTGTGCAATAGCCTTCACATTGACATTGTTACTACCTAGGGTAGAAAATAACTTGCCGCTTAAACCTTGATGAGAGCGCATATTATCCCCAACCAAAGCGATAATGCTTAGGTCTGTTTCCATGCGCAATGGATATATTTTTTGGGTTTCTAATTCGTAATCAAGAGCTTCTTCAAGCGCCTTTTTGGCCAAGTCACCGTTTTGCTCTGCTATCCCAATACACAGTGAATGCTCAGAAGAGGCTTGTGTGATGAGAATGATGTTTATTTCAGCCAAGGCTAAAGCCTCAAAAATACGTTTTGAAGTTCCTTTGGTTCCCACCATTGAAGGGCCTTCAATCGTGAGTAATGCAATGTCATGCATATGACTTAAACCACTGACTACGTTGGCTTTTGTGCTTCCCTCTTTGGTGATTAATGTTCCTTTGTCTTTAGGTTGAAAGGTGTTTTTAATATACAAGGGAATACCAGCGCTGAATACAGGTTGAACACTTGGTGGATGTAATACTTTTGCTCCAAAATGAGAAAGTTCTAAGGCTTCCTGATAGGAGAGTTCTTCTAAGGGACGCGCCTGTTTTACAATTCTTGGGTCAGAGGTATACATACCGCTGACATCGGTGTAAATGAATAGTATTTCAGCATTGGTCGCTGCTGCATAAAGCGAAGCCGTGTAATCAGAACCACCGCGACCTAAGGTAGTGGGAATTCCATTTTCGTCTCTCGCTATAAAACCGGGTGCAACAGCAATTTGATTAATTTGAGCTGCAAAAGAGGCGATTTGAGCATAGCTGCTTTGCAGATCGACCTTGGCCTGTGAAAAGTTACTGTCAGTTGTTATCAATGCTCTTGAATCCATATAGGTGCTAACCACATCAAGTGAATTCAAATAGGCGTTTAATAATTTGGAGGATAGAAGTTCTCCATATCCCATTACCTTGTCACGAGTTCTTAAGCTGGCTTCCCCGATTAGAAAAACACCTCCTAGTATGGTTTCAAGATCTTCGAAATCTTGTGCAATGTCTTGTTTGAGATCTGCCGAAATAGTTACAAATTCCAAAAAGGGTTGATGTAGGTCTTTGATTTGTTGAACTACATTGAGATAGGCCTTGTTTTTTTGAGACGCTTGGTCAATAGCCTTTTCAATCAAGTCTGTGGTGCCTCCAACTGCTGAGACTACCGTGATTACCGGACTATTGTACGAGTTGTGTTTTTCTAATACAATCTTCCCCAGTTTTTGTAACGCTTGTATATCGGCTATTGAGCTCCCTCCAAACTTTAGGACAACCATGCTATGAAATTTTAATGAGCCGCGAAATTACAATTTGATAAAAGGATAGGGCTATACTTGGCATTTTTTTGATGATAATGTAAAAAAATAAAAATTCGTTAAACGATTTCAGAATTTATACCAGATATTCTGTGAATCCGGCAAGTGATTAATTACCAATCTTGCTAGAAAGCCATAAATCAGCATTTTCTTGAGAAAAAAACACCTCAATAGGTTTCTCAAAAAAGAGCTTGATGATACCAAAGTTTAGTATTGCCTTTTGCTGATGAGTTAAAAGCGCTAAACCTTTAAAGTGTTCGATTTTTGCCAAAAAGTTTAAGGCATGAGGATCAATAGTGTACTGCTGTTGGTAATCCAGTAAAACACCGAAAGATTGATTTCTGAAGTGAATTTCTGAAATTCCAATCAATTGGTATACGGTTTCTAGATCAACAATCGCGTCTGCGTTAAAAAATACGTGCATGCTATTTGCACTTACTTTAACCAGACCATATTCTAATTCATAAGTAGCTACTTGAGCTTCGAGCAATTTCATGCTGCAAAGGTCTTCAGCAAGTGTTCTTGTGCGTGTAATTCGCAGATAAAAAACCGAATTTATCTGTTCTAACACATTTAAGTTCCAATGTTTAGTGTAAAAACAATTCTTTTCTGACGAAGGAGTGTAAGATTATTCTTTCTTTACGGCTTCTTTGACAACGATTAGATCTTCTTTGCTCTTGCTCAAATCTAACTTTATGCGGTCTCCGCTACTCAATCGAGAATTGACAATTTCTTCGGCCAACTTGTCTTCGATGTACTTTTGAATCGCTCTTTTTAATGGTCGAGCTCCAAAATCTTTATCAAAGCCTTTGTCAGCAATAAAGGTTTTTGCTTTTTTGGTCAGCGTTAATTCATAGCCCAAGGCTTTGATACGCTGAACTACACCTCTTAGTTCAATGTCAATGATAGCATTGATGTGTTCTTTTTCAAGACTGTTAAAGACAACCACATCATCAATACGATTCAAAAATTCAGGAGCAAAGGCCTTTTTCAATGCCTTTTCGATAACACCCTTTTGAAAATCACCTTCTTGCGCCTTACGAGCTGCAGTTCCAAATCCTACGCCTTGACCAAAGTCTTTAATTTGTCTAGCTCCGATATTGGAGGTCATGATGATAATAGTATTTCTAAAGTCTACTTTTCGGCCTAAACTGTCGGTTAAGAATCCGTCGTCTAGAACTTGCAAAAGCATGTTGAATACATCTGGATGAGCCTTTTCAATTTCGTCTAAGAGTATAACGGCATAAGGTTTTCTTCTCACTTTTTCAGTGAGCTGACCACCTTCTTCGTAACCCACGTATCCAGGAGGTGCTCCAACCAGTCTTGAAATGGCAAACTTTTCCATGTATTCGCTCATGTCAATTCTGATAAGGGCGTCTTCTGAATCAAATAATTCCTTGGCTAATACCTTTGCCAATTGGGTTTTACCGACACCTGTTTGTCCTAAAAAGATAAACGAACCAATAGGTTTGTCTGGATCTTTAAGTCCAGCTCGGTTTCTTTGAATCGCCTTCGACACTTTTACTACTGCTTCGTCTTGACCTATAATTGAGGCGTTTAATATTTCAGGTAACTCTGCCAAGCGATTGCTCTCGGTTTGCGCAATTCGGTTAACAGGAATACCACTCATCATAGAAACTACATCAGCTACGTTCTCTTCATCGACAATTTCACGATGTTGTTTACTTTCTTCTTCCCATTCGAGCTGTGCCGCTTCAAGTAATTTTTCAATTCTCTTTTCGTCATCTCTAAGTTTAGCGGCTTCCTCGTATTTCTGCTTTTTAACTACGGCATTTTTTTGTTCTCTCGTCGCTTCGAGTTTCGCTTCTAATTCTAAGATGCTTTCTGGAACATTCATGTTTACAATATGCACCCTTGAACCCGCCTCATCTAAAGCATCTATAGCTTTATCTGGAAGGAATCGGTCTGAGATGTAGCGATTGGTTAACATGACACAAGCTTTGAGGGCTTCATCGGTATAGGTAACATTGTGATGATCCTCGTACTTGGTTTTGATATTTTTCAGAATGTCAATGGTTTCTTCGACAGAAGCAGGCTCAACCATTACCTTTTGGAATCTACGCTCTAGGGCACCGTCTTTTTCGATGTACTGTCTGTACTCGTCTAGGGTAGTGGCTCCTATACATTGAATTTCTCCTCTTGCAAGGGCCGGTTTGAACATATTTGAGGCATCTAAGCTTCCTGTTGCTCCACCTGCGCCTACAATAGTGTGAATTTCGTCAATAAATAAAATGACATCGTCATTTTTTTCGAGCTCGTTCATCACCGCTTTCATTCGCTCTTCAAATTGCCCTCTGTATTTTGTTCCTGCGACTAAGGATGCCAAATCAAGAGTAATCACACGTTTGTTATACAGTACGCGCGAAACTTTTTTCTCAACAATTCGAAGGGCCAAGCCTTCGGCAATTGCGCTTTTTCCTACACCGGGTTCACCGATGAGTAAAGGATTGTTCTTTTTGCGACGCGATAATATTTGTGAGACGCGCTCTATTTCTTTGCTTCGTCCAACAACAGGGTCAAGTTTGTCTTCTTCTGCGAGTTGAGTAAGGTCTCTTCCGAAATTGTCTAAAACTGGAGTTTTAGATTTCGCGCCTCTTTTAGTTGTAGATGAAGATTTAGATGACTTGGCGCTGCTGAAATCCTTTTCTTCGTCCTCATCTTCTGCGTCACTTGGAAATGAAGCATCAGAAGTGGGTTCGTCTATATAATCGTCTTCAGAAGTAATCATCGACCTAAACTGATCTTTTACATTGTCGTAGTCAATTTTGAGTTTCTGAAGCAATTTAGTTGTTGGGTCGTTTTCGTTTCTAAGTATACAGAGTAATAAATGCGCTGTATTGATGGTTGAACTTTGAAACAGTTTAGCCTCCAAAAAAGTGGTTTTTAAGGCTCGCTCTGCCTGTCTAGTCAATCGTAGATTTTTTTTCTCCTTGCTCAAGCTGTCGTGCTCAGTGGTAGCCGGAGTCAAAATCTCCGTTTTACGTCTGAGTTGATCCAAATCGATATCCATTCCATCGAGAATGTGTACCGCCTTACCACCTCCATCTCTTAGAATCCCTAAAAGAAGGTGTTCCGTTCCAATAAAATCATGGCCCAAGCGCAGGGCTTCCTCTTTGCTAAAGGCTAAGACGTCTTTGACTCTTGGCGAGAAATTATCATCCATACATTTTCTTTTCAAAAGCTAAAAATAAGCATTCTATCCTTCAATAAAACAAATATTCTGACGCGATGTTGTGTGAGCCAACAAATTTTTGAACCAATGTTAATAAATAGTTGATTTTTGTTGCAAATCGTCAATTATTAGGACCCTAGTTTTAATTAAATTGCCACATTATTTAATCAGTAAAAGCTTACGACGCGATGAGTGAAGGAGAAAAGCTAATTCCAATCAACATTGAAGATGAAATGAAGTCGGCTTACATCGATTATTCGATGTCCGTAATTGTTTCACGTGCCCTGCCAGACGTTAGAGATGGTCTTAAACCCGTACACAGAAGAGTACTGTTTGGTATGCATGAACTCGGAGTCAGGTCCACATCAGCACATAAAAAATCTGCTAGAATAGTAGGTGAGGTGCTCGGTAAATACCACCCACACGGAGATACTTCGGTTTACGACACCATGGTTCGTATGGCTCAAGAATGGAGTCTTAGATATATGATGATCGACGGTCAAGGAAACTTTGGATCAGTTGATGGAGATTCGCCAGCTGCCATGCGTTATACCGAGGCGCGAATGCGTAAAATTGCTGATGAAATGCTTTCTGATATCGACAAAGAAACCGTTGACTTTCAGCTCAACTTTGACGATTCACTAAAAGAACCAACTGTGCTTCCTGCGAGAGTACCTAATCTACTAGTAAATGGAGCATCGGGTATCGCAGTTGGTATGGCAACAAATATGCCTCCTCACAATTTATCAGAGGTTGTTGACGGTACTATTGCGTACATCAATAACCCTGAAATTGAAATTGAAGAGCTGATTCAGTACATCAAAGCACCAGACTTTCCTACTGGAGGAACGATTTACGGTTACGAAGGCGTAAAAGATGCCTTTATGACTGGACGTGGTCGTGTGGTCATGAGAGCCAAGGCCATCATTGAAGAAGTGCAAGGAAAAGAGGCCATTGTAGTCACTGAGATTCCTTACCAAGTCAATAAGGCAGATATGATCAAAAAGACCTGGGATATGGTCAATGATAAAAAGATTGAAGGGATATCTGCAATACGAGACGAATCTGACCGAAAGGGTATGCGTATCGTTTACATGCTCAAGCGAGATGCCATTCCGAATATCGTTCTTAATACCCTTTTTAAATACACAGCACTACAATCTTCTTTTAGTGTAAATAATATTGCTCTTGTTGATGGAAGACCACAGCTATTAAATCTTAAAGAGTTAATCAAGCACTTTGTAAATCACCGCCATGAAGTTGTGGTGCGAAGAGCTCAATTTGAGTTGAGAAAAGCAGAGGAGAGAGCCCACATTGTTCAAGGTTTAATCATAGCCTCTGATAATATTGATCGGGTGATTGAAATTATCCGTGGATCGGCTAACGTTGACGAAGCGCGAGCCTCATTGATGAGCGAATTTGAGCTCAGTGAAGTTCAAGCCAAAGCCATCGTAGAGATGAGGTTGAGACAGCTTACCGGTCTTGAACAAGACAAATTAAGAGCTGAATATCAAGAATTATTAGATACCATTAAAGATCTAAAAGACATCTTAGATAGAGAAGAGCGTAGAATGCAGATCATTACCGAAGAACTCCAAGAAGTGAAGGAAAAATATGGAGATGAGCGCAGATCAATCATCGATTTCTCTGGTGGTAGTTTGAGTATTGAGGATATGATTCCAGATGAACAAGTGGTCATTACCATCTCTCACGCAGGATACATCAAAAGAACACCTGTTTCAGAGTACAAAACTCAAAATAGAGGAGGAGTAGGACAAAAAGCTTCATCCACTAGAAACGAAGACTTTTTAGAGCATCTGTTCATAGGTACAAATCACCAATACATGCTGTTCTTTACTCAAAAAGGAAAGTGTTTCTGGATGCGTGTTTATGAAATCCCAGAGGGAAGTAGAACGGCTAAAGGACGAGCGATTCAAAACCTCATTCAAATCGAAAACGACGATAAGGTAAAAGCCTTTATCTGTACTAAGGATTTAAAGGATGAAGACTATGTGAATTCGCATTACGTCATCATGGCTACCAAAAAAGGAGTAGTTAAAAAGACCTCTTTAGAACAGTATTCTCGACCAAGAAAAGGCGGTATTAACGCGATCGGAGTGCGAGAAGGAGATGAATTACTCGAAGCGAAAATGACCACAGGAAGCTCTCAAATTATAATGGGACTCAAATCAGGAAAAGCGATTCGTTTTGAGGAAAGCAAAACCAGACCTATGGGGCGTAATGCCTCTGGGGTAAGAGGGGTAACCCTGGCCCATGAAAACGACGAGGTAATTGGTATGATTTCAGTTAATGAAACGACCGATAACATTTTAGTGGTTTCTGAAAATGGATATGGTAAGCGTTCTGATCTTGAAGACTACAGAGTCACCAACAGAGGTGGAAAGGGTGTAAAAACCATTTCAATAACTGATAAAACAGGTGAATTGGTGGCGATTAAAAACGTGACCGACCAAGATGATTTGATGATTATTAATAAGTCAGGTATCGCAATACGCCTACCCGTTGAAGATTTAAGAGTCATGGGTCGTGCTACTCAAGGTGTTCGCCTGATCAACCTCAAAAACAACGACCAAATTGCTGCAGTAGCCAAGGTCATGAAAATTGAGGATGACGAAATCGAAGAGACTGAGGAATCTACAGAAAGCGCCGACTAATTACTACTTTGCTCAAATTTAATTTGGCACAACTATTGAATTAACAAAAAGGTAGCCTTAACTTGCGCTGCATAATTAAAGAATAAAGAGTACAAGTATTATGAAAATAAGAATTTTATCAATCCTTTCTTTTGCAGTAGTATTTAACCTTTCTGCGCAGAAAGACGAGCTTAAAGCGGCTTCTAAAGCCATTAAGGCAGCAGATTACGCCCAGGCAAAATCTATTTTAGACGGTGCAAAATCTCTAGTAGACGGACAAGATGATGCCAGAACAAAAGCAACCTTTTATTCCTACTTAGGAGAAGCTTCTTACAACTTGGCCTTAGAAGACGACAGCATGTATGATACGGCTATTGATGCGTATCAGAATGTTATTAACGTTGAAAAGGAGAGTGGGAGAGTGCGTTATACTGCAGAGGCAGAGCAAAAATTAAGCCAGATTACAGCGAACTTAATCAATGGGGCAGTAGACGATCAGCAAACCGGAAGTTTTGCCTCAGCTGCTGCTAAACTTTATAAAGGGTTTCAGCTTCGTCCAATGGATACGATTTATCTCTATTACGCTGCTGGATCAGCAGTGAATGCGCAAGACTACGATAAAGCATTAAAGTACTATATAGAGCTTAAAGAAATCAACTATGATGGTAGTGAGACTACTTATACAGCTGTAAACATTGAGTCTGGCGAGGTAGAGCAGTTCGATAAGAACACAAGAGATTTATACATCAAAGCAGGAACACACAAGGACCCTGCTGAGAATAAAACTCCGTCAAGAAGAGCCGAAGTGGTTAAAAATATCGCACTTATTTATCAGCAACAAGGTAAAAATGAAGATGCGCTTTCAGCTTATGACGATGCTATTGCCAATAATCCAACAGATGTCAATCTCTTATTGAACAAGGCAAATTTATATTATCAAATGGGTAATGTAGATGAGTTTAAGACCTTGATGAATAAGGCATCAAATATGGCTCCTGACAATCCTGACCTTCAATACAATATCGGGGTGATCGCTATGGAACAAGGAAATATGGAAGAGGCAAGAGAAGCCTATAGTCGTGCATTAGAGATTGACCCGACCTATGTAAATGCAGGGTTAAACTTATCTACATCATACATCAACGAAGGAAACTCTTTTATTGACGAAATGAATGAATTAGCGCTTTCTTCTAAGAAAGCCGATTTTGACAAGTACGATGAGTTAAAGGCGAAAAAGGATGAGCTCTTCAAGCAGGGTGCTGAAATTTTAGAAAATATGTTAGCAGATGTTCCAGAAAACGAACAAGTGTTAACACAGCTTAAAAATATTTACGGTGCACTTGGTGATAATGAGAATTTCATGAGAATTCGAACATTACTAGAGCAGTAAAAAAGAAGTTAAAAATGAAAAAAAGCCAGCTTAATGCTGGCTTTTTTTATTCTGAAAGACTCTTTATAACTCTTAGTTGGTGGGTATACTTCTTGGTTTCTGGATTGAAAATTCCTGTGTGATCTAAGCGGTCTATTCGAACTTTTCCAAAAGCGTGTGCGATGTAATTGTTGGGAAGAATGATTCCTACGTGATGAATGACTCCTTCTTTGTTGTCAAAGAAGGCCAAGTCACCTGGCTTGGATTCTTCAATAAAGCTCAATGGAATACCTTGCTCAGATTGCTGTTCAACACTCCGGTTTAAGGGTATTCCGCAGTTCTTGTAAATGAGCTGTGTAAATCCTGAAGCGTCCACACCAAAAGTAGATCTTCCGCCTTGCATAAAAGGCGTGTTCAATAAAGACAAGGCCAATTCAGGAATTGATTTGCTTTTAGGAGCCAATTCAAAATCCTTATTGTGGTGATTGATGAATCGCATGGCATCCATTCTTGCGCCGAATAAAACTGTTCTCAAATTGTCATGCGCGTCAATTACGTAACTAATGGGCTGATCATTGTACACGGCCTGGCTGAAATCGTTCAAGTCTTGGACATTTTCTTCTGCTAATGGATGAAATTGATTTCTGTGAATCCAGCCCTTACTTTGGTCGTATTGGAGTTCAATGCATAGATAATGCTTACGAACTTCTTTTACCTTGTAGTGATCGCCATAGAGCATTTGGTTGATTACACTTGAATGCGCATCCGCTTGGTCATACATATTGATGACACTTAAATCGCAAATACCGTATTGATTTTTCAACAGTTTACTTTCTTTCTATGAGCATTGCAGAAGCTCCACCTCCACCATTACAAATTCCTGCAAGACCGTAAGTGCCTTGGTTGTGAATAAGAGTGTAAATTAGGGTGACTAAAATTCGTGTTCCAGAACAACCAAGAGGATGACCCAGTGCGACGGCTCCCCCTCGAGTATTGAGCTTTTCTGCAGGAATATTTAATATTTTTTGATTGGCGAGCGCAACAGCTGAAAAAGCTTCGTTGATTTCGAAATAATCAATATCTGAAATCTTTAAAGCGGCCTTTTCTAATACTGAAGGAATTGCTTTTGAAGGTGCAATAGTAAACCACTTTGGCGCTGTAGCTGCATCTGCATAACAGTTGATATAAGCCAGAATAGTGAGACCAAGTACTTTGGCTTTTTTTTCACTCATTACAATAACGGCTGCTGCTCCATCATTAATGGTAGATGCATTTGCGGCGGTAACTGTACCGTCTTTGCTAAAAGCTGCTCTTAATTGAGGGATTTTATCAAACCTAACATTTTGGTATTCTTCATCATGATCGACGATAATAGGTTCTCCCCTTCGTTGGGGTACACTTACTGCTGCAATTTCATCTGTAAAAGAACCGCTTTTCCATGCTTGTGCTGCCTTCTCATACGAGCTAATGGCATATTGGTCTTGCACTTCTCTACTCAATTCGTATTTGCTTGCACATTCATCTGCGCAAACTCCCATGGCATGTGCATCGTAGGCGTCATTTAAGCCGTCTTCTTGAAGGCCATCTACAAATGCTTGTGAACCAAATTTTTGTCCTCTACGCAAATAACTGTAGTGCGGAATAAGACTCATATTTTCCATACCTCCTGCCACACAAATCTCATTGTCTCCCAATGCAATAGATTGCGCCGCCCATTGCACTGATTTCATGCCAGAGGCACAAACTTTATTTACAGTGGTGCAGGGGACGTTTTCGGGGAGGCCTGCCAAAAGTGCTGCCTGCCTAGCTGGAGCTTGTTTGCATCCGGCCTGTACCACATGCCCCATAAATACCTCGTCTACATCTTCGGGTTTTAGTTCAATTTGTTCCAATGCAGCTTTTATGGCAACTGCACCTAATTCAACTGCTGGAACGCTTGAAAGTTGTCCTAAAAAAGAACCAATTGGAGTTCTTTTCGCTGCAACTATAACTACTTTACGCATGGGATATTATTTGGTACGAAAATACTAAAATCATATTTTCTATTTTTATGGCAACTAAGGATTTCCTATGGCAACTTTTAACGACTTGTATCAATCCATACAGAAGTATCATTCCAAGATTTTCAAATACGCCCTATTTGTATTTTCAGTGCTTGTTGTTTTGTGGATGTTTCCAGCTGGAGTAGACTTCAAATACGAGTACAGCAAAGGAAGGCCTTGGCAATATGAAAACCTTTATGCTCCTTTTGATTTTGATATACAAAAGTCAATTACAGAAGTAGAGCAGGAGCAAAATACCATCAATAACAATCAGACCCATTATTTCATTTTTGATGAGGCTACAGTTAATGAGGTGGAGGGTGAATTCTACACCTTATTCAGAGCAACTTTTGGATTTAATTTTGAACAAGACTCGACCCTCTTAGATCTGTACGCTGTTGGAAATGAGGTCGTTGATGAATTGTATTCCTTCGGTGTTTTCGAGCGCACCAATACCTATAAGCGCATTGAAATCTCTAAAGAGAACCGTCTTTACGCGCTTAATGAGGATGAAAGAATATTTCCAGAAACCTTAAGAAACAAAATAGAAGAACTCATCCCTTCACGGGTTGAAGAAGATCAAAAGGCTCTGCTAACACAGCTCTTAAGTCAAACGATTCAACCTAATTTGAGCTACGATGAGCAGCTCAGTGCCGCGGTATTAAATGAACAATTAGGTCAAATTTCTTATACCCTCGGTGAGATTTTAGAAGGAACCCTAATTGTGAGTCGCGGAAAAATAATTGAACAGTCAGAATTTCAATTGCTTGAATCGCTTCGATCAGAGTATCAGTCACAACTTATCAGCGGACTTAGTTTTTATATCATCCTAACAGGTTATGGCTTGCTTGTCGCATTGGTACTGCTCATGCTTATGCTCTTTATCAAAAAATACCGTCCGAGCATCTATGAAGACAACAATCAGTTGACATTTATCTTTTTGAACATCTTGCTCTTTGTTTTTATAGTGATTACCCTGGTTCAGATTGACGAGAGTTATTCGTACATGGCACCGCTCTGTATTTTACCTCTTATTCTCAAGAACTTTTTCGATGCGCGTTTGGGCTTGTTTGGGCATGTAATTGCTTTATTAATTATTGGATTCGTTGTGCCTAATAGTTTTGAATTTATTTTTGTGCAAGTAACTGCGGGAATTGTAACAATTTTAGGTGCACAAGAACTTCACAAGAGGAGTAATCTATTCTTAACTGTGGGTCAAATCACCCTGGTTTACATTTTCACCTATGTGGCCTTTACCTGCGTTCACGACGGTTCATTCGTAAGTATTGATTTGAGAATTCTACTGCTATTTTTAATCAATGGTATGGTTACTCTGTTTGCACAGCCACTGATTTACCTCTACGAACGAATCTTTGGAATGGTTTCGGATATTTCGCTTCTCGAACTCTCAGACACCAATTCTTCACTGTTAAAGGTGCTTTCTAATGAAGCTCCAGGAACCTTTAATCATTCGCTTCAGGTCGCAAATTTAGCTGAAGCTGCAGCCAATGAAATCGATGCCAATGCCTTATTAGTGCGAGTTGGAGCCTTGTATCACGATATTGGAAAATTAGACGATCCCATCTATTACTCTGAGAATCAAATTCACGCCTCAAATCCGCACGATGAGCTCAATCCATTTGAGAGTGCACACATCATTAAATCTCATGTCATTAAAGGCATTGAAATTGCCCAGAAATACAATATTCCAGACCGTGTAATCGATTTTATTCGAACGCA
>WTJC01000025.1:0-1153 GCA_011525015.1 Flavobacteriales bacterium
CCTGTGAGAAGTTTATGACCGTAGGCCTGATGACCAACATCCCATACGAGCTGATCAATTTCAGCATCAAATACATGGTGTAGTGCTACACTGAGCTCTACGGTGCCAAGACTTGCACCGAGATGTCCACCTTTTTTGGCTATGGTTTCAATGATGCGCTCACGAACAAGCACTGCCAATTGTGCTAAAGCCTCTATGTCATAGGTCGAAATAGCCTTTGGAAGATCTTGCTCGTTTAAATTCTTCATAAAACAAAGGTACGATACCCTATAATTTGATTTACTTTTGAATACAGACAAATTAAGCCCTGTTTATGGAAAGCCCTTTTGACGATCACTATTACATGAAAAAAGCCATAGCTGAGGCAGAGCTTGCATTTGAAAAAGATGAAGTGCCTGTTGGAGCCCTGATTGTCAGCAAGCAACAAATCATCGCCAAATCTCATAACCTCACAGAGTTACTTTGTGATGTCACTGCTCATGCAGAGATGCAAGCGATAACGGCGGCCGCAAATTACCTCGGGGCGAAATACCTCAGATCATGCACTTTGTACGTTACCCTTGAACCTTGTCAAATGTGCGCGGGTGCGTTGTACTGGAGCCAAATTGGCAAAGTGGTGTACGCCGCAGAAGACCCTAAGCGAGGCTACAGAGCCATGGGTGCGAGTTTACATCCTAAAACACAAGTTGAGTTTGGCATTCTAGGTAGAGAGAGTCGTAAGTTATTGCAGGAGTTTTTTGATCGTAAACGGCTTTAAAAGCTCTGGATCAACAATAAATACTTGGCTTAGACAAGTTGAACATCAGCAGCGACGATTCCTTTTTTTCCTTCAACTTCAGAATAAGTCACCTTATCGCCTTCTTTGATTTCTAAACCATTCAAAGATGAAACATGAACGAAGATTTCTTTCCCTGTTTCGTCATTAGTGATGAATCCATAACCTTTAGATTCAATAAAAAATTTAACTGTACCAGTCATTAAAATAATATTTGATGCCACGAAGGTACATCATTTAAAATTGCTGAGTCCGAAAAGCTTAGCTTTTTAAACTATTCTTTTTTTTCGGTTCTTTTTTTTGCATCTTCTCAATATTCTCGGTTGTCAGCAAATAGTCTTTCATTTCTTTTCCCTTGCTCTCCACAAAAAGAAAAAT
>WTJC01000025.1:1253-16504 GCA_011525015.1 Flavobacteriales bacterium
AAATCACGAATACTTTCTTGACCTCCGAGAATAGCGACTAATCGGTCTAATCCAAATGCGATTCCGCCGTGTGGAGGTGCCCCGTATTCGAAAGCGTTCATCAAAAATCCGAATTGTTCCTGCGCTTCTTGTTCAGTAAAACCTAAATGTTTAAACATGGTTTTTTGAACTTCCTTATCGTGAATACGTATAGATCCGCCACCGATTTCATTTCCGTTTAATACTAAATCGTAGGCATTCGCTCTGACTGCTGCAGGATCTTTATCGAGCAGTTCAATTTGACCTTCTTTTGGAGAGGTAAATGGATGGTGCATCGCGTGGTATACCCCAGTTTCTTCATCCAACTCTAAAAGAGGGAAATCAACCACCCATAGTGGTGCAAATTCATCTGACTTGCGCAGATTGAGCTGTTCAGCCAGTTCCATTCTTAGGGCAGACATTTGCGTTCTGGTTGATTTTTGGTCTCCAGAGAGCACACAAATAAGGTCTCCTTTTTGAGCTCCACAGGCTTGTGCCCAAGCCGCTAAATCTTCTTGATCATAGAATTTATCTACAGAAGATTTATAGCTTCCGTCTTCATTGCATTTGACATAAACCATTCCCTTTGCTCCAATCTGAGGCCTTTTCACCCAGTCGATCAAAGCGTCTATTTGTTTTCGGGTGTATTCTGCCGCTCCAGGAACAGCAATGGCGACCACCAATTCTGCACTGTTAAAAACATTGAAGTCTTTGTGTTGTGCTAAGCTATTCAATTCAGCGAATTCCATTCCAAATCGAATATCGGGCTTGTCGTTTCCGTAACGCTTCATGGCCTCATCGTAGGTCATACGCGGAAATGCTCCAGTCTTAACACCGTGAATTTCTTCGATGAGATAAGATGTCAATCCCTCAAAAACTTGAAGGATATCGTCTTGGGTAACAAAAGACATCTCACAGTCGATTTGAGTGAATTCAGGCTGTCGGTCGGCTCTTAAATCTTCATCTCTAAAGCACTTGACAATTTGAAAATAGCGATCTAAACCTCCTACCATAAGCAACTGTTTAAAGGTTTGAGGCGATTGCGGAAGCGCATAAAATTGGCCTTGATTCATACGAGAAGGCACCACAAAATCACGGGCTCCCTCTGGTGTTGATTTGATTAAATAAGGTGTTTCAACCTCTACAAAATCCTGTTCAGACAAATAATTGCGCACCATCATACTGACCTGATGTCTAAACATCAATGCCTTTTTTACCGGATTTCGTCTGATGTCTAAATATCGATATTTCATTCGAAGCTCCTCTCCTCCATCGGTTTGATCCTCTATGGTAAAGGGTGGGAGTTTGGCCTGATTTAAGACCTCAACGCTTTCTACCACAATTTCGATTTCTCCTGTAGGGATGTTTTGGTTTTTAGCAGAACGCTCAACCACTTCACCTTCGACTTGAATTACGGTCTCGCGGCCGAGTTCTCTCACTTTTTCTATGAGTTCGGCATTACTGCGTTCACTGTCTAAAATAAGTTGGGTTATACCGTATCGGTCTCTAAGGTCAATCCAAATCATAAAACCTTTGTCTCTGGATTTCTGAATCCAACCTGAGAGTTTGACCTTTTGACCACAGTCTGAAACTCTTAATTCACCGCAATTATGAGATCTATACATGCTTCGATTTAATTTGAAGCAAAAATAGTCAGTCCTAATCATTCTACTTGAACATTTTTCAAAATGTTACCTAATGTTAATTTAATGTAAACTATTTGTAAATTTTTTGTATATTTGAAATGAATTTAAAGGAGTGCCTTATGAAAAGAATGATAATTAGCATGATTGTAGTACTGTCTATACAGTTGAGTTATGCACAAGAAAACAGCACAGAAACTAAAGAAATCACTACTACACTTAAGGTGTATAAGCAAAAAGCCAAAAAGAAAGATCTACAAGGTTTGACTGAAGTCACCTATTTTCACTCCAATGGTGAAATTGCACAAACAGGTTTTTTAAAAGAAGGAAAACCTCACGGTGAGTGGATGCAATATGATCCTAAAGGCCTTAAAATTGCAAGTGGTAGTTACAAAAACGGTAAACGCCAAGGCAAGTGGTTGTTTTGGAATTACGATACGCTTGATGAAGTGACCTTCAACGACAACAAAGTCGAGCGCATTACCAAATGGAACAACACCAGCGTAGTGAGTAAGAATTAAAACAAAAAAGGTCCGAAACAATTCGGACCTTTTTTTGTTATGAAGCCATGGCAGTTTGCTGTGGCTTTTTTAATAACCTCAATTTTAGGCGGTAACTGATGTGAAATAAAACCGGAACTATAATCAATGTGAGGAAGGTTGCGATGACCAAACCAAAGATTACCGTCCAAGCCAAAGGACCCCAGAAAATAACATTGTCTCCACCCACGTAAATTTTAGGATCAAAATCAGCCATTAGGCTAATGAAATTGATGTTTAAACCTATGGCCAAAGGAATCAATCCTAAGACTGTAGTTACAGCTGTTAAGATTACTGGTCTCAATCTTGCTTTACCCGCCTGAATTACACAAGCAGTAAATTCAGCAATACCTAAGTAATCTTCATCTGCTATACCCAATTCTTCTTTTTTACGCTGAATTAAAATGTCGGCATAATCCAAGAGTACAACCCCGTTGTTTACTACAATTCCAGCAAGAGCAATAATTCCCATCATGGTCATCATGATGACAAAGGGCCATCCTGTAAGCATTAAGCCTCCAAAAACGCCAATAAGACTCAAGAAGATGGCAATCATGATAATCATAGGTTTTGAAAGCCCTTTAAATTGGAAAATCAAAATCAACATGATCAGACCAAGGCCTGTGAAAAATGCCCCCATTAGGAAGTCTTGTTGTTTGTTCTGCTCTTCGATTTGTCCGGTGTAATCGATAGAAACTCCTCTTGGCAAAGCTTCAAACCCTTTCATGTGCTCTTGAATTTCAGCCACAATTTCAACGGCATTTCCACCTGGTTTTAATCCAGAATAAAGACTGACCACACGTTCACCGTCTTTGTGTTTAATCGCGCTAAAGGTCGAAGTATTTTTACTCGAGGCCAGCGCAGAAATAGGAATCTCTTTGATTTGACCATCGGCCATATCTCTAAAGATGACGCGCTGATCAAATAGAGCCGAATTGTTATAGCGCTGCTCTTGATTGAATCTTACGTTAATGTCATAGTCTTCTCCATCTTTCTTGTATACCCCAGCCTTGTCTCCAAATAAGGATCTTCGCAGCTGCATTCCAATTTGGCCGACTGCGACATTTAACTCTCCTGCCTTTTGACGATTGACCAAGACCTCCATAGAAGGTTTGTCTTTGTTGACATCTACCTTGAGGCCTTCCATCCCGGCCACATTTTTCTTATTGATAAATACGCTGATGCGCTCGGCAAGGTTAATCAGTGTATCGTAATTCTGACCTTCTAATTCAATATTTACAGGATAACCTGAAGGAGGTTCAACCAAGTCTTTCTCGACTGAAATGGTCACTCCTGGATAGATTCCAGCGAGTTCTTCTTGAATTTGTTTTCTCAAAGATTCAGAGTCTAATCCCTTTCTGAACTTAAACTCTTTCATTCCCAAAGTAATCTTTCCGCGGTGCGGCATATCAGAAATTAAACCGGTTTCGGTAAACGGATTTTCAGCACCTCGACCGACCTGAGCAATATTGTATTCGAGCAGTGCATTTTCATCTTCGACGATATAGGCGTCGTCTTTGACGATTTCAGCCACACGCTTTTCAATTGCTTTGGTAATGGTATTGGTTTTTTCAATTGCGGTGCCCTGAGGGTATTCGATATAGACGAAAATTTGATTGGGTATGTTGTCTGGAAAAAACTCAATCTTGGTTCTACCGCTTCCCACAGAAGCGCCAAAACTCATAAAGGCTGCGATAAGTAACATAAAAGTCGCCGCAAAAAAGAAATAAACGTTTCTTCCTCTAAGAGCAAATTTTAATTGTTTCTCGTAAAAGTTTTCAAAACGCACCAAAGTAATGGTTTGAAATTTATATGCCCAGCGGCGAATTCCGTATCTGTAGATCCAGAACATGGCCGAGACAACGATCATCAGTGTTCCAAGACCTCTAAGCGGCCCTCCAATAAAGATGATAAACAGTCCAAGACCTCCAAAAATTGAAGTCATTCGCACCAGTGTTTTCAAAGGGATTACAGTATCTCCCACGGTCATGAATTTTGAGACCAACATCGAATTGATGAATATGGCTACAAAAAGTGATGAACCTAAAACAACAGAGAGTGTGATCGGAAAATATATCATGAATTGACCCATAACTCCTGGCCAAAGACCTAAGGGAACAAAAGCCGCTACTGTTGTAGCTGTAGAGATGATAATTGGCACTGCAATTTCTCCGATACCCTGTTTTGCCGCTTGAACGCGACTCATGCCTTCTTGTTCCATCAATCGATAGACATTTTCAACCACCACTACTCCGTTATCTACCAACATTCCTAAGCCCATAATTAATCCGAACAAAATCATGGTGTTTAGGGTGTAGCCCAAAGCACTGAGGATCATAAAAGACATAAACATCGACATCGGAATGGCGAAACCGACAAAAATGGCGTTTTTAAACCCTAAAAAGAACATTAAAACACCTACCACGAGTATAATTCCGAAGATGATGTTGTTGACCAAATCATCTACTTGACTCAAGGTTCTTTCACTAGAATCGTTGGTGATACTCAGGTCGAGATTAGGCGGAAAATAATTTACTCTTGCCTCTTCTACAATGGCTCTAATTTTTTCAGAAGCTTTAATGGCATTGGCTCCTGATCGTTTTTTGATATCGAGCATTACCACACTTTGGCCCTTTTCTCGAGCATAAGTAGTCGTCTCTTTTGGTTTGAATCGTACCTCTGCGATGTCTTTCAAATAAACGGCTCCGCGTTCAGATTTTACCACAAACTCTTCGAGCTCTACGGGCTTTTGAATTTCACCTAAGACACGTATGGTTCGACGTTGTCCGCTACTGACCAAATTACCTGCAGAGAGCGTCATATTTCCGTTGCGAATACTGTTGATCACATCGTCAAAACTCACCTGTGCAGACATCATTTTGTAAATATCTACCGCGACCTCAACCTCTTTATCTTGAACTCCTCTAAGATCTACGCCCTTGACCTCCTCTACTTTTTCAATGTCGTCTTCTAAGTATTCCGCAAAGCTCTTGAGTTGCTCAACGGGATAATCTCCACTTAGATTCACATTTAACAGTGGTATGGCCTCAGAAATGTTCAAATCAAAGACACTTGGTTCAACCTTTGCCCCGTTGAATACGGGCCAGTCTTCAGAAGCTTTTTCGGCATCAACTTCGTCTTTTACGCGCTGCTCAGCTTCAGGAATCGAAAGCTCTTGATCAAATTCTACGGTTATAATGGTGTAGTCTTCTTGAGAAGTAGAAACCACCTCAACCACATCTGAGATGTTTTTCAAACGATCTTCTAAGGGATCAGCGATAAGACGCTCCATGTCTTCTGCCGTATTTCCCGGATAGATGGTACTGATGAAAATCTTAGTCTCTTTTACTTCGGGAAACTCTTCTCTGGGCATGGAGAGGTATGAAGAAACTCCAATAAACAAGAAGAGTGATATCATGACATAGATGACCGATGGATTATCTATGGCCCATGAGGAAGGTCTAAATTCTTTTATTTTGTGTTTTAAATTATCCATTTTTATTGGTCTACGCTGCTTACAATTTCAACTTCTTGATTGTCTCTAACTCTACGTGCTCCTTCTGCGACTAAACGATCGCCGACAGCTATTCCCGAAATCACTTCCATAAGGTCGCCTTGGGATTCTCCGGTCTCAACAATACGTCTTCGCACCACAGTTTTGTTGTTCTCCATTTCGATGACATATACGAACTGATTGCCCTCGGCATTTTCTGAGAGTAAACTTTGAGGAATTAACATGGCATTTTCATTGAAGTAATCTCGAATTTGAACCTTGGCAGTTAAATTGGGCTTGATGTCTTCATTTTCATTACTCAGCTGTACTTGGGCTTTAAAAGATCTATTGCCTGGATTGATAAAACTCCCTGTATGATGAATAGTGGTTTCAACTGTTCTGTTTAAAACAGGAATGAACACCTTGGTTTTTGTGCCGTTTACAACGGTGGCCACATAGGCTTCAGGCACATCGACCTCGAGGTACATTTCAGTTAGATTTACTACCCGAAAAAGTGCTGAGCCAGCACCAGGTGCTACCACTGCTCCTTCTTCAAAAAAGACCTTGTCTATTCTCCCTGTAAAGGGCGCGTACACCTTTGATTTTCTCAATTGTTGTTCTAAGGATGCCTTGGCTTGAACGCTAGCTTCATAATTTGTCTTGGCCTGTAGAAACTGAATTTCAGAACCAATTTTTTGATTCCATAAGCGCTCTTGTCGCTCGAAAGTAGTCTTGGCCAAGGCCAGCTGCGCCTCGAGTTGGGTCAATTGACTTGACATGCCACCATCGTCTATACTGGCGATCAATTGTCCTTTTCGAACGGCCTGACCCTCCTTGACATAAACGCGCTTTAAGGTTCCCGGCATTTCAGGATAAACCAATAAATTTTGCTTGGTTTGAACGCTCCCCTGCAATTCAATAAAATGCTCAAAAGCTTGATTCTTCACCTCGAAAACACTCACCAGTGCAAGTGCACCTCTTTCGCCCAAATTAGAAATGGCGTCGTCGAGTAGTTCAATCTGTTTTTCAATTTCAAGTTTTTCTTCGGTGAGCTGAGTTCTTGATGCTCTGAGCTCGGCTACGTTCTGTGTCGCAATGAGTTCTTCGACTGATTTATTTTGATCAGCACAAGACATCAATAAGAAGAGTGCGAATAGTGTTGTGATGTATTTCATATTTTTTTGATTGTTGATTAAAGTGATGTATTCATTAGATTTTCAAGTTCGACTCTGGAGGTAACAAGATTTTGCATGGCATTTAAATACTCTTGTTGACTCTCGTAGAGTTGAAGCTGCGCCTGTCTCAGATCAAAACTGCTGCTGATTCCTTCTTTGAATTTGATTTCATTCTTTTCAGCGATGCGCTCAGCGAGTTCTAAATTTTGACGGCTGTTATTGTACAAATCGATGGCGAGTTCATAAGCACTGCTTTTGTTAGCATAATCAAGCTCTAAAAGAGATATGGTCTCTTCTTTCTGCGTTTTTGCCTGTTCATAAGCAATTTTAGCACGCTGTGTTTGGGCTGTTCTCAAAAGCGAACTGAAAATGGGAATTTCGAGATTGACCCCTACAATAGACGACTGAAACCACTGATTATCATCGCCTAAGAAGGTGAAGGAATCTGAAAAACTGTTTTGTCCGTAAGACCAAAAAGCAGACAGTGTTGGTAGGGCTTTACTCTTGGCCAGTTTCAATTCTAAAGAACGCTGGCTGTTTAAATTTGAAACCATCTTAAAATCCACATTTTGATCGAGTTCAAAACTTCTTTCTAAGAGTGCTCCGATCGCGTCTTTGGCTATAATATCATCGATACTTTCGCTGAGTTGAAGCTCCGCTGAAATCGGTCTTCCCATTACAAGGTTCAACATCTGATGACTGATTTCGACAAGACGTTTGCTGTTTTTGAGTTGACTTTCAATGTTGAAACTTGTGATTTTCAATTGCTCAAGTGCTTCTTCTTCTATGAGTCCGTTCTCCATTAGTGCAGTCACCTCTACAATACTTTGGTCGAGGTTTGCTTTGTTTTTTAACAACAAGGCTGTACCTGCTTCGGCAATAAGCACATTGGTGTAGGATTTTACCGTTTGGGTGCGCACTTCTAACAGAGTCTTTTCGAATAGGTTTTTACTGTAATCCAAAAAGGTTTTTGTGGCTTGTACCCCTACGATATAACTTCCGTCAAAGAGCAATTGATTCCACTGAAGACTTGCGTTCATCGATTGTGGTTGTCCAAAAACAACTGTGGTATAAGTACCTGGATCTCCTCCAAAAAATTCGGCAGGTATTTGGGCTACAGGCTGTTTTAATTGATTTTGATACTGAACAGAACCGGCAATTTGCGGAAGACCTGAGGCAATAGTCATCCACTTTTGAGCTTCAGCGTCTTTTAAGTCTCTGCTGGCATTTTTCAAATTTCGATTGAAATCGAGAGCATAAACTATGGCCTCATCTACACTAAAACGAGTGCGTTGATTTTCTTGAGCACCAATTGCTGCACTGTATAGTACAAGCATGGTGAGCAATACTTTTTTCATATTGATTTATTTTGATTGATATTGATTTAAATAAGCTAATCCTTGATCAGAGGCAATTCCCCTAACGTGGTAATCCAAAAAAGCCAGGGTGATTTTATTGTAGTCAAAAAGACGATCTGGATACACTTTTTTATCTGCGAAAGACATATAATTAAAAAAGTGAACTCGTGCTGTAAATTCTAAATCGAGCTCTGGACGGTAGCAACCCACTTGAATTCCTCTTTTGAGATTCTGGGTCAAAATGCCGTGCATCATTTCAAACTTACCTTGGCGTTGACTCTCGTAGAGCTTTGGGAAATACTTTTGCAATTGATACTGCGGTGAACTCTTTTCATTTTTTAAGTGCTTGCGCACGACCTGTCTAATCTCATAAAGCTCTTCGATAGGATGCAAAAGCTTATGCTGAATCTCGACAATCTCTGCATAGATCGCATCTGATAATTGTTCAGTGCAACACTTAACGAGTTGGGTCTTGTTTTCGAAAAAAGAGTAAATGGTTTTTTTTGAAATGGCCATTTCTTTAGCGAGATCATCCATAGTCACGCTCTTAAAGCCCAAATCTAAAAACAGCGAAGTCGCCACTTCTATAATTTTCTTTTTCATAGCGACGCAAAAGTACGCTCGGAAACTTTAAACACAAAAAAAGTTTCTCAAGTTTACAAAAACTTAACAATGCCGTTTTTTTTAGCCTTAACTTTGAAACAGAAAAATGAAAGCATTTCTCCCCTATATCGCACTTGTAGAAGACTTCTTTAAATCGAATTTAAAGTCTCAAGCTCCTCACGGATTGTACGACCCCATCACCTATATTATGGGTCTTGGAGGAAAAAGACTACGCCCTGCCCTACTCATGGCATCAGGAGAATTATTTGGTGCCAAAAAAGAAGATTTAATTCAGGCAGCAGCAGCTATTGAATTGTTTCACAACTTCACCTTAGTGCACGACGATATCATGGATGAAGCTCCACTGCGCAGAGGCGAAGAAACCATACATCAAAAATGGGATCTCAACACAGGTATTTTATCTGGGGACGCGATGCTCATAAAGTCGTATCAGCTCTTTGAATCGTACCCAGCCGAAGTTCAGGTGCAATTGGTGCAGCTTTTTTCAAAAACAGCGCTTGAAGTTTGCGAAGGCCAGCAGTACGATGTAGAATTTGAAAGCCAGCAGAATGTAAAATTAGCGCAGTACATTAAAATGATCTCTTACAAGACGGCTGTGCTCATTGCAGCAGCGCTTAAGATGGGAGCAATAATTGCAAATGCATCTGAAAAAGAACAAAATCAACTCTATACTTTTGGATTGAATTTAGGAATTGCCTTTCAAATACAAGATGATTATTTAGACGCCTTTGCCGATCCCGAAAAATTTGGCAAACAAGTTGGCGGGGATATCGTAGAGAACAAAAAAACCATTTTAGTCATTAAAGCCCTTGAATTCGCCTCAAGCGATCAAGAACAAGAGCTGCGAAATTTACTCTCGACTCAAAGCGTTGACCAAGACCAAAAAGTAGCGACAGTGAAGCAACTTTTTGTAGAAACGGGCTCAGCCGATTTTACCAAATCAGAAGTTGAACGCTACACTAAAATTGCCTTTGACGCGCTCTCTGAACTGCAAATCGAAACCGATAAAAAGAAAGTACTTTTTGACTTTGCGCAAGAACTCATGGTTAGAGATCTCTAACTAAAATCCGCTAAAAACTCTGCCGAGTAATGCCTTGATAAAAGGCCAAGGTCTTGGTGCCGCCATGACCATTACGTCTTCGGCAAATGAAGTTTTCTCTTCTAAGAATTTCAATATAAGTGGAGCCTTTCTTCGCTTGAATAAAGAGGTGAAAATGGCTGCACCTTTTTCGTTGGACCTGAATAAAATATCCAAAAGTAGCATATCGTATATCCAAAATTTACCGGCAGAATAGAAGTCTTTTAAATCCTTTTCTTGGGTTAAAAACAAGGCTAATGCCTTTGCTTTTTCTTGAGAAGACTTAAAGGTATATCCCGTACTGGCTTTGGTCCAACCACCTGCCATACCAATCGGCATAATTTTAGAAGTTGTCTTTTTCCAGAGTGGATAGCAACACATCGGTATATTTCCACTTTCCATCTGAATAACCTTGTAGGGCCCAGAAGTCATCTCTTTGAGATAGCTTACGATTTCATCTTCGTACTCCTTCTTTGAGAGGGGTTCTGCCGAGAACAAAGTGTATTCGACAAGCGCCTTGTTTTTCGAAAATGGAAGCACGTACATAAAGCGGGTATTACCTTTTTGTTCGACCGTAAAATCCATGAACTTTGGTGTGAGCTCATCAAAAACATCCTCTTCGGTTTCTACAAACCAACCTATAAAATGCTGTTGTAATACTGGATACTTTGTTTGGCTTTTTAATTCGGGATAATTAAATCTTGAATCAAACACAAAGGTACTTTGATAAACGTTTTTAGATTGACAATGAATGGCAACTCCGAGTTCATTCTCTACACAATCTTGCACCTCTTCATGACGTATAAGAATGTTCTTGTGTTTGAGAAATTCAGCATCAAAATACTGATGAAAGGCAGTACCCTCAATCGTCTTATAGCGATAAGGATGCATTCGATGCAAGTAACGTTTTTGTTTAAAGGCCACCTCAAATTGGGACCATTGGTGCAGTAACAAATGATCGAGTTCACCATCACCTCGTTCCCAATAACTCCAAGTTCGATCGAGTCTTTGATCGTCGCCACGATCTAAAATCAGGATGCGCTTTTGACTAAAAAAGGGATTTTTGGTCATTTCATAGGCCAAAAGTGTGCCCGCCGCTCCTGCACCTATAATTGTATAATCGAATTTTTCTTGCACTGTTGTAAATATACACAAAGCACTAGTGATTATTTTTCAAATATCATTTTTTAGATTCGTCTAAATTTTTATTTTTGTTAAAAAAAATAAATGCTTAGTCATAGCGAAGAAAATTACCTCAAGGCCATATTTCATTTGAGATCAAATGAAGGTCAAGCGGTATCGACAACTGAATTGTCAGAACACCTGAAGACCAAGCCCTCTTCAGTCACCGATATGTTGCAGCGACTGAGCAGCAACCAATGGGTAGACTATCGAAAATACAAAGGGGTAATTCTAAGTCAGAATGGAGAACAAGCTGCACTAAAGATTATTCGAAAGCACAGATTGTGGGAGGTTTTCTTAGTAGAACACCTCAACTTTAATTGGGACGAGGTTCACGAGGTCGCAGAACAACTCGAACACATTCAAAGTGATCAGCTGACTGCTGCCTTAGATCGATTTTTGAATTTTCCTAAATACGATCCTCATGGCGATCCTATTCCAGATGCGACCCTTCAGCTCTCAAAAAGAACAAAAAAACTCTTGAGCAATTTTAAACGCGAAGAATGCGGGGTTTGTATTGGTGTCAAAGACAGTTCTGCTGATTTTTTAAAAGTACTAGACCGTCTAGCCATATCCTTGGGCAGCGCCATTCAGGTTATCGACATCGAAGAATTCGATCAAAGCATGTGGATTTCGGTCGATGGTGAACAAAAATACATCTCCACCAAAATTGCTTCTAACCTTTATTTAAAACCAACAACATGAATGAAATTGTATCTTATTTTGAATCCATAGACCCCATTTATGCGGCATTCTTAGCCACTTTATTTACTTGGGGATTAACTGCAGCAGGAGCTGCGCTCGTGTTTCTTTTTAAGAGCATGAATCGCGCAGTATTAGACGGCATGCTTGGTTTTACCGGAGGCGTTATGGTTGCTGCAAGTTTTTGGTCATTGCTTGCTCCAGGCATTGAAATGAGTGAGGGTGAAGGTTTTGTAAAAGTAATTCCTGCAGCGGTTGGATTTCTATTGGGTGCCATCTTTATCTTTTTACTGGATAAAGTACTTCCGCATCTACACATCAACTTTAAAGAATCTGAAAAAGAAGGTATTAAAACACCTTGGCATCGCACTACATTATTAACCTTGGCCATCACCCTACACAACATTCCAGAAGGACTTGCTGTGGGAGTATTGTTTGGAGGTGTAGCTGCGGGCTTTGAAGGCGCTTCTATCGGAGCTGCCGTAGCCCTTGCCTTAGGTATTGGCTTGCAGAATTTTCCTGAAGGGTTTGCAGTTGCCATGCCACTGCGAAGAAGTGGCCTCTCCCGCACTAAAAGTTTTCTATACGGACAATCTTCTGCCCTGGTTGAACCCATTGCAGCTGTCTTAGGTGCTTGGGCAGTGCTGACTTTTGAGCCTATTTTGCCTTATGCTTTAAGTTTTGCTGCTGGGGCTATGATTTTTGTAGTTGTTGAAGAGGTCATACCTGAGACCCAACGCGATAAATACACCGACATAGCCTCTATGGGATTCATTGGAGGGTTCATTGTCATGATGTGCTTAGATGTAGCTTTAGGTTAAAGACTTTGCGGCATTTGTTGCATCAGCTCTTCGAGTTCAAGTTTGTACTCGTATTGTAAATCTTCGTGCAATTTGACTATGCTTTTTTCAGCGAGCAAGAGTTGTCTTAAGGCTATTTTTTGAATGACCCTATCATTGATGAATGATTTAGATTCAGCTACCATAGAAACGTAAGCCAAGAGCAAGCGTACTTCAACTTCTTTGTCAGTGGCGTATTTGATGTATTTTTTGAGCATGCGCAAAACGCGACGGCATCCTTTTCTTTTGTAATAAGCAGTCTTTAAACGGTAGTTTTCAAATTCATCTTTAATCAGCAGCGTGATGTCATGAACGTAAGCGTCTAAATCATCGGCTTCGAATAATAAAAAAGTAAGTAGCTCTTTGTTCTCTTTCTTAAACTTCACCATACGAAGCAAGAGTCCTATAAGCTCTTCTCTACCGAGTGCGCTCAACGTGTCTTTGAGTTGTTTTATCGAAGCTGTATCCATTTTGTTTAAGGATGCTGTGAATTTATCGTGAATTTATGCCGTCAAACGATACCTCCATTATTTTGTAAGAATAATACTTAATTTTCATTTCTATATTTGAATAAACCCAAAGATCATGACAAAGAAGGTTCTTACTTTACTCCTTGTAACATTACAGTTTACCTATGGTTTTCAAAAAGAATCATTACAACTCGATGATATTTTTGAACTGCAATACGCAAGCGATCCACAAATTTCTCCAGACGGAAGATACGTAGTCTATCGCAAAATGGGCCACGATAAAATGAACGACAGGGCAACAGGATCTCTTTGGATCATGAAATCTGACGGTAGCAATCATCATAAGCTCACCTCAAGAGAAAAGAGTGAATCAAGTGCACGCTGGTCACCCTCAGGAGACCGTATTGCATTTGTGAGCAGCACAGATGAGGGTAGTGAGGTTTTTATCTATTGGATGAAAGGCCAACAAAATGCTAAAATTTCTCAGCTTGACCAAAGCCCTTCAAGCCTAACTTGGACTCCTGATGGCAAGCATCTCGCCTTTAGCATGTTTATACCGAGCCCAGCTCCGGTCATCGCAAAGATTCCAGCAAAACCCAAAGGGGCAAAATGGGCTGCGCAACCAAGAGTCACTGACCGTTTAAAGCACGAGGCTGACGGAAGAGGATATATGAAACCAGGTTTTTCACACCTCTTTATCATGTCTGCCGAAGGTGGAGCCGTTCGTCAATTGACAAGTGGAGATTACAATCACCGCGGGCAACTCAGTTTTTCTGCTGATGCCAAGCGCCTTTATTTTTCTGCCAATCGAAATGAAAACTGGGAATACGATTTTAGAAACTCTGAAATCTATAGCCTAAATATGGACAATTTGGAAATTACCGCGATTACTGATCGACAAGGTCCAGACCGTATGCCAAAGGTTTCTCCTGACTGTCAATACATCGCTTATTTGAGCTATGAAGATAAGGTTCAAGCACACCAAAGCATGAAATTGCATTTGATGAAGCTCGATGGATCTGAAAAAATGGTCCTTACCGATGAGCTTGATTTAGACATCAAAAACATGTATTGGGATGCCAATGCAGGTGGTTTATACCTCAGCTATGATGAAAATGGCAATGGAAAAATCGGCTACATTGACCTAAAGAAAAAATTTAGAACCCTCGCTTCAAATGTTGGAGGAACAACCATAGGAAGACCCTATGCAAGTGGATCTATGAGCGTTTCAAAACAGGGAACAATAGTTTATACCCACAGTACTCCAGAGCGACCAGCGGATTTGGCCATCAAACGCAAAAACAACAAAGCGCCTTACCTTATTACTCAACTCAACGAAGACTTTTTTGCTAATAGAACCTTGGGGCAAGTTGAAGAAATCTGGTACCGCTCAAGTTTTGACCAACGACCTATTCAGGGTTGGATTGTCTATCCACCGAATTACGATGCGTCAAAAAAATATCCCTTTATGATAGAAAATCACGGAGGTCCTATCTCAAACTACGGTGATCGTTTTTCGTTTGAGATGCAATTGTACGCAGCTGCCGGATACATTGTTTTTTATCCCAACCCAAGAGGAAGCACCAGCTACGGAGAAGAATTTGCTAATTTATTGTATCACAATTATCCCGGTGAAGACTACATCGATGTTATGGATGGCGTTGATGCCTGTATCGCAAAAGGCATTGCGCATGAAGACCAACTCTTTGTGGCAGGAGGAAGTGCAGGAGGTATCATGTCAGCTTGGATGATTGGAAAAAACGATCGTTTTGAGGCTGCTGTGGTCGTGAAGCCCGTTGTCAATTGGATCTCAAAAACCTTAGTAGCAGATAACTATTACGGATATGCAAATACGAGATTTCCTGGTCAACCTTGGGAAAACTTCGAAGACTATTGGAACTTCTCTCCCCTATCTTTAGTGGAGAACATCAATACTCCAACTATGGTTATGGTGGGCATGAATGACTTGAGAACACCTCCAAGTGAATCCAAGCAATTGTATCACGCCTTGAAACTCAGAAAGGTTGAAACCGTTTTGGTTGAAATACCTGAAGCGAGTCATGGCATTGCGAACCGCCCAAGTAATCTTATGACCAAAATTGCCCACACCTTAGCGTGGTTTGATCGCTA
>WTJC01000025.1:16604-22740 GCA_011525015.1 Flavobacteriales bacterium
GCAGTTTTTCACGACGCCAATGCGAATCAAAAATTAGACAAGAATTTTCTGGGTATCCCTAAAGAAGCCCTTGGATTTTCTATAGGAAAAATGAAAGCCTTTGGCCCTCCTACTTTTGAGGAGTGCAAGTTTGTCTTAGATGAGAATAAGACGATAAAAATAGAGCTTAGTAAGTGGTGATTTCTATGGCGCCGTTTCCACCACGAGAGCCGTACTTTGAAGCCTCTGCAACCTTTACAACCTTAATTGATTTCACGGAGTTTGCGTCGATGAGTACGCGTAAATCTCTAAATGAATTCCCAACAATAAAGCCGTTGACCACATAGAGCGGCTCGAAACTTTGTTCGCTGTCAAAAGAATTGGCAGCAGCCATTAAGACAGGAACACCTCTAGACATAAAAATACCTGGAGTTTGACGCAGACGATCCATTAGGGTCATTGATGTTCTGTTGCGATTGTTGAGTTCGTCTCTGAGCTCATTGGCGCCAACAGTTGATTTTGAACTTCCACATGATACCGTAAGAAGGGCAACGCAAAGAATTAATAGGGATTTTTTCATTTGGAACCACATTTACAATCGGATGAAGCGCAGTTGTGTACCGATGATTTTTTAGTCTTACTAAGAGGTAATAAGGAATACTTGATGACCCCAAAATGCTTTAGCAAATAGGCTAAAGAAATGATTAAGCTGATGCCGACTAAAAACTCTTGCATGTCTAAATGTAGGGAATAATTAATTGATAACTACCTACTGCACAAATGTAGGCTATCAGTGTCATGGCACCGAGTTGTAGCATAGGCCACTTCCAGCTGTTGGTTTCTTTTTTGACGATGGCAAGTGTGCTCATACACTGCATGGCGAAGGCATAGAAAAGTAGAATGGCAATTCCAGAGGCCAGGTTGAATCGTTTCAACCCACTCGAGGTGCGCTCGGAATCCATTTTTGCTCGAATGGTTTGCTGGTCTTCTTCATCTACACTGTAAATGGTAGCCAAGGTTCCAACAAACACCTCTCTCGCTGCAAAAGAAGTGATCAGTGCTATTCCAATTTTCCAATCTAAGCCCATGGGTTTTACCATAGGTTCGATGGCTTTCCCCATATAACCAATGAAAGAGTGTTCGAGTTTGTAGTTGGAGATTTCTTGCTCAACGGCCTCTTCTGTCCAATTCAACTCTGAGGCTTCAATTCTATTGGTAACGATTTGTTCTGCGTTTTTATAGTCCTTTCCTATTCCATTAGACCCTAAAAACCAAATGATGACCGACAGTGCTAAAATCAAACGACCTGCCTCGGTTAAAAAACTTTTGGTCTTTTCGTAAACGGTGATTCCCACATTTTTAAATTGGGGCCTGCGAAGCGGAGGCATCTCTACCATAAAAAAGTCAGTCTTAGGAATTTTAAGTACTCCATTTAGCACGGCAGCAGCCAATAAGGCCATAGCAAATCCTAAGAAATAAAGTAGGGTTAGCACTAAAGGTTGTAATCCAAGTCCGAGAAAACGCTCATTTGGAATGACCAGTGAGATGATGATTAAATAGACTGGGAGTCGAGCTGAACAAGTGGTAAAAGGCACCACCAGAATGGTAATCAAACGATCTTTCCAGTTTTCGATATTTCTTGTGGCCATTACGGCTGGAATGGCACATGCTGTTCCGGTCATCAGTGGAACAATACTCTTACCGCTCAAGCCAAAAGGGCGCATAATGCGATCCATCATAAAGACTACTCGTGACATATAACCGCTCTCTTCGAGCAGGGCAATAAAGAAACTTAAAAAGGCGATTTGAGGAATGAAAATCACTACTCCTCCGATACCGGCTATGAGTCCATCGGATAGTAAATCTGTAAATACCCCAGCGGGAAGGCTATCTTGAATGAGCTGCGCTAGGCCTGCAAACAGCCCGTCAATGGCATCCATGGGAATACTGCTAAAGTCAAAAATGACTTGGAAAATAGTCAGTAGTATTACTCCAAAAATGACAAAGCCTAAGAATTTGTTGGTCAGTATGCGATCGAGATCACCCTCCCATCCTTTAGCTTTTAGTCTGTTTTTGACATAAGCCTTACTGATGGCTGCGTTTATGAATTTATAACGCAGTACCGTTTCTTTATGCTGTAATTTCTTTAACTCTGCTTTTGTCTTTGTGCTGCTTAAATTATCCTTGCGAAGTGGAGGCTTTTTTTCAATGGGCATGAAGTTTACATCCTGAGTAATGACCAACCACAGCTTGTAGGGGTCAAAACTTGAAAAGGTTGTATTCAGCTGATCAAAATAAGGTTGGTCTATGGCAGTGATGTCTGTGCAAGGCTCGCTGTTTAACTCCTGATAATTTAAGAGCTGGTTTTTGAGCGTATCGATTCCGATTTTACTTCGGGTACTGACTAAAATGACCTTGGTATTTAATTCTTTTTCGAGGGTTTCTACGTCGATTTCAATTCCTTTTTTAGCCATTCGATCAGCCATGTTAATGACTAATAGGGTTGGAATACGCAAATCTTTGATTTGAGTAAAGAGCAGAAGGTTTCGCTTGAGGTGTTCTACTTCGGCAACTACAACAATCACGTCTGGGTGATCGGCGTTCTTTTTGTTCAGAAGGATTTCGACCGCTACACTCTCGTCTAAAGAGGTGGTGTTTAAACTGTAAGTACCCGGCAAGTCAATGATATCTACTGTTGTAGAATCATTTAAGGCGCAAGTTCCTGTCTTTTTTTCTACGGTGATTCCCGGATAGTTTCCGACCTTTTGGCGAAGACCTGTAAGGGCGTTAAATACAGAGGTCTTTCCCGTGTTTGGGTTACCGATAAGAGCAACTTTAAGGGGACTTGAACTCATGATTTGGCGCTACGCATTTAAACCGTTTCAACAAAAATTCTAACGGCAGTTTCTCTTCGAATAGCGATTTGTGAGCCTTCGAGTTCTACACAAATAGGATCTTTTAAAGGAGCTATACTGTGAAGCGCTATTTGATTACCCGGAAGACATCCTAATTCTAATAATTTCACAGGCACGGCGTCGTCTTCAAACGAGGCAATTATGGCCTTCTCTCCTACATTGAGTTGTGACAGCTTCTTCACTTTTCTTATTTAGAATAATTTTAAGTAGTCAAAAATAATGAAAATATTGAAGGAATTAATTGGAGTAGGTACTTTTTAAAATCTCAATATCTCGAATCAATTTCTCCACCTCTTCTTTGTTGGTGCCATCGTAATAACCTCGAATGCGACGTTCTTTGTCAATCAGCATGAAATTCTCGGTATGAATCATGTCGTAGGCACCGCCATCGCCATCATCCATTACCGCCATGTAAGATTTTCTCGCCAATTCATAAATCTGCTTTTTATCACCGGTTACCAAATTCCACTTTTGATCGATTACACCTTTTTCTACAGCGTATTTCTTGAGTTGGGCAACAGAATCAATCTCTGGAGTCACAGAATGAGAGAGTAACAACACTTCATTGTCATCTTTAAATTCATCTTGAACCTCAGCTAAATTGGCTGTCATTACCGGGCAGATCGAAGGACAGGTGGTAAAGAAAAAATCTGCCACATAAATCTTATTTGCATAGGTGTTCTGCGTAATGGTATCTCCATTTTGATTGACCAATTTAAAGTCGGCAATACTATGGTATTTTCTTACGTATTGCATGCTGCTGTCTACAAGAGTAGCACTTACCATATTGGGCTGGTAAATCGGCAGGCGCTCTTCAGGCTTTAAGGCGTTGTAAAACAAGATTACAATGATTACCGAGAGTACTCCTAAGACCGCAAAAAAGAATTTAAATCTCGAAAAGAAGTTAATCATTTCACAAAGGTAGTTTCTACGCTTTTATTTTAAACATAATAAGGTAAATTTGCAGCCATAACTATCTGGTATGGCCATACAAATTGTACAATTCTTTATAAGTCTCTCTATTTTAATTGTTCTTCACGAGTTGGGGCACTTCATTCCTGCCAAATTATTCAAGACCCGTGTAGAAAAATTTTATCTGTTTTTTGATATTAAGTATTCGCTCTTTAAGAAAAAGATTGGAGAAACAGAATACGGTATCGGATGGCTTCCACTTGGTGGATATGTAAAAATCTCAGGAATGATAGATGAGTCTATGGATAAGGAGCAAATGCAGCAACCTGTTCAAGATCATGAATTCAGAGCAAAACCCGCCTGGCAAAGATTGATTATCATGGTAGGTGGAGTTACTGTAAATTTTGTCTTAGCTGTAATCATTTACATCGGTTTAGCATGGGCCTATGGCGACCAGTACATACCTATGGATAGCCTCAAAGGTGGAGTTTGGGTCGTAGAAGAAGAAATCGGGGATGCAGCAGGACTTAAAACCGGAGATAAAATTTTAGCCGTAGACGGATCACCGATTGAATCGTTTCGTTCGGTATTTTTAGAATTGGTCAATGGTGAAGAGGTCACACTCATTAGAGACGGAAAAACACAAACACAAGATATTCCTGTAGGATTCATTTCGAAACTCATAGATGACGATGAAAAAGCCCGCTTTTTGGCTTATCGCATTCCGTTTATGATTGGAGCAATTCCTGAAGATTCTCATAATGCCAATGCCGGTCTAGAGGTCGAAGATCAGATTCTTACTTTAGGTGATGATAAGGTGGACTTTTATGACCAGGCCAAATCGATTCTCGAAAAATATAAGGGAGAAGAAATTAGCGCAGAAGTGAGAAAAGCAAATGGCGCTGTTGAATCAGTCAATCTCATGGTCAGTGACTCTGCCACTATAGGTGTATTAAGTGGGATCCCTCCTCTTAAAACCTTAGAAGATTTAAATTATTTAGGGGTCACTCAAGTAAATTACAACTTTTTTGAGGCCTTTCCGGCTGGAATTAATAAGGGCGTTAGCACTCTTGGATCTTATGTGAAGCAATTAAAGAAAATATTTAATCCTGCTACCGGAGCCTACAAAGGTGTTGGAGGATTCGCTGCTATCGGAAGTCTATTTCCAGACACATGGAGCTGGGCTGACTTTTGGTCAACCACAGCACTTATTTCGATCATTTTAGCCTTTATGAATATTCTGCCTATACCTGCATTGGACGGTGGTCATGTCATGTTTTTACTCTATGAAATAGTATCTGGTAGAAAGCCCAGCGATAAGGTTATGGAAACCGCGCAAATGGTCGGATTCTTTTTACTGATTGCCCTACTTTTATTTGCAAACGGCAACGATTTATATAAGTTTATTTTCAAATAAGAACATCATAAATAATAATCGAATAAAGCTTTCGTTAATTATTTGTGCAAATTGAGATAAACATTATATTTGCACCCGCTTATTAAGCGAAATTCCTCCTTAGCTCAGTTGGTTAGAGCATCTGACTGTTAATCAGAGGGTCCTTGGTTCGAGCCCAAGAGGGGGAGCATAGCGAGACCGCTACACCACACTAATCCTAAAGCCCTGCACTTCGCAGGGTTTTTTCTTTTGTTCCCAAAATTGTTCCCAAAAATCTTCATTTCGGCCTGATTTTGAGCTGTTTTTATACGTCTATTTGATATACATCAAGCAACATTTTTAAGTGTCAGTGCTTAATTCTTGTAGTGTCTTAAATCAAAAAAAATGAAAAAAAACAACAAGGCCTATAGCAGCTTTTTACAAAGCTTTAGCTGGTCGTACTTTATTACCTGCAGAACACCTTACAAAATCACTCAAAAAACACCCTATACCTGGTGTGAAAAGCTCCAAAAACATCCTGCTATAGATCGACTGTTCTTTGTTGTGGAGCGAGACAAAGGAGACATGAGCTCTAAACATGTGCATATTCTAATTGAAAGCTCTGCAGATATCACCTATCAGGATATTAAAAAACTATTGCACGTATCCGTAGGTGATTATCAAAAGGTGGGTGATTGTGAATACCTATGTGATTACGTTTCTAAGTTTGTCGGAAATCAAGACATTGATTATGATTTTATCTTTTGAGTTGGAATAAAAAAGGCTGAAAAACTTGAGAATGATAATCAAAAAAAGTACCCCGGGTGGTGATTTTTGGGGCTGTTTTGTTAGGAGAATGGAGTTGTATTAGTATATGTTAGCTGAAAGTTTTAAGCCTTTGACATGTAATAAGTCAATTCAAACAACATCTTTTAAAATTTGTCATATACTGCAT
>WTJC01000023.1:0-68205 GCA_011525015.1 Flavobacteriales bacterium
TATACATTGATACAAAATCAATACACATGACAATCTCAAATATCTTTTCGAAGTGGTTTATCCGTACTTTTCTCTTTGCATTTTGGCTTTATGCCGTAATGATGGTGATCAAGTACGTCTAAGAACTTAGTTCTTTTTTAACGATTGTTGAAATCGTTTTTCCATCGGCACGCCCTGCTATTTTTGCGTTGGCGGCACCCATTACTTTACCCATATCACTCATCGATGCAGCGCCTGTATTGCTTATGACCTGCTTAACAATAGCAGTGATTTCTTCTTCTGACAATTGTTCAGGCAAGAACTTTTCGATGATTTTAGCTTGATTCAACTCAGGTTCAGCGAGGTCAGCTCTATTCTGTTCTGTAAAAATCTGCGCACTGTCGCGGCGCTGTTTTACGAGCTTTTGTAAAATTTTCAGCTCATCTTTTTCAGATAAATCCTTTGAAGACGATTCGGTTTGTGCTAGTAATATAGCTGATTTTATGGCTCTTAAAGCTTCAAGTGCGACAGCGTCTTTTGCTCGCATTGCTGCCTTCATGTCTTCCATTACCTTTTGCTGTAAACTCATAGGATCTGATTTAATCTACGTTATCGTGCAAAAAAGAATTGTTAGATCGAATTTGAAGATCATCATTCGCATCTTCACCTATACTAGATCTCGACAATTTTGCATCTAAATCAGGAGCTTCTAATTCAACTCCAGCTCTTTTAAATGCAGGTACGTTTTCAAGTTCTTCGAGCTTCGCATTGTTATTAGCGCTAAACTTGTGATTGAAGTTCTTGAATAATGCGATGCGTTTATCCTTATTATCCGCAAGAGATTTCATTGTTTCTTCTATCGACTGATCGTACGGATTAACCTCTTTGAGTTGTAGCTCTGGAGGCGCATCCTTAGATGTAAATCCTGTTATTACAGATTCACTCTCTTCAATATCAACACGTTTATAATTTAACTGGGCTTCATCACCAGCCTTTGCCTTGGTAAGCGCTTTTTCAAAGCTTTGATAATCACTGCTGTTGGATTGACTTGCAGTCGTTTGTGATAATTCAGACGTATCTATATCAAAATCAAAGGTTATAGCCTCTTCCTCATCATCTTCTTCTGAAGCATCGATCAAATCAAAACTCAATTCAGTCTGTGCTATAGTTTTGACCTCTGGCTTTATTTCTTGATATGCGTTTACTTCAATTTCGCGAATCAAATCTGTAGTTTCAATTAAATTTCCGAAATCTGAAAGTTCAATTTCTTCAATCTCTTGAGCAACTACCTCTTCGTATACGACCTCTATTTCTTTGAGAAAAAAGGTAGTAGGAATGTATCCTTCAAACTGCTCTGCTTCTTGTTTCACAGAAGTTGTCGCAGGCTCATTTAGCGTTGGTGCCTCTCCTACAATTGCATCTTCTTCTAGATGAACTACAATTTCATTTACATCTGAAGGCGCTTCTACCAACTCGTGTTTGACCACCTCAATCTCTCTTACCTCTTTTTGCTCAGCAACCTCTATTTCTTCTTTTACAGGTTCTTCAACCACCTCTTGAACAACAGCAGGTTCTGTTACTGCTTTTGGCTCTTCTAAATCGTCTAAAACATGGGTGATTGGTTCTTGAATAGTATTGGTTAAAAGCTGCTGATGTTCTGCATTGAATCCTGTAGCAATTACGGTTACACATATGGATTCACCTAAATTTTCATCCTCTCCAACTCCCATTATAATGTCGGCATTATAACCCGCTTCTTGCTGTATAAAATCATTGATTTCACCGATTTCATCTAAGGTTATTTCTTGAGCTCCAGAGACAATTAACAAGAGTACATTTTTAGCTCCGTTGATTTTGTTGTCGTCCAATAATGGTGAATCAAGGGCCTTTGCGATAGCTTCTTGAGCACGAGTTGCTCCTGATGCGGTAGCTGATCCCATAATGGCGCTTCCACTATTGGATAGCACTGTTTTAGCATCGCGCAAATCAATATTTTGAACGTAGTGATGCGTGATTACTTCTGCTATTCCTTTTGCAGCGGTCGCTAAGACTTCGTCTGCTTTTGCGAATCCAGTTTTAAATCCGAGGTTTCCGTAAATATCCCTGAGCTTATTATTGTTTATTACGATTAGAGAATCAACACTTTTTCGAAGGGTTTCAATACCTTTTTGCGCTTGAACAGTTCTCATATTACCTTCAAACTTGAAAGGTGTAGTTACGATACCTACTGTGAGAATCCCCAGTTCTCTTGCCAGATTTGCAATAATAGGTGCAGCTCCGGTTCCTGTTCCCCCACCCATTCCTGCAGTGATAAAAATCATTTTAGTATTGTCCTCAAGGAAGGCTTTGATGTCAGTCAAACTCTCTAAGGCAGCTTGTTCACCAATCTCTGGATTTGCACCAGCACCCAATCCTTCTGTCAAGGATACACCGAGTTGAATTTTATAAGGCACAGGACTGTTTTCTAAGGCCTGACGATCTGTATTGCACAATACAAAATCAACGCCGTTAATTCCTTCTCTAAACATGTGATTGATGGCATTACCTCCACCTCCACCTACGCCTATAACTTTAATGACGTTGCTTTCGTGTTTTGGTAAATCAAAATTGAGATTGCTGAATCCTTCTTCCATAAATGATTATTCTTTGGGGTGTGGGTGTATTTATTCTTCTACTTCGGTTATAAACTTTTCAATACCCTTGGATATACTTGTCCAGAGCTTGATTTTTTTGGTATTTGCTTTCTTCGACTCTTCCGCTTCTTCAGGCTCTTCTACATCAGTCGTTTTTAACTCTATAGCTTGCATAAGCAGACCCACAGAGGTTGCGTATAACGGGCTTGCTATTTTTGGATCAGAATTACCGGCCAGGTGCTCGTTCGGATATCCGATACGCGTATCCATTCCGGTGATGAATTCAACCAATTGCTTTAAGTGCTTTAGCTGGCTTCCTCCACCAGTCAGTACAATTCCAGCGATGAGTTTCTTCTTTTGATCGTCGTGACCGTAATTTTTTATTTCTCCATATACCTGGTTCATGATTTCCACCACGCGTGCATGAATGATCTTGGAGAGGTTTTTAAGTGTAATTTCTTTGGGATCTCTACCTCTTAGTCCAGGAATTGATACCACCTCGTTATCTCTGTTCTCTCCTGGCCATGCAGACCCAAATTTCACTTTTAAAAGCTCGGCTTGTCTTTCAATAATTGAACAGCCTTCTTTGATGTCTTCAGTAATCACATTACCTCCAAAAGGAATAACAGCAGTGTGACGAATGATACCGTCTTTAAAAATGGCAAGGTCTGTAGTACCACCTCCTATATCGATAAGGGCTACACCTGCTTCTTTTTCTTCAATACTCAATACAGCCTCTGAAGATGCGATAGGCTCTAAAGAAATAGAAGCCATATTTAAATTGGCATCGCGAATACATCTACTGATGTTTTTGATGGATGCAATTTCACCTACAACCACATGGAAATTCGCCTCGAGTCTCGATCCGTACATACCTACAGGTTCAGTAATTTCAGATTGTGTATCCACTTTGTAGTCCTGAGGAATCACGTGAATGATTTCTTCACCGGGCAACATGTGTAAATTCTTTACCTGACCCTTTAGTCGCTCTATATCTTCGTCTGAGATGACTTCTTCTATGCGCTCACGTGTGATGTAATCTGAATGGTGAAGGCTCTTAATGTGCTGACCTGCTATTCCCGCAACCACATTGCTGATCTTCAGACCTGAATCAATTTCAGCTTCTTCAACTGCCCTGCGGATAGAATCGATGGTCTGTGTGATGTTGTTCACCACACCTCGTTTTACACCTAGAGACTGTGATTTACCTACACCAATGACTTGAATCTTTCCGTATTCATTTTTACATCCAATGATGGCAACGATTTTGGTTGTTCCAATATCTAAACCTACTGCGTATTCTTTTTTTTCCATACTACTTAAATTCTTTTAGTACAAACCACTTGATTGTCAAAGGCTAAATTGATGCGACTGAAATCATCTAAGATGGCATCGCGTTTGGCTTTGGCAAAAAAAGCTTTGAAATTGTTGAGTTTTTGGTTGATATTCGAATTATTACCTAGTTCTATAATTAGATTAGAATTGCGGAGCTCGAGCTCGTAAAATCCATCTTCTCGTTTTTTCAAAAGTTTGATTTTAGAAGCAAAAAACCCATCGTCTTGAATGGACTTTAACAAATCCATCAATTCGACATAATTGTCCGCGCCGAATTTACCAACAATGACAGGTAAGTTATTCAGATCAGCTTTCACCGCTATACTTTTAAAATCATTTTTTTCAATTCTTACGCCCGATTCGTCCAAATAAAACTCTTCGTCAGATTGCACTAGAGCCACAGGGAATCTTTGCTTTACCTCCGTAACCAGCTTACCGTCAATTGTTTTATAAACTTGGGCATTTGAGATGAGTGTATGTGTTAACAACACCTCTTCTAACAATCTCAAATCTACCTTAAGTTTATTGTCATTTTTCGAATGATCTAGTTTTTGTATTAACAATTTATCAACGATATCTTTACTTAGGGTGCTGACAGAATCGACTAAAATAACTTCTGTTTTGTAGGAGCGCTGGTCGTGCCTGATTTGAGCAAAACCAAACACAAAAAACACCACTCCTAAAAGCAATGCTCCTTTAATTGTTACACCAATACGGTTTGACATAATTTTTCTTTTAAGGGTTCAACTAATTCTGAAATATCTCCAGCTCCCATAGTGATCAACAATTCTAACTCTTGTGTTGGGAGCACATCCAAAACTTCTGTTTTGGAAATTACCCTGCTGGGTTTATTTAATTTTTTAACTAATAAATCTGAACTGACACCATCTAAAGGCTCTTCTCGAGCTGCGTAAATAGGAAGTAGGTATACCGCATCAAAAAGCGATAAAGCCTGGCTGAATTCGTTTATAAAATCCGCGGTTCTCGAATACAAATGCGGCTGAAATAATAGCGTCTTTTTGCGATTGGGATAAAAGGCGCAAAGGGTCTGATGCACAGCCTCAATTGCGGTAGGATGATGACCGTAATCATCGATAAAAATCAATGGCTCAGATTGAATAATCATATCAAACCTTCTGCGAACGCCTTGAAAAGATTTGATATGTGGTATAATTTTTTCAAAAGGTAAAACTTGATGAGCAAGGGCAATTGCCGCCACCGTATTTTCAATATTGTGACGGCCTGGTTTGCTAAATTCAACTTTTAAAGACTGGTTTTGATTTACCAGCAACTCAAATGAAAATTCTTCTGGAGTAATACTTATATCGCCAATATGAAAATCAGCATCCGCGCTCCATCCATAACGCAATGCTCCAAAAGGCACATCATCACAAACAATCTTATAGGTTTCTACAGCCTCATAAAATTTTTTGTAATGGGCAATTAGATCTTCGTGGTCAGAATAACAATCCAAATGATCTGCGTCTACTGAGGTAATCGCTGCAGCATATGGCTTCAAATGTAAAAATGACTTGTCGTACTCATCTGCTTCTACAATGGTATAGTCATTTCCAGCCTGATAAAAATTACTTTTTAAATCATGGCTGTACCCTCCTATAAATGCCGTAAAAGAAAGATTGTTCGCAGCAAAAATATGACTGAGAAGCGCCGTAGTTGTTGTTTTTCCATGTGTTCCCGCAATGGCAAAACACTTGGTGTTATTCACGAGTTGAGCCAAAAAGACAGCTCGTTTAGCGGTATTTAACCCCTTTTCTGTTGCTTTTTTAAGCAGCGGATGTTCGTTTCCTATGGCAGCCGAGTAGACCACATAGGTGCTTACATTTAATTGCTCAATTTCTGAGACACAATTCAAATCGTAGTAAATCTTTACGCCTTGAGCTTCGAGGTCAATACATTCTTCATTTCTCGTTTTATCATATCCACTAATAAGCACATTGTTTTTCAGGCAATATCTAGCAAGCGAAGACATCCCACTACCCCCGATACCTATAAAGAAAACAGTCGATATGTCTAAAGAACTACTCAAATCAAATCGATTATCTGATCAACAATATTTTTTGTGGCTTCTGGCTTAGCTATATTTTTGAGATTTGCGGCCATTTGACTTTTTTCATCTTTGACATGCGTAATCAGCAATTCAATTTTGGCTGAAGAATCCTTATTAAATTCGGACTCTTTCAGCATGAGCGCTGCATTTTGTTGAACCACAGCTTCTGCGTTTTTGGTCTGGTGATCTTCAGCAACATTTGGAGACGGAATAAATAAAGTAGGTTTTCCGATAATGCTCAATTCAGATATTGCTCCTGCTCCTGCTCTACTAATGAATCCATCAGCACAGGCAAACAACAAATCCATTCTGCTTATAAAACCCAGAACTTTTACCGTAGCTGACGTTTGTGACTTATACTTCTGAATGTAACGCGATCCGCACTGCCATATCAATTGAATATTTTGAGCTTCAAATTCAGTCTTGTAGGTCTCCAGCCATTCATTCATGCGCTGAGCACCTAAAGAGCCTCCGAGCATTGCAACAATTGGATAGTTTGGGTCTAACTCAAAGAAATGACAGGCTTCAGCTTTAGAGCTCCCAGCACTGATTAAAGTGCTCCTCACTGGATTTCCTGTCAATTGCACCGAAGTGTTTCCAAAGAATCGCTGCATATGATCGTAGGCTACAAAAATGGCTTTGGCCTTTGAAGCCAACCATTTATTGGTAATCCCCGGAAAAGCGTTTTGCTCTTGAAGCACGTAAGGGATTTGTAATTTTGAAGCGGTCAACAATAAGGGACCACTGGCAAAACCACCTGTGCCAATGGCTATAGTGGGTTTAAATTTTTTAAGAATCAAATAAGACTTCAAAACCGAAAACACAAGCTTAAATGGAAAGCTGAGATTCTTAAAGCTCAACTTGCGTTGCAAGCCACTTATCCACAATCCTTTAATGCTATATCCAGCCTCTGGAACACGTTGCATTTCCATTCGATCTTGGGCGCCTACAAAAAGGAATTCTGCATTTGGAAAGCGATTTTTTAACTCATCAGCAATGGCTATGGCAGGATAAATATGACCTCCTGTTCCACCTCCAGATATGATGAATCTATGCGTTTTCACACGAATTTAATTTTTGATAATTCTTGCTTGGTGATCTTTGCCTTTTTTGTTTTCATACGGTCTCGACTCATTCCGATGACCAAACCGATTGAAACGCAATTCACTAAGGTTCCTGTTCCTCCATCAGAGATAAAAGGAAGGGGCTGCCCTGTAACCGGAAGTAGACCTGTAGCCACCCCCATATTGAGTATGGCCTGTAATACGATAGGAATACCTAAGCCCACAATTAAGAGTTGCTTATAGATGGTTTTTGCTTGAAAACAATTCACGAAAATCAAATAACCTAAATAGAGATAAGCGAATAGAATTAAGATTCCTCCCAACAAAATTCCAAACTCTTCTACAAGTATGGCGTAAGCAAAATCAGAAGTTCCTTGAGAAATTTTGTTTTTCACCAAACTGTTTCCTGGACCTTTTCCAAGGATTCCACCTCGAGCTACAGCCAATTTGGAAAGACTGATTTGATGCGTGGCATCTTTTGAGGCTGATTCTGGATTTAAATAGGTTTCAATTCGATTCTTCCAAGTTACCGCTCTATCGGTAGGTAAAATATCCGGAGCGGTCATCAGTACAAACAAAAATCCTCCCATTAAAACAGCGAAAATCGAAACAATACGCATGTAGTGCTTAAAGGGATATCCTCCAATGAACAACAGAATAAAACTCAGCATTACAAACAATATCGCTGTGGATAAATTTTGCAATCCTATGAGAACGGTAATGATGACAATATAAGACCACAAGGCCCTTATGCTCTCGTAAAACTCCAAGGGTTTATCGTAGTATTTAGCGCAATAGGTACTGATGTAAAACATCATAATCGGTATGGCCAAAGTCGAAGGCTGAAAACTAAAACCAAATAAAACCAACCATCGTTTTGCAGCATAACCGTTGTCTTGTACCAAGACTAATCCCAGAAGGACAATCATAATCTGCAATGCAAATCGCAAAAACGATAATCGCATGAGCTTTTTAATATTGATCAGATGAGCCGCATACATCACAAGAATTCCCCCTAAAAAAATGCGGAGGTTTTTCATGATGAGCATTTTTATTTGAATTCCGTTATCGCTAAGGGTGTGTTCTGTACCTGCGCTATAGGCTAGAAAGAAGGAATACATGAACAGCACAAAAACAACGAACCAAATTCGCTTATCTCCAGTAATCAGTTTTGACATTGTTTTCATAGGGCTAATCGGTTGACTTGGGTTTTAAATTGATCTCCTCGATCCTCGTAATTTTTAAACAAATCAAAACTTGCACATGCAGGAGAAAGCAATACTGTATCACCTGCACTAGACAGTTCATAGGCCTTTCCAACAGCCTCAGTCATGCTCTCTGAGGCCACCATAACATCGATTACATTTGAAAAAGCGTCAAAGAGTTTTTCATTGTCCTTTCCGAGGCATATGATGGCTTTTACTTTTTCACGAATAAGTGGTAAAAGGGCTTTGTAATCATTGCCTTTATCTACACCACCTGCAATCCACACCACCGGTTTTTGTACGGTTTGAAGTGCGTAATAGGCTGAATTCACATTTGTCGCCTTTGAATCATTGATATAGGCTACACCTGCAATACGCTTAACCATTTCTAGACGGTGTTCTACCGCGGTAAATGTGGTGATACTCTGTTTTATTTTTTGGCTTTTTAAGTGGGTAGCCATACTGGCCAGACCAGCTGCCATGGTGTTTTGAATATTGTGATTTCCTTTTATAGGCAACTCTTCTTCTGAGATAAGCATTTCTTTTTCCTTGTACTTAAATTGCAACTCGGCATTGGCGTATGAGGCTCCTGATAGAGCGGGAATACTCCCCATTCCAAATGGCAGGAGTTGCGCCTTTGAAGTCTTTGAGGTAATCAAATCTTTGATGTGTTCGTCTTCTGCATTGTAGATCAAAACGTCATCTTGGTTTTGCTGTGCCGTAATTCGAAATTTTGACTGCTTGTAATTTTCAAATTTGTATTGATAGCGGTCCAAGTGATCTGGAGTGATATTGGTCAACACCGCTATTTGAGGTTTAAAGAATTTGCAATAATCCAATTGAAAACTACTGACTTCAACTACCGCATAATCAAATGCTGTCTCAGCAACAGCACGGGCATAGCTGTGACCAATATTACCGACGAGTACAGATTTGATTCCCGAGCTTTTAAGGATATGGTGAATTAGAGTGGATGTGGTTGTCTTTCCGTTGCTTCCTGTGACAGCAATCACTGGCGCCTTTGAATGTAAAAAAGCAAATTCTACCTCATCGATGATTTCAATCCCGAGGTGCTTTATGCGCTTGATGATAAAGCTTTCATCAGGAATCCCTGGGCTCTTTATGACCAAGTCAGCATCCAAAATACGCGACTCAGAATGCGTGTTCATCTCGAATTCAATTCCTTGCTCTTCTAGAATTGTTCTGTATTTTAAAGGGATGGTTGAGTAATCAGAAACAAAGATTTCAAAATCTAATTTTTGAGCGAGCAAAGCCGCACCTGTACCACTCTCACCTCCACCTAATACTACTATTTTCTTCTTTCCTAATTCCATCGAATTACCTCACTTTTAATGTTACAATAGTCAAAACCGCTAGAATGACCCCAACGATTAAAAACCGATTTACAATTTTGCTTTCGTGCATTCCAATTTTTTGATAATGATGATGAAGTGGAGCCATTAAAAAGACTCTCTTACCTTCACCGTATTTCTTTTTGGTTCTTTTGAAATAAACCACTTGAATCATCACAGATAGGGTCTCTGCGAAAAAGATTCCACACAAAAGAGGAATCAATAATTCCTTGCGGACGATAAGGGCGATAACCGCAATCAATCCACCTATGGTCAAGCTTCCCGTATCTCCCATAAAGACCTGAGCGGGATAGGTATTATACCACATAAAACCAATGAGTGCACCAACGAAGGCACCACAGAAAATAACAAGCTCACCTACCCTAGGGATATACATGATGTTCAGGTAATCAGAGAAAAGAATATTTCCAGAAACCCATGCGAATATCATCAACACCAATACGATGATGGCTGAAGAACCCGCTGCTAAACCATCAATTCCATCGGTAAGATTAGCACCATTCGATACCGCAGTGACTATAAAAATGACAATGGGAATGAAAATGAGCCAAGCGTAATCGGCCCAGTTATCATTTAATGCTGTGATGATATCCGAGTAATCGAATTCATTGCCTTTAAAAAACGGTATGTTGGTCTGTAAACTTTTTACCTCCTCAACTTTAGAAAACTCAATATTGGTCTGTGCAGCATCTTTTTGCTTAATCGTAATTTCTGGATGCGTGTACAAGACGACACCTACGATGAGTCCTAAGGTGCTTTGACCGATAAGTTTAAATCTTGATTTTAGGCCCTCTTTATCCTTGCGAAATACCTTGATATAGTCATCAATAAATCCGATGGCGCCCATCCAAACTGTTGAAACGATGAGTAATTGGATGTATACATTACTGATATCGGCGAACAAAAGAACAGGAGTGAGTAGGGCCAAAATAATAATTAGGCCGCCCATGGTCGGCGTTCCTGCCTTCTCCGACTGACCTTCTAAACCGAGATCACGGATCTCTTCACCAATCTGTTTTTTTCGAATAAAGGCAATGATTCTTTTACCCATGACCATGGCGATAAAAAGACTCATTAGCGTGGCCAAAGATGCCCTAAACGACAAGTACTGAAAGACTGAAGCTCCGGTAAGCTGGTATTGTTTTTCTAAAAAGTCAAATAAGTAATAGAGCATTTAATTCAGTTTTGCAAATTCGTTTTTGGTTATTTCTAAGTCGTCAAAATGTTGTTTCTCGCCTTTAATTTCTTGATAGGTCTCATGACCTTTTCCAGCAATTAAAATGACATCTCCTGGCTGGGCGATTTTAACTGCTTTTTGTATGGCTTCTTTACGGTCAATGACCACATCATATTTGTGTCGATCCACTGCGCGAACTCCACTGATAATTTGTGTTATTATTTGCTCTGGATCTTCATCTCTGGGATTATCCGAGGTAAAAAACACCTCGTCACTTAAAGTCGCTGCGATTTTTCCCATTAGAGGTCTTTTACTTTGATCTCTATTTCCTCCACAACCCATCAATGTTATCAGACGATTGTCTGAGGCTTTTAATGTGTTGATTGTATTTAAGACATTTTCGATAGCGTCTGGAGTATGCGCATAATCAATTACCGCTTTGATTCCATTGCTAGAACTGATGAATTCAAATCTTCCTTTAACTGGTTCTAATAAACTGAGTTCTTTGAGCACTTCTTCTTTATCAGCACCTAAGGCTGTAGCTACACCATAGACTGCAGCAATATTGTATACGTTAAATTCTCCAACTAACTTGATCCAAATCTCTTGGGTTTCAATTCTCAATAAGGTTCCTGAAAATTGTTGTTCAAGGATATTAGCTTTTACGTCAGCGTGATTTTTTAAACCATAGGTAAGCTTATTCGCCTTGCAATTTTGCAACATAAACAAGCCATTTTTGTCATCGAGATTCGTAAGTGCAAAAGCATTAGCACTTAATTGATCAAAGAGCATTTTTTTGGCATCTCTATATTGAGCGAATGTTTGGTGATAATCGAGGTGATCCTGAGTCAAGTTGGTAAAGACAGCGGCATCCACATCGATTCCCGATAATCGAAACTGATGAATTCCATGTGAACTCGCTTCCATAAAACAAAAGGCAACTCCTTTCGACTTCATTTGATGAAAAACCTTGTGTAACTGCATGGCGTCTGGAGTGGTGTGACTGGTCTTTAAAACCTCGTTACCCACTCTTATATCAATGGTTGACACCAATCCACAGCTGTAACCCAACTTTTGAAAAAGGGCAAATAGCATAGAACTGACGCTGGTTTTTCCGTTAGTTCCAGTTACAGCAATTAACTTAAAGGAGGCTGAAGGATTATCGTAATAGTTTGAAGCGATAATTCCATAGGCTTTTCTGCTATTATCTACACGAATAAAAGTGACCTTAGACTTCTCTGCTAGGTCGCTCGGAATACGCTCGCAAACAACAGCCCTAGCTCCATTTTTTATTGCCTTTTCAATAAATTCATGACCGTCGATTGCCACTCCACTGATGGCCACAAATAAATCTTGCTCTTCTACAATTCGTGAGTCAGCAGTAACTTGATTGATCTGGATTGCAGTGCTTCCTTGAACAGCATCGATAGAGACCCCATAAAGCAACTCTTTTAACTCTTTCATGATAAGATCAATTCAAGATTATCAATTTGAGTAATAGGAGTTCCTGCCTCTTCAGATTGTTGGGTAACGATACCCTCACCTTTAATCTGAAATTCAACATCTAAATTCTTTAAAATCGCTCTTACATCATCCTTTTGCATTCCCAGAAAATTCGGCAACTCGAGCTGGTCAGTATTTGTCGGACCTAGTACGTCTTCTATTTGAGCTATAGAAATCTCAGAGATATATGGCGTTTCTGTCAATACGTTTTGGGCGATGGATTTAAACACCGGCCCAGCAACATCTGCACCATATATCTGCCGAGATTTGTCAGGTTTATCTATAACTACAATACATGAATATTTAGGGTTTTCTGCAGGAAAATATCCTGCGAAAGAAGAGACGTAATTTAACTCATCCTCAACACTGTAATTTATTTGTGAGGTTCCGGTTTTACCGGCAAAAGTCAATTGACTCTCTTTTAATTTACTCGCTGTTCCATAAGTTTTTTCAACCACATCTCTCAATAATTGCTGCGCAATTTGGATTGATTTTTTTGAGGCTATGGATGGATGGATTACTACTTTATCAAATCGCTTAACAACCTGTCCCGCTTTTTGTACCGCCTCAGCAAATAAGGGACGTACTAATTCTCCGTCATTAGCTACCGCATTGTAATACGAAAGCATCTGCAATGGTGTTAGCTGTACCTCGTAACCAAAGGACATCCATGGCAAGGATAAACCAGACCATCCTGCATCTCCAGGATAACGAATGATAGGTTGGGTTTCTCCTTGAATGTCAATTCCCAGTTTTTGGTTCATTTGCATACTGTAGAGTCGATTTACAAATTGTTCAGGTCGACTTTTGTACCCTTGATGAATCATTTCTGCAAATGCAGTATTTGAAGAAACTGCGAAAGCTTTGGCCAAACTAATAGGTCCATAGCCGCCGAGTTTTGAATCTTTGACATGCTTACCATAAACGGTGTATTTTCCATATGGTGCATGGAAAATCTTTGAAGTGTCAGCCACCTTATCTTCTAGTGCTGCGAGCAAGCTGATCAGCTTAAAAGTAGAACCGGGTTCATATCTCGAATTAATGGCATAATTAAAGTCTTCTTTATAACTGCCATCTTCTTGTAAATTGAGGTTAGACATCGCTCGAATTGCACCTGTTTTTACTTCCATAACGATGGCAACTCCGCGCTCAGCTTGATGTTTTTCTAAGGCTTCTACGAGCGCCTGATGTGTAGCATCTTGAATATTGCTATTTACTGTGCTGATTAAATCAAGACCATCAGTAGCATTTGTAATTACCTCTACCGTTTTTGTAATATTCGTTTTTAGGTTATGTACGCGTTTAGAACCGTCTTTTCCTGCTAAAATATCGTGATGAAAAGCACCTTCCATACCAAGCATATACTCCTCTTTTTCGCGAACTTCATAGCGTCCAATAAGACGGCGTGCCATTTGACCGAACGGATATACACGATGCGTTTCACGTTTCCAAATAAATCCTCCGACCAGACGTTCTAAATTGAAGAGTGGAAAGTTTTGAACACGCTTAAATTCGGCATGCGATACATTTTGAGCAATTGCAATGTGCTGATCTCCATTTTTTCGAGCCCGCTCGATTTTAGCGAGCCACTGCCCTTTGGTAGCGTTTGAAATCCGTGATAATGAATCAGCTAAGGCGTATTTGTGACGATTAAAAAGTGCTTCTTTGGCTACCTGTGGATCAAAAGACATATTGTAATTCGATACACTGACTGCAAGCAGAGCTCCGTCTTGGGTGAATACACGACCCCTTCTCGCTTTGATATCCTGTGTTTTTACTGGAGTAAATCTCGCTGTTCTTTCGAGTTCCCCTGTTTCTACAAATTGGTAACTGACCAATTTGAAAACGATAGCAAGACCAAAACAAAGCAATACCGCAACGAATGCAAGGAGTTTTAAACTTATATTTCTTTCTGAGGCTTTCATCTGTTTACAACCACAATTTTTTCAATAGGTTTTTCAATAGGTTTCAATCCGAAAGGCTCAAGCTCATTTTCGAGCTGAGAAGAGAGTCTGCTTTTTTGCACCTGTTGTTTTAAATCGATATAATCACTTTGCAACACATTAATTTCATCGTTGAGTTGCTTTATTTTAAAAGCCTTAAAATCACTTTGATTAGAGAGGGTGATTCCGATAAAGCCAATGGCAATTAAAAAAGCGAAGATTTGGATGGTCGCTTTGGAATTCGTACCAAAGAACACTCTCAAGGTTAGGATGTCTATTATTTTTGCCTTCATTATACTTTTTCTGCGATTCGCATTTTAGCACTGCGTGCACGGTTGTTTTGTTCTAATTCAGAAGAAGTCGGTCTGAGCATTCTTCCTATTCGTTTAAAATAGAGGTCTGGATTTCCGTAAAAGTCTTTGCGAATTTGACCGTCGATGTGCCCAGATCTGATAAATCTTTTTACCAAGCGGTCTTCTAAAGAATGATATGAAATGACCACTAAACGACCTTTAGTATCAATAAGGTTGTTCAATTGAAGCAAGAAGGATTCCAAGGATGCCAATTCTTGATTGACCTCTACACGGATCCCTTGAAAAAGCTGTGCAAGTAACTTGCTCTTCTTAGATTCAGGTGTCAGATGCGCCACGGCATCAATAAGTTCAAAGGTCGTATTGATTTCGGCTTTTTTACGTCTTGAAATAATAGCCTCTGTCCACTGAGGTGCATTACTGAGCTCTGCATAGGCATAGAGCAATTTCGTAAGTGATTCAGCCGAATATGAATTTACTACTCGATGCGCTGTCAGTTCTGAAGTCTGATCCATTCGCATATCTAAAGGCGCGTCAAAACGAATTGAAAAACCTCTAGCACCAAAATCAAATTGATGAGAAGAAACCCCAAGATCGGCCAATACACCATCTACTTTATCTACACCGTAGAGCTTTAAAAAATTAGTTGCAAAGGCGAAATTGGATGCGATGAACGTCAATCGAGGATCGTCTATGACATTGTTTTGAGCATCAATATCCTGATCAAAAACAAAAAGGCGTCCTTCCTCATTGAGGTGTTTTAAAATTTCTCGAGAATGACCACCACCTCCAAAGGTAGCATCCACATACACACCCGAAGCTTTAATAGCCAAACCCTCAATGGATTCTTTAAGCATAACAGGTATGTGGTAAGTGTTAATCGTCATCTGAGAAAATATCTTCTGCCAAGTCGGCGTAGTTGTTTTGACCTTGTTCTAGGACCTCTTCATACATCTCTTTATCCCAAATTTCAATGCGATCGATAACGGCACTTAGAACAACTTCTTTTTTAAGGCCTGCAAAAGCCACTAGAGATTTTGGGATTTGCATTCGGCCGTGTTCTTCAATTTGTAAAGGTTGGGTGCCGGCGAGAAAGTTTCTTAAAAAGGTGTCATAGGATCTTGAAAACCTATTTTTCTTCAAAATCTTTTCCATCAACTCGTCATAGGCTTCCTTAGGATAGAGTTCTAAACAATTTTGAAAAACAGATCGCTTGATCACAAATCCTTTTTCAAGGATGGGCAATAGCTGGGACTTGAGTGAAACAGGCAGTGTCACTCTTCCTTTGGCATCAGCCTTACAGTCGTATTGTCCAATAATGTGAAGCATTTATTCAGTATCGTTCTATCTATCCAAATATAATTCATTTATGTACACATTTTTACACTTTTTTACACTTTTATCCACAATTTGATGTTTTTTTGAATTTTGATTAAAAAAATTAATTAGAACGAATTACCTATATTTGAAATTCCTCAAATGAAGACTATGACCACAGAAGGGCTAATCAAGAAAGAAGGGCAGTTTCAGTACTTAGAAGTTGGCGACGGAACGCCAATTGTTGTGCTTCACGGATTGATGGGAGGATTGAGCAATTTTGAAGCTGTAGTGGATTTTTTTCCGAGCCAAAATTATAAGGTAGTCATTCCAGAACTACCCATCTATGATATGCCACTTACCAAAACAACGGTAAAAGAGTTTGCACTTTATCTCAAATCATTTTTAGAATTCAAGAAATTTGATTCTGTTATTTTATTGGGTAATTCCCTTGGAGGACATATTGGTCTTCTACACACCAAACTCAATCCAGATCCTGTAAAAGCGCTTGTGATTACTGGCAGCTCTGGGCTTTATGAAAACAGTATGGGTGATGGCTATCCCAAAAGAGGAGACTATAACTTTATCAAGGCAAAAGCTGAGGAAGTTTTTTACGATCCTAAGGTAGCCACTAAAGAAATCGTTGATGAAGTCTTCGCTACGGTGAATGATAGAATGAAATTGGTTAAGACCTTGGCCATTGCCAAGAGTGCAATCCGCCACAATATGGCAAAAGACCTGCCAAATATTAAAACACCTACCTGTATTATTTGGGGTAAGAATGATATTGTCACTCCCCCTAAGGTAGCCGACGAATTCAATGAACTTCTTCCGAACTCTGACTTGTTTTGGGTAGAAAAATGTGGACATGCACCTATGATGGAGCATCCTCAGTTATTCAATGAAATTCTCTTTGACTGGCTGAACTCTAGAAACATCTAAGAATTCCCGTGAAAATCAATTCTGCAAAATTTGTGATGAGCAATAGTCAGGTCGACCAATGCCCTAAAAACGCATTGCCTGAATACGCTTTTATAGGAAGATCAAATGTAGGTAAGTCCTCTTTGATCAATATGATTGCCAATCAAAAAAATCTTGCAAAGACTTCAGGTAGACCCGGTAAGACCCAGCTGATCAATCACTTTTTAATCAACGAGAATTGGTTTTTAGTAGATCTTCCGGGCTATGGTTACGCTAAGGTATCCAAATCAAATCGCAGGGAATTTGCCAAACTGATCAAAGCCTATTTTACGAAGAGAACCCAACTCATATGCGCCTTTGTGCTCATAGATATAAGACATAGTGCGCAAAAGATCGATTTAGAATTTATGGCCTGGCTGAATGAATTAGGTATTGCCTTTTATATTGTATTTACAAAGTCAGACAAATTGAAAAGCGATCAAATTCAGGCTGCGGTAGATCAGTACAACAAAGAACTTGAAGAGCACGGTTGGCTGGAATGCCCAAAATCTTTTATTACCTCTTCTACCAAGTACTTAGGAAAAGAAGAGCTCTTAAATGAAATCGGACGATTGAACCAAGAGGTATTCAAGTCTCAATAGAAATCCTATTGGTTTAAGTTTAGTTTTTCTGCGAAATAGGCGCAAAAATCTTTCAATGTTTCAGTCATTTTTTCATCCTGTGTGGCCCTGTAGTAGGTGTCACTCATACTGACCAAGGTTTGATGAAAAAATACTTTCATTTGATCTACTGGCATATCCTTTGTCCATAAATCAATTCTCAAAGATTCTTGAGCATTGTGATCCCAAACAGATAACATCATTGCCTTAGCAGACTGATCGGTTACTCCCCCATCTTCGGCAGACCAATTCAGCGCTTCTGGAACTTTGTTCTCATCTAAACCTACTTCTACTGAAATTTTTGATTTGTGTTGTACTGCCATGCTTTTATCTTTTGGGTTTGTAATTTGATTGTTTGAGAAGTGTTATCGCATCGAGGGCGATGAGCTCATTTATATTGGTGTTTTTGTACTTATCCATGTACTGCTCCACAATTTGGTAACCGATGAATCTACCGATTCTCGAAGGGGATTCCAGATCTATTTGAAGGCCAAACTTAGAAAATGGACCTAAATCTAAAAATCGCTTTTCCAATTCTTTATCTGTACTGTATATAAAGTCATTTTCTAAAAAATAACTCCAAACTTGTCTTTCATTGGCCTGAGACCATTGGTATGCTTCTTCAGCATATCCCAGGTGTACCGCATTAGATGCGCCAGGGTTCAATAAAGACTTGATATAAGCCTCTTTTCCGTATTGTATCATTTTGTATAAGAACTGCCTGTTACTCGTGAAAGGCAACTGAGATTTTACTAAAACAGCACTGACATCAGAAGCGAGATATCTTCGGTCCAAAAGTTCTCTTTGATAAACGGGTATCCCTTCATAGAAATAGTGGTCTTTACCCAGATAAGAATCCAGACCTATAAAAAGCAAGCTGTCGGCATAGAGAACTCTGTTTTTGTAATCGACCTTTGAAACGAGGGTTAATACTTTAGGAGCGTGTGTTTTAAAGTACTTTTCGAAATTGTTAAATACCTCAGCCAACTCGTATTTATAGGTCATGTCGCCATCGTAAATTTTAGCTACTTCTTGCTCAAGTTCCTTTTGGAGAGCGTCATTTTCAATCTTATCTAGCCAAACCTCATCTTCTACTTCAGCTGGAAACATAAAAGGAAAATCTTGTTTTATGTCGTTTAACTCATCTGCGGTAGTTTGTGCAAATAATGAATCAAAGCGAACGAGTTTAAGATTTGATAAATCCTTAGGATTCATCGCGTTATTATTATTTTCTTGACAACTTTGGGTTATCAGGATTGCGAAAACCACAAAACTTAAGCCTAAGTACTTCATTTTATTGGTGTTTACTTTTAATTGAGGCATGTCTCCTTTAATTTTACAAAGGTATTTCAAATGCTATGAAAACAACAGCGGTCTTCGAACATATTCAAAACTGGCTACAAGATTATTTAAGCAATGCAAAAGCCAAAGGCTTTGTAGTTGGAGTATCTGGCGGTATTGACTCAGCATTGACCTCAACACTTTGCGCCCACACCAAAGCACCTGTACTTTGTCTTGAAATGCCTATACACCAAGGAGAAAATCAAGTCAGTCGCGCCAGCGAGCACATTGATTGGCTTCAAAGTAAGTTTCCAAATGTCTCGAGAATTGAAATTCAACTCACCGATTTGTACGATGAATTTATCGATCTGATACCAGAGGCTTCAGACAAGGATCGTCAAAACTTAGCACTGGCCAATACGCGTGCGCGTTTCAGAATGTCCACCCTGTATTATTTTGCTGGTTTGAACAATTATCTTGTCGCAGGTACCGGAAATAAGGTAGAGGATTTTGGAGTCGGTTTTTACACCAAATACGGTGACGGCGGAGTAGATTTAAGCCCAATTGCCGACCTACTTAAAACAGAAGTTTATGAATTGGCCGCATCTTTAGGCGTACAAAAAAGTATTTTAGAAGCTCCACCTACTGACGGTCTTTGGGGTGATCATCGCACAGACGAAGATCAGATTGGCGCATCTTATCCGGAGTTAGAATGGGCTATGCAAATGCACAAGGAAAACAAAGTTATCTCTGATTTTGAAGGAAGAGAACGAGAAGTTTTTGAAATCTATACGCGATTTCACAATGCGAATAAACACAAGATGCTTCCTATTCCTGTTTGCGAAATTCCTGAGGAATTCAAATAATCTGGTTCAATTTGCAATACATCCTTTTTTTATACATTCTACCGAATCTTCTCCATTTTATGTAATATAAGTACCACATTTATTCTTAGAACCTAAAAAGAATATTGTGATAAACGTAGTAATAGCCGACCCACATCCTATTATACAGCTCGGACTTAAAGAGCTTTTAAGCACTTCATCGAGTATTAATATTGTAGGAACCGTTTCCAATACAGAAGAATTATTCGAAACCATCAATAAAAAAATGGTAGAGATTGTCATCATGGAGCTCGATCTTCCGGACAGTCACGGAATCAGTTCTTTAAGAAGATTAAAGTCAGAATTTCCCCATGTAAAATCGCTGATTTTCAGTTCACAATCTGAAGATGTATACGCCCTTTCTATGATTAGAGCAGGAGCATCAGGTTACATTTGTAAAACTGGAGATCTTGAAATCGTAGAACACGCTGTACTTAAAATAAGTGCTGGAGGCATGTTCATCACAAACGAACTCGCTCAGAAATTAGCCTTAGAAAGCAATACTGAAAACAGCAGAAAGTATTTCAGAAAACTCTCTACCAGAGAAGTTGAAGTGCTAAAGATGTTGGCTAGTGGAAAGCGAAACAAAGAAGTAGCCGAAGGACTCAATCTCAACGAGAAAACAGTAAGTACCTATAAGGCTAGATTGATGCGTAAATTGAACGTGTCGAATATGGTTGATTTATTGAAACAGGCTGAAGCACTCGAGCTCTACTAAATCAGTAGTACAAAACCCTGTTTAATTTTTCATTTAACAATTTATTCAAGGAGATATAATTGATTACCTCCTCGAGCAGCTTAGGATCGCTTTGGTCTTTGGTTTGTTTTTGAATATTCTCTATGTGTTTTTGAACCCAAACACATCTTAAACTCAAAACAGTTTCTTGTAACCACTGTACGATTTCTGTTTCTCTTTCTTTCACAAAAATCATTCGCTTTTCCCAATTGTGAATTTGATGTTTATCTGTATCTAAAATTGCTCCAGAAGCAATGTCGATTAAATCAACACGTTGGTTCGAATTCAAGTATTGAATAAAGGTCGCACTGTCAAATTGATTTTCTGCGGAATAGAAATTGATCAGTTGGCCGTAGAGTTCTTGAAACTCTTTGTGTGCTAGGCTCATTTCGTCTTGCTGCAATTCGACATAAATCTTGTCAATAACCTTATACTGCTGCGGTTTTTTAGTCAAAATCAATTCTCCAGAATCTTTATCCTCTACAAAAACTTCATCGACAAACAATTCTGTGCGATCTCCGTAGAGCAATAAAATTTGAATGAGGTTTTTCTCTAAAACCCATTGTTTATCGGTATGCTTCTTAGGCTGAGTAGAAACGACTTCAAGATTTTGACTGCTGCTTCTGGTCTGTTTTTGTTGATTTTGACTGCTCTTTTTTTCAATTTGCGCAAGTGAGCTAAATAGCGTCGCTTCATTCAATTCAAATTGTGCAGCCGTTTGCTTGATGTACAATTCCTTTTTAATACTATCCGGAATGACAGCAATACTTTCTAAAACGGCTCGAACAGTATTGGATTTTTTGATGGGATCATTTTTGACCTCGTCGAGCAACAATTCACTTTTAAAAGAAATAAAATCTTTTTGATGCGCCTCTAAATAAGCCAGTATATCTTCTTTTGAATTGTTCTTCGCGAAACTATCTGGATCCTCTCCTTCAGGAACGATACAGACCTTGACGTTCATTCCCTGAGCCAAAATCAAATCAATACCTCTTATTGCAGCTCTAATTCCCGCAGCATCCGAATCGAATAATACGGTAATGTTTGAGGTCAGTCGCTGAATAATTCGAATTTGTTGTTCTGTGAGGGCGGTTCCGCTTGAAGCCACAACATTCTCAATTCCTCTTTGATGCATTTGAATCACATCGGTATAGCCCTCGACGATAATACAGTTGTCATTTTTAGCAATTGCAGATTTCGCAAAGTATATTCCGTAAAGCACTTTACTCTTATTGTAAATTAAGCTTTCCGGTGAATTGACATATTTGGCGATTTTCTTGTCGCTCTCTAAGGTTCTACCACCAAAGCCTAATACCCTGCCACTGTTTGAATGAATGGGAAACATCACCCTTCCCTTAAAGCGATCAAAGGATTTCTTTTGGTTGTCTTGATCTTTGACAATGCTCAAACCCGATTGCTCTAAGTACTCTAATTCATATCCTTTTTTAAGAGCCGCTTTGGTCATCGCATCCCACTGATTAGAACAGTAACCCAACTGAAATTTCTTAATGGTGTGTTCTTTAAAACCGCGTTCTTTGAAGTAACTCAGACCAATAGCCTTACCATTTTCAGAATTCCACATGGATTCTTCGAAATAGTTTTTTGCAAATTCCGAAACGAGGTACAAACTCTCCATTTGATCAGCAGCCATTTTCTGCTCATCGGTTTGGGCGGTTTCTTCGATTTCAATTCCGTATTTATTTGCTAAATGCCGAATAGCCTCAGGGTAGGTATAGTGCTCGATTTCCATTAAAAAGGCGATGGCGTTTCCACCTTTACCGCTAGAGAAATCCTTCCAGATTTGCTTGACAGGGGAAACCATAAAGCTCGGAGTGCGCTCTTCGGTGAATGGACTTAAGCCTTTGAAGTTTGCTCCAGATTTTTTCAATTGAACGTAATCTTGAATAACTTCTTCAACTCTAATCGCCTCGTAAACTTTATCAATACTTTCTTTAGAAATCAAAACTTGGTCTATAAGATGATTTGCTAATTTAGTGGAACATTTTAAAAGATGATATTTTTATTTTTCGGCACACGGACCTTAGATCAAAAGTCAACCCAGAGACACGACTTGACTTGCTCCCATTGCAATATTAAAGGACAGATTCTTCAGTACAGTCAATCTGAATATTTTCATCTCTTTTGGATTCCGATTTTTAAGATCAAAACGCACGAATACGGGCAATGCGAACATTGCAAAAAACATTACTACAGCGAAGACTTAAATGCGATTAATCGACTTTAGATTTTTCGATCAACCACATAGTTGACCAAGTTGCTGAGCGCAATACTATAAACAGTCTCTGGATAGGCTTTTAAGATCTCTAAGGCCTTATCTCTAAATTGATTCATTTGAATTTGGGCGTAGTCCAATCCTCCTTGTTCAATGACAAAAGCAATAATTTCTTTGACCCGCTTTTTGTTTTTATTGTGCTTTTTTATACCGTCAATAAGCCACTTTTTTTGTGAAGCGCTGGCCTTTTCAAGCACGTGTAAGAAAGGTAAGGTCATCTTTCGCTCTCGGATGTCAATCCCAGTAGGTTTGCCTACACGATCTTCTGAATAGTCGAATAAATCGTCTTTGATTTGAAAGGCCATTCCAGCGTATTCGCCAAATTTCCTAAAGACCTCAACTTCTTTAGAGCCTGGTTTTATAGAGGCGGCCCCCATGGCGCAACAGGCTGCTATAAGCGTGGCAGTCTTTTGACGAATGATGTCGTAATACACCTCTTCATCTAAATTTAAGTTTCGGGCCTTTTCTAATTGCAGCAGCTCACCTTGACTCATTTCTCGAACGGCGACCGAGACAATCTTTAAAAGGTCGAAATCGTCGTGATCTAAGGAGAGTAATAAGCCTTTTGAGAAAAAGTAATCTCCAACCAATACCGCGATTTTATTTTTCCAAAGGGCGTTGATTGAAAAAAATCCTCGACGCTTTGAAGAATCATCAACAATATCGTCATGAACCAAAGAAGCGGTGTGAATAAGTTCTATAATCGAGGCACCTCTGTAGGTGCGCTCATTGACCTGGTTGTTTTCGGCTAGTAATTTGGCGACCAAAAAAACAAACATCGGTCGCATTTGCTTTCCTTTTCGGGTGGCGATGTAGAAAGTTATTCTGTTGAGCAAACTCACTTGTGAAGACATGGCTTCTTTGAATTTATCTTCAAAGAGATCCATTTCGGTTTCAATCTCAGCTCTAATTTTGGCTACTTCACTCAATCGTGGGGATACTTAATTGTTTATAAATTTACTGATTTATTGGCGAGTTGCCCACAGGCCGCATCGATATCCTTTCCTCTTGACCGCCTTACAGTGACCGTAACTTTTTGTGCCTCTAAAGAACGCACATACGCCTCGATAGTGGCATTGTCTGCCTGTTGAAACTTATCATCGTCAATCGAATTGTATTCAATGATATTCACCTTACACACGGTTTTTTTACAAAAATTAAGGAGTGCTTTAATGTCGGCTTGTGTATCATTAACACCCTTCCAAACCAAATATTCTAAAGTAACTCTGCTCTTGGTTTGGGAGTACCAGTACTGCAAAGCATCGATTAAATCTTCAATAGGGAATTTTTTAGCAAACGGCATGATTTGCTCTCGTACCTCTTGCCTGGCCGAATGTAAGCTCAGCGCCAAATTAATTTTGGCGTTATCATCGGCTAGCTTCTTGATGAGTTTAGGGATTCCCGAGGTAGATAATGTAATGCGCTTAGGAGACATGTGCAGACCTTCTTTAGAGGTGATAATCTCTATGGCCTTTAAGACATTGTTGTAATTCATAAGAGGCTCTCCCATTCCCATAAAAACAATATTGCTCAGCGGTCGGTTGTATATTGTTCTCGATTGGCGATCAATCAATTTGACTTGATCAAAGATTTCATCTGCATTCAGATTACGCATTCTTTTAAGCTGGGCGGTTGCGCAGAATTTACAATCTAGACTACAACCTACCTGACTAGAAACACAGGCTGTCGTTCTCTTTTCTGTTGGAATAAGAACAGACTCAACCACTAATTCGTCATGAAGCTTGACCGCATTTTTAAGCGTACCATCGTCGCTCTTTTGCGCGTGAAGATTAGTGACATTGCGTATTTCAAAATGCGCTTGAAGAAAGGCTCTTAACTCCAGTGAGAGGTTGGTCATCTCTTCAAAAGACGACACACCTTTATTCCAAAGCCATTGATACACTTGATCGGCTCTGTAACTCGGATGATTTTTTGACTTGAAATACGTTTGAAGCTCTGATTTAGAAAAGGTTCTGATGTCTATTTTTGAATTCGTATCAGACATCCCCTTTTTATAAAATCAACATAGCGTCTCCGTACGAATAGAATCTATATCCTTCTAATACTGCTTGCTTATAGGCCTTTTCCATCAACTCATGCCCCATAAAGGCAGATACCATCATCAGTAAGGTAGATTTTGGTAAATGAAAGTTGGTCACCATGCAATTTGCAATACTGAAATCATAAGGAGGAAAGATAAACTTATTGGTCCACCCTTCGTAAGGATTCAAATTGTAGTTCGATGAGACTGAACTCTCTAGTGAGCGCATCACGGTTGTACCCACGGCACAAACTCTTCTCTTGTTATTTTTGGCGTTGTTGACCACATCGGTTGCACGCTCATCGATAATCAGTTCTTCACTATCCATTTTGTGCTTGGATAAATCTTCAACCTCAACCGGATTAAAAGTCCCTAAGCCTACGTGAAGTGTAACTTCTGCAAAGTCAACTCCTTTGATTTCTAAGCGCTTGAGCAGGTGTTTTGAAAAGTGAAGCCCAGCTGTAGGTGCAGCCACAGCCCCATCGTATTTGGCATATATCGTTTGATAACGCTCTTCATCTTCTGGCTCTACATCTCTCTTGATGTATTTGGGCAGTGGAGTTTCTCCTAACTCTCTTAGTTTTCTACGAAAATCTGTGTAAGATCCATCAAACAAAAAACGAAGTGTTCTACCTCTTGAAGTTGTATTGTCAATAACTTCAGCCACAAGACTATCGTCGTCACCGAAATACAATTTATTTCCAATTCTTATTTTACGTGCTGGATCAACCAAAACATCCCATAAGCGCTGCTCCTGATTGAGCTCTCTCAATAAAAACACTTCGATTCTCGCTCCGGTTTTTTCTTTATTTCCATAGAGACGAGCAGGAAAAACCTTGGTATTGTTGAGCACCATCACATCGCCTTCATCGAAATAATCAAGAAGATCTTTAAACATCTTGTGCTCTATTTTACCAGATTCACGGTGAATCACCATTAAACGTGATTCATCTCTATTTTCAGCAGGATATTCAGCCAATAACTCCTTTGGAAGTTCAAAATCAAAATTGGATAGTTTCATAATGACGTATTAGGGGCGCAAAGATACAATATTGAAAGGGGGCTTGTCAAGAGATTCGACAGATTAGTTTAGGTAGAAATCTCAAAGCCTATTCGCTTCAAGTCTTTCCAGAAGTCGGGATAACTCTTTGAAACCACATCTGCCTGGTTTATTCGAAGTGGTATTCGCAGGGCTAAAGGTGCAAAAGCCATAGCCATTCTATGGTCTTGATAGGTGTCAATTTCTGCCTCCCTACAACTGATTACAGCCTGCTCTAAATGTAAACTATCAGCCGTAATACGAACTTTAGCACCGCATTTTTCCAATTCAATTTTCATCGCATTCAAACGGTCAGTTTCTTTGATCGGCAAGGTGTGTAGACCGCATAAATCACAGCACATCCCAAGCCCTAAAGCAGTAACAGCAATGGTTTGAGCGATATCTGGGGCATTAGCTAAATCCAAGGTTAAGGGGTTTGAGGCATCTACTGTATTGATTTTCTCTAAGCGAACCTTGTCTTTTAAAAATTCAGTGCGAACTCCAAAGCTTTCATAAATCGTGGCCAAAACGCGATCACCTTGCAGTGAAGACTCTTTAAGCACAGACAATTCTATTGAAGAACCTAATGGACTCAGCGCAACAATGGAATAGTAATAACTCGCTGCACTCCAGTCGCTTTCTACGGCTATTTGTTCTAAGCTTAAATCATCAACATCCAAGGGCTCAACGCGAATGCGATTGTTTGAAAACGAAACTTCAGCGCCCAAAGATTGCAGTAAACCTTGGGTCATTTGAATGTAGGGAACAGAAGTCACCTTTCCGATTAAATCAATTTCTAATCCTTTCGGCAATGAAGGAGCAATAAGCATTAAGGCAGAGATATACTGGCTACTGATATCAGCGGGCAGGGAAACCTTGTGCTGAGACAACTGACTGCCTTGAATGTGAAGCGGAGGAAAACCTTCGTTCTCGAGGTATTCAATCTTAGCCCCTAAGTATCTCAAGGCATTGACCAATATTTCAATAGGTCTTTCTTTCATTCTTGAAGACCCTGTCAACTCCACTTTTGAACCTTCTTGAGTGGCAAAATACGCCGTTAAAAATCGCATTGCTGTTCCGGCGTGATGAATATCTACCGTTCCAGATTTGGTCTGTAAACCTTTTTTCATGACCTGAACATCGTCAGCATTAGATAGATTATCAATTGAAAACTGATCAAAAAGTGCTTGTAAAATCAATAAGCGATTAGATTCGCTTTTACTGCCTGTAAGGCGCACCGAATCAGTAAGGTTTTGATATTGGTCTTTATATATTCTCAATGCTTGCATTAATCATTTAATTTGGGATTGTTGTGATGCCGCTTATGATCTCGCTTGGCCTTTACATCTAATTTTTTATCAAAGGCCTCTTTGAGGTTTACACCGGTTTGATTCGCTAAACAGAGTACTACAAACAAGACGTCAGCAAGTTCTTCTCCTAAATCTTTTTCTTTATCGGATTCTTTTTCACTCTGCTCACCGTATCGTCTGGCAATAATTCGAGCCACCTCCCCTACTTCTTCGGTGAGTTGTGCCATATTGGTCAACTCGTCAAAGTAACGAACGCCGTGGGATTGAATCCACTCATCTACTTGTTTTTGTGCATCTTCTATATTCATTCTTATTCTCTGTTTTTTGAATCCATTGTAATGGTCACTGGACCGTCATTGAGCAAGTTTACTTTCATATCTGCTCCAAAAATACCTGTTTGCACCTTTTTAGGGACATAATCTTGTATAACACTTATAAATTGCTCGTAGAGCGGAATAGCCTGTTCAGGTCTTGCCGCTGCGATAAAAGAAGGACGATTTCCTTTTTTAGTAGAAGCGTGTAAGGTGAATTGACTAATTACTAAGACCTCTCCATCGATGTCTAAAAGCGATTTATTCATCAAATCATTTTCATCTCCGAATATGCGCATTTGCACAATTTTTCTACAGAGCCATTCGATATCCTCAGTACTGTCTTCTTGAGTAATTCCAAGCAAAAGCAACAATCCGTGATCAATAGCTCCAACCACTTGTTCTTCTACACGCACTGAAGCGTTTTTCACCCTTTGAATTACTACTCTCATTACCTGTAATTTAAGGCCTCATCATCCTCGAGTATTTGCAAATAACTCTTGTAGCGACTCATCGCTATCTCTCCGGATGCATAGGCTTCTAAGACGGCGCACTTAGGCTCGTCTACATGAAGACAATTATTGAATTTGCAGTCTGCTTTCAATTCAAAAAACTCTGGAAAGAAAGATGAAATTTCTTCTTTTTCAATATCGACTAAACCAAATCCCCTGATACCAGGAGTGTCGACTATACTCCCTCCAAAAGATAAATCGTGCATCTGTGCAAAGGTAGTGGTATGCTGTCCCTGCAAGTGTTGCGTTGATATTTCAGAAGTCTTGAGCCTAAGTCCTGGTTCTATAGTATTGACTAGGGTTGACTTTCCTACACCAGAATGCCCTGCAAAAGAAGTGGTCTTGTTCTTCATAAGTGCGATCAATTCTTGACAGCTTGAAAGCGCTTTGGCAGAAAGTTTCAAACAGGTATACCCTATTTTCTCATAAACCGCAATCAGTTCTTCGAGTGCTACCAATTCTTGTGCATCATAGGTGTCAATTTTATTGAAAACAAGAACTGTATTGACGTCAAAGGCTTCTGTAGAGACCAAAAAACGATCAATAAACACCGTTGATGTCACCGGATTATTCAAGGTGATCAACAAAAAAACCGTATCGATATTAGCGGCTATAATGTGCTGCTGTTTCGAGAGGTTTACGGATTTTCGAACGATGAGATTTTTGCGCTTTTCAATGTCGTGAATTACTCCAGAAACATCATCAGTCTGAGCTTCTAATTCAAATTGCACCCAGTCTCCTACAGCAACAGGATTGGTTGACTTGATTCCATCCATTCTGAATTTTCCTTTAATTCTGCACGAATAGAATTCGCCATTCTCAGCTTTAATCTGATACCAACTTCCTGTAGATTTGTATACTTGACCGCGCACGCTATCGTTTGGTAATTCCTTAAGATTTGTTCAGGATTCTTTCTTGGTGATTGATCGACTCTTGATGGATTGCCTTGAACATTTTCAAAACAAATTCTTCGCTTAATCCTTTTTGCTCGCCTTCTAAAATCATTTTACCCAAAATCTCATTCCATCGATTGGATTGTAATACGGCTACATTGCGCTCCTTTTTAAGCTGACCAATTTGTTGAGCAACACCCATTCGTTCAGAAAGCGTTTCAAGCAAAGCTTGATCGAGTACATCTATATTTGACCTTAAGGCATCCAATTGAGAAGCGTATTTTGATTCATCATCATCGACCTTGCGAATGCGCAAATCATTCATAATTTCAACCAAGCGATCTGGCGTCACTTGTTGAGCTGCATCAGACCAAGCATTATCAGGATCACAGTGCGTTTCAATCATCAATCCGTCAAAATTTAAATCTAAAGCCGTCTGAGAAATATCAAAAATCAAATCGCGTTTACCTCCGATATGACTTGGGTCATTGATGATCGGTAAATCAGGAAATTTACTTTGTAATTCAATAGCCATTTGCCATTCAGGAATGTTTCTGTATTTGGTTTTTTTATAGCTTGAAAATCCTCTATGGATTACACCGAGTTTAGTGATTCCAGCATTATAAAAACGCTCTACAGCTCCTAACCATAAAGACAAGTCTGGATTTACTGGATTTTTTATCAGTACAATTTTATCCGTTCCTTCAAGGGCGTCTGCCAATTCTTGAACATTGAATGGACTCACTGTGGTTCTAGCACCAATCCACAACAGATCAACATCATTTTCTAAAGCTAAATCAACATGAGCTTTATTGGCCACCTCAGTAGCTGTTTTAAGACCGGTTTCTTCTTTAACCTTCTTGAGCCAGTTCAATCCGATGGCACCTACACCTTCAAAATTCCCTGGACGCGTTCTGGGCTTCCATATCCCCGCGCGGTAGTAATTGACATCGGTATCTTTTAATTCGTGAGCGATTTTTAAGACTTGATCTTCAGTCTCCGCACTACATGGACCTGCAATGACCAAAGGATGTGACAATTGCATGTCATTTAACCAATTTCTGAGTTCTTTTTTGTTTTCCATTACTGTGATTTATTATTTGTTGGTATTCTATTAAGTATTGATTTTATTGAATTTATATCTTTCATTTCGGCTCTTATAAAAGCCTCGTTTTCTTCGATGAGATTCTCTTTAAACTGCTGTAAATTGTCAATATAGCGCTCCAAAGAATCGATAACATTTTCTTTGTTTTGAACAAATATCGGCGCCCACATCTCGGGTGAACTTTTGGCCAGACGAACTGTACTCTCAAAACCAGAACCGGCCATGTCAAAAATGTTTTTTTCATCGGGCTCGAGCTGCATCACGGTCTTACCCAACATAAAAGAAGAAATATGAGACAAGTGAGAAACATAAGCCAGATGCTTGTCGTGCATCACTGGGTCCATATATCGGATTTCCATTTGCATCCCCTCAAAAACAGCCAATGCATTATGAGCCAAATCAGCTCGGGTTTTATCGAATTCACATAGTATCTGGATCTTCTGAGCAAACAGCTCTTTTATGGCTGCTTTTGGTCCAGAAAATTCAGTTCCTGCAATGGGGTGACAGGCTAAAAACTGTGCCCTCTTTGGATGATCTTTGACGACTCTACAGATTTCTTGTTTGGTAGATCCGGCATCAACTACAAGGGTATGGTCATCCACAATATCGAGCACCTTACCTATCAGTTCACAGATAACCGTTACAGGAACGGCTAAAAAAACCATATCACAAGTCTTGAGCATATTGAGCTCTTTTACGTCATAAGCAGCATCTATCCATCCTAAATCGAGTGCTTGATTTCTATGGGATTCACTCACATCTAAACCGATGAGCTCTACACCTTCATATTGCTCTCTCATACTGATGGCGAAAGAACCTCCTATCAAACCTAAACCTATGACTCCAACTTTTCTCATCTCGATTGAATACGTTTTAAGGCTTCTTCTATTTTGGACTCGGGTACACATAATGAAAAACGAACAAAGCCTTCACCTTGTGATCCGAAGATGTGACCAGGGGCAATAAATATATCTTGCTCATAAAGCAACTCGTCTACAATTTGGTCAGCGGTTTTATCCGATGGGATTTTGCACCAAATAAACATGCCTGCACTGTCTTTGTCATAAGTAAGGCCCAATTCATCCGCTATTTTGCACACGAGTTCTTTTCGTCTATTGTAGACTGTGTTTAACTCCTCGAACCAAGTTGAACTTAGGGCTAAAGCAGCAGCTGCACCTTTTTGAATTCCGTAAAACATGCCAGAATCCATATTTGATTTGACCTTTAGCACTTCTTGCAAGGTATCCGCAGCACCGACGAGCATTCCAACACGCCACCCTGCCATATTGAAGGTTTTTGAAATAGAATTCAGTTCTAAAACCGGATCTGTTGGTTGCACGTACTTCATGATAGAAGTTGGCTGATCATTAGCGATGAACGAATAGGGATTGTCGTTGACCAAAAGAATATTTTGAGATTTAGCAAATTCTACTAAGCGCTCATAGTCATCTGCACTTAGTTTTGCTCCAGTAGGCATATTGGGGTAATTTACCCACATCAATTTTACCTCACTCAAATCTTGCTTTTCAAGCCATTCAAAGTCAACACTCCAATTCTTTTCTTCATCCAATGGATAGGCGATGATTTCAGCCTCCAATAATTTTGAAACCGAGCTGTAAGTTGGGTAACCTGGATTAGGCACCAGCGCTTTATCCCCTTTATTTAAAAAGGCCATAGAGATGTGCATAATACCTTCTTTAGAGCCCATCAGCGGAAGAATTTCTTTATCAGCGTCTAAGGAGACTTGATAATGTCTTTGGTAAAATGCTGCAATAGCTGTTCTCAATTCTGGAATACCCTGATAACTCTGGTATTGATGAGCCGTTTGATCTTCAAGACTCGAAACCAGGGCTTTTACAACTTCTTGACTTGGACGTAAATCAGGACTCCCTATACCCATATTGATTATGGGTTTACCAGCATTGATTAACTGCTTTACTTCTCGAAGTTTACTCGAGAAATAGTATTCCTTGACACTTTGTAAACGCTGCGCTGTATTCATGCCTAATCTTGAATTTGTTTTAAGTGGTCGGAATAAACTCCAAGAACTTGAGCGTCTTCTGCCATGAGTTCGATGAGCGCCAGGGCTTTCTTAAAGTAGGCGTAGTCGTCAAAGGTAACATCCACAAAAAAAGCGTATTTCCAAGGAGTTTCTATCACTGGCAAGGATTGTATCTTGGTTAAATTCAATCGACAATCACTCATCATATTTAAAATCGCAGCAAGACTTCCTCTTTTGTGTTCGGTTAAAAATCGAAGAGAAGCTTTATTTGCCTTTTCAGTTTCAAGAGTCTCTTGTGCTTTAGTCACAATTAAAAAACGCGTAGAATTGGTTTTTAAATTTTGGATGTCCGTAGCCAAGGTCTGCAACTCGTATAGGTTTGCAGCCAAACCTGGTGCAATTGCTGCAATCCCCAATTGATTATTCTCATGAATCTGTTGAGCGACAAGGGCCGTATCAGCAGCTTCTACTAATTTTATTTTAGGATACTTTTTAAAGAAATAAGTGCACTGCAGAAGAGCCATAGGATGTGAATGCACCTCAGTAATATCTTCTATACTTTGACCTTCTTTAGCCATCAAATGATGAGAGATTTCTTGATAATACTCCCCAACTACTTTTAAGTTGTGGTCGTAAAGCAAGGCATAATTTGGAATAATTGAACCCGCCAGAGAATTTTCAATAGCCATAACGCCCATGTCAGCCTCATCACTGAGCAGTTTCTGCACCACAGACTCAAAAGAATGGCAGCACAGCAACTCATTTTCGGCTCCAAAATAAGCATTGGCCACAATGTGATGGTTTGACCCTAATATTCCTTGTATTGCAATTTTCATATCAAAAAAAAAGCCCCGTTAATACGGGACCTCTAATATTTTATATACATACTACAACGCCCCTGTTTCAATTACTGAAATAAGCAAAATAATACGCGTTGTAAGTAAATTTTTTTCCAAACATGTGGCGAATATATAAAATTCATGGCTGAAAATAGTTTTCCATACTTTTTTTTTGACTTTTTATCGTTTTACGGTTGCATTTAGGTGATTATGTAATCTCAAGACAGAATTATTGTTAATTCTTCATGCTTTACGGCAACGGAATCAATTATTCATATGTCTTATTTTTGATAAAGAAATGAGCTTAGCCCATGATTGAATTGAAAGAAATTCGAAAGACATATCGCGATGTGCATGCCCTAAAGACGATTAATCTACACCTACCAAAGGGATGTAGACTCGGCCTTTTGGGCAATAATGGAGCGGGTAAATCAACACTAATGCGGATTCTTGCCACATTAGAACAACCGGATACAGGTACGCTTTATATCGATCATAAAGATGCATTCACTCAAATTGAAGAAACAAGATCTAAAATCGCATTTTTACCTGATTACAACCCCTTACCTGAGCAGCTTTACGTCAAAGAATTTCTAGATTTTCAGCAGAAAATATTTAACCGCAGTTCAAGCTTCGTTTCAGATTTAATTGAAAAAACACAACTTCAAACTGTCTTAAACCGAAAAATTCAAAATTTATCAAAAGGGTTTAGACAGCGTCTCGGAATCGCAAACCTCATGCTGAGTCCAGCAGAAATTTATATTCTCGACGAACCCCTGGCGGGATTAGATACAGCCCAAAGAATAGAAATTCGAGGATTAATCAATGCCATATCTAAGAGTAAAACCCTGATTTTTAGTTCTCATATGTTGGGTGAAGTCGAATACCTTGCCGATCAAATCGCCATTGTGCACCAGGGTGAAATCGTTTACAATGAAAAGTTTGAACACCTTGGAAATTACATTCGAGTATCCTTTGACTACCGCGTAGAAGAAGCCTTTTTAAAAAAGATCAACAAAGTTGAAAAAGTTGAAAACACAAGAGATTTTGAGTACAAGATTCAAAGTGTAGACCATAGCGATATACGTGAAGAAATTCTTGATTTTGCACGAGAACACGAATTGGAGATTGTAGAAATGAAATGGATCAACAGTGACTTAGAAGAAAAATTTCTAGCCCTTACCACTCCAAGAATAAAAAAAATCTAAACTATTATTGGGGTATTTCTTTTCTCAAAACTTCATACGCGCTGTCTAGCGCAGTCTGTAGATTTGGCACAGAGGCATTGATCAACAGCGCAACAACGAGTTCTGCGTCTGGGTACACAAAAAGATTGGTATAAGCACCAACACCCTGGCCGATATGGCCGATATAACCCATATCATCTAGTTCTTGATTGCATTGCCAGCCCAGGCCATAATAGGTTGGTTTAGCCATTACAAATTGTTGTGTGAGTACTTCATCCCAAGTTGAAGACTCTAAAATACTTTGATCTAAAGCAGCTTGCCCTAATTTGATGATATCGGTGGCCGTAGACAAGTATCCACCAGCAGCAATTTTATATCCATTATTAACCCTTGAAGCTCTTTTAAACCCATTTTTAGTTTTGGAATACATTTTAACCGTTCTTTTCTTCATCTCTTTAGAGAGGGAGGTTTTGGCCGCTTCTTCAAAGGTCTGCGACATTTTCAAGGCATCTAAAACCTCACGCTGCACAAAACTTCCGAAAGACTCTTTTGCGGCAATTTGCATCACTGCTGAGAGCAAGACATAATTATACGAACTGTAGTAATAATCAGCACCGGGCACAAATAAGAGCGGGTCATTTTTAAAAAGTGCTAGCCCTTCTTCTATGCCATAAGCTTTATTAGAAAATAACTCCTTGCCCTTATACGAACGAATACCTGAGGTATGTGTTGCTAAATGTTTGATGCTGATATCAAAGTTATTTTTAGGGTATTGTGGTAAATACTCAAAAATAGATTCGTCAAGAGACAACATCTTTTTGTCAATCATTCGACCTAAGGCTAGTCCAGTAATGGATTTGGCAATGGATGCAATTCTAAAAAGCGATGTTTCTGGCTCAACAGGATTGGAATTGAATCCTCCATATTTGCCAAAGGCTTTAGAATAAATAATTTCACCCTTGTGCTGTACTGCACAACTCAATGCTGGAACTTGATTATGCTCGGCGATTGCCGCTATTTTTTGATCAAATGTTTGAAGGCCAGGTTTCATATTAGCGCTGAAAATCAGGTTTGGAATGAGGTTTGGGACCACATCAGACAATGAATCTACAAAATTGATTGGATTTTTTCAATGTAATCTAGCTTTTCCCAGGTAAACAATTCAACCTCCACTTCTTTGGTACCGTTGTAATTTGATTCAAAGACCTTGGTCACTTTTTGAGGTGTTCTACCCATATGACCGTAAGAAGCGGTTTCTACATAGATTGGATTTCTCAACTTTAACCTTTGCTCAATTCCATAAGGGGTCAAATCAAAAAGACTTGCAATTTTTTGAGCCAACTCTGAATCTGTATAGTTGGTATGGTTTCGTCCAAAGGTATTTAAACTGATAGAAGTAGGCTCGGCCACTCCAATAGCATAACTCAATTGCACTAAAACCTCATCACATACTCCAGCTGCAACCAGGTTCTTCGCAATATGTCTGGCTGCGTAGGCTGCACTTCGGTCAACCTTTGAAGGATCTTTTCCTGAAAATGCACCACCTCCATGACCTCCTTTTCCGCCATAGGTGTCTACAATGATTTTACGCCCTGTCAATCCCGTATCTCCGTGAGGTCCACCGATTACAAATTTTCCTGTAGGATTGATGTGGTAAGTGATGTTCTCGTTGTACAATTCTTGAATCTGAGCGGGCTGTTTAGCCATAACTTTGGGAATTACCATTTCAATCATGTCTTTTCGAATCTGATTTAACATGTTTTCATCGGTATCCCAAGAATCGTGTTGGGTAGATATGACGATCGCATCTATAGCAATTGGATTGTGGTTTTCGTCGTATTCGAGTGTCACCTGCGCCTTTGAATCTGGTCTTAAGTAGTGTATTTTCTGTTCCTCTCCCTTGGCATATGCCTTTCGAATTCGCGCTAATTCCTTTAATATTTCGTGGGATAACACTAAGGCTAGAGGCATGTACTCTTCTGATTCATTAACCGCATAACCAAACATAATTCCTTGGTCTCCCGCTCCTTGTGTTTCTGGCGTTTCGCGCTCAACACCTTGGTTGATTTCAGAACTTTGTTCGTGAAGTAAGGAAATTACTCCACAACTGTCTCCGCTAAATTTATACTCACCTTTGGTGTATCCTATTTCGTTGATGCGCTTTCTCGCGATCTGTTGAACATCTAAGTAGATTTTGCTTTTGACTTCACCCGCTAAGACCACTTGACCGGTTGTAACTAAGGTTTCACAAGCCACCTTACTTTCTGGATCGTAAGCCAAAAAATGGTCTAATAAAGCATCACTAATTTGATCTGCTATCTTATCTGGATGCCCTTCACTCACTGACTCGGAGGTAAAAAAATAACTCATATCGGTCTAATAATTTCTTTCGTTAAAGCTAGAAGGGAGTGAATGATTCTCAATACAATAGTATCGAATCAACTGCTTTAGCATTTTTAATGAGGTTGCAATCAGTCAAATCCCTCCTCAAGCGAAGGCGAAAATACAAAGAATGTATCTAATTATAAATTGTATTTGAGTTTAAAAACAATAAATCGAGGTTGAACAATATATTGTGAAGTGTTAAAAAACAATTCATTAAAACTATCCTGGTTCAGGTTGCGATTATTCCCCAAATTTTTGGCCTCAAGTATAAATTCCCATTTACTGTCTTCTTTTTGAAACGATAAATTGGCATTTAAAAAAGAATAGCTATTTGAGACGGTATCGGCCTTATCGTAGTAATTGTAATAATCGTAATCTACGACCAAAACAAAATGCTTTAAAAAGGCAGCATCAAACTTCAGGTAAGGTCTCTCGGTGTAAAAGATTGAACTCGTGGTACCCGTGTTGTAGTCACTTACTGCAAAACGGTAACCCAGCTCTAAATTTGGAGCATTCACAAAACTACTTCCCAATGAAAGCAGGTAATTGTGATTCAAGGATTGAGAATTTTGAGCCCTGTCGTTAATGACATTAAAGGTATTTGAATAATTTACTCCCGCTCTTGAACCGATCTTAATACGACCAAAAGTTTGCTGGTAATTCCCTGAGAAGGATGCAGACTCGTCTTGGAAATTCGAATTGATGGTCGTTCTAACTTGATTTATTCCGCCGATAAGCGCTGAACTTTTGAGGGCATCTATTCGCTTATTATAAGAGGCGTTGAAAAATATATTTCGCTGAGAAAACATATTGAAACTGAAAAAACTCAAATTCAAGGAGTGAAAAAGAGCCGACTCTAAATTTCTATTTCCCGCAAATAATACATTGTAATTATTGAATAACAATCCTTCAGCGAAATTGTTGACGTCTGTGAATGATCGGGTCACCCTGTAGTTTAAGCGAATACTTTCGGATTGTTTGAATTGGTAGTTTGCAAAAAATTCAGGTAAAATATGAGTGTAATCTCGAGTTATTTCTTCTCCTAATTGCTGGTCATTGGTGGTATAACGGTGGGCCAATAGACCGGGGTTGATCGTCAAATCTCCATACTTGGCTTTAAAATACAATCCTACAAAACGATCTTTAAAATTGAAGGCTACATCATTGTTGAACTGAGCTGAATTGAAATCGAGGTTTTGATTGTTGTCGAGTCGCTGAAAGATAGACGAATTGAACTCTTGATTGCTTTCAATTCCTCCCAGAGTGACATTTAAATTTGTGTTTGGAGAGGTAATTAAAAAGTAATCTAATTTTAAATCTACCCTTTTGGTCGTTACATCTTGTGCTTGATTGATGTTGTAAAAATTTTGGGTTTGATCAAAGGGAATCAAATCTAAAAAGGGTTGTTGCTGACGAATACTTTGATAAAAAGGGTCTTCTGTTGCATTTTCGGTTTTGAGTTCTGCCGCTATAATATTGGAGTCGTTCAAGGTCCAATACACGTTTGAGGATTGCGAAATTGTGACTGGTTTTTGATTTTGATTTTCTTCGATCAAATCAGTCACTGTAGATTGGGTTAAGGTATTACTGCGCTCTCTTTCTTCATTGGTTCGCACTAGCACATCATACTCCCATTGAAATCGATCTGAGGGTTTAAAACGCGTTGAGAATTTAGCAATACCCAAAGCGACATTTTGCAAATTATTGGTAGACACCGTCTCTAAAAGATTTGTAGTGACAAAGGTTCTTCTCGTTAGTCGCTCAATCTCTGTTTCGGCATCTGAAAAAATTCCAAAGCCTGTAAGCAGCCACTTTTCAGAAGGTTTATACGAAAAGTTTAATGCCGCAAATTTTGAAACCACTGACTTTGCAGTATTGTTTTGGGTAAGTGACAGGCCTAAACCTGCTGAAGTCGTACTAAAATTAGTCCCAGTGTTTTGATTGGTGGCGCCTCTAAATCCACCTGTGAAACTCCAATAATCTCTTCCACTAAAAGCAACCTCTCCGATATTGTTCGCATCGGTTAGCAAACTCAAACTGTACTTAGGGGAATAGTAAAACAGCTTTGGGTGTAGGCTATACCTATCACTATTACCAAGCCCTGCGCTTATTTCGCCAAACCAAAACTTCTTTTTTCCTTCTTTGAGCTTGATGTTTAAAGCGATATTATCTTGATTGTTGGTCACTGAACTCAGTTGAGAAACTTCGGTGTAATTGCGTAGCACCTCAACCTTTTTAAGGGCGTCTGCCGGAATGTTTTTGGCTGCTAATTTTGAATCTCCATCAAAGAAATCCTCACCCTCAACCATCACCTTTGTGACTCGCTTACCTTCAACTTCTATTTGACCGTCGTCGTTGACCTCTACTCCTGGTAATTTGTCTAATACATCTTCTAATTTCTTTTCTGTTCCACTGACAAAAGAATCTGTATTGTACACAATGGTATCTCCTTGAATGGTAATGGGAATCTCATAAACCACTTCTACCTCATCTAAGTTTTGAGGTTGAGCCTCAAGAACGACATCGAACAAAATATCTTGATCTTCGGTTGTCAAGTTGAACTCTTTTGGCTTAAAACCCAAATAACTGAACTTGAGTTGATAGGTCGTTTCTGACTTGAGATTTATTTTATAGTATCCTTGTGAATCACTGATACCAAATGATTCTAAGAGTTGGGATTCAGCATTTATAGCTACAACATTAGCCACGTCTAAAGGGAGTCCAATACTATCTGTAACTACACCTTCAATTTTGATTTGAGCAAAAGCCTGCACGCTTAGCAACAAGCTTAAGACAAGATAAATTTTACGCATCAGCTGGTTTAATTTTGAATGCGGATAGAGACGCCTCTTCCTGATGCCCCACGTCGGCCATCGCCAGCTCTAAAGCGCTCAGACATCTCTTCCATTTTATCTGCCATAATGGTATTGTATTCGCTTTGAGTGACTTTCTTGCCTTTCGATGGTCTTTTAATTTTTTCTTCGGCTTCTTGGTTCAATCGAATTTCTGAACATAGTAATGAAGATCTCCCATCGTTAATTTCAAGAATAAGACCCGGCAAACCCCAGTAATCAGAAGGCCCTTGACTCACAGGAATTTCAGGAGTAAACCATGCGGTGATTTCGGGATTTTCATCTACTCCGATTCTCGAGAGTAATCCTCCGCGTCTTGGTCGTTCTTTTGTTTCTGTACTATCTTTTTCTTCTTTTGGGTTGGCTTTGGCTTGCATCTGCTCAAAACGCTTGACCAAAACAGTATCTCTGACTCGTTTAGCTGTAGCCTTATAACAGGTATAGTTTCCTATTTTTTTGGTTTCTGGATGCATTTTCCACTCCCATTTTGGCAATTCATCTTCAATTAAAAACACTTTGCCAAAAAGCTCATTTTCATTCAGATAAATTTTTTCTTGAATGTTTTTGTAATATGCTGAACCTGGTCCTCCCATACCTGCAAAAACCATTCGCATTCCCCCAGCTCCTGCGCCAGTTTCAAGCTGTTCTTGTTCTTTATATGAAGATTCCTTTTGACTGAAAGTCAGTTCAAAAGTCTTTTCTGACATTTTCTTCATTCGCTCCATGATCATTTGCTTTTGAGCATCAGGAATATTTCTCCCGTCTAAAGAAATTTCAATTTTAGTTTTGGACTGGTAAATGGCTTTTCCTTGTAGCTCTTGGGCATGTAAAATTGAAAAGGTGGAAAGGGCACAAATAAAAAAGAAGTTCTTGATCATATCAATTGGTTTAGTTTTTTGACTCTTTGGCAATAAAAAAGTTTAACATCAAATTTTATAACCGAACAAAATTAACGAAATTCACGTTTCAAAATCTTATTACATGCATATTGCGATCGCTGGTAACATTGGAGCCGGCAAAACAACTTTGACCGATTTATTAGCTAAGCACTACAATTGGACACCACAATTCGAAGATGTATTAGAAAATCCATATTTGAATGACTTCTACACGCATATGGAGCGTTGGAGTTTCAATTTGCAGATTTATTTTCTGAATACTCGATTTCGCCAAATTCTAAATATTAGAAAAGGAGATCAAACAGTGATTCAAGATAGAACCATTTATGAAGACGCACATATTTTCGCGCCTAACCTGCATAGCATGGGTCTTATGACTAAAAGAGATTTTGACAATTATCAGGAGTTATTCAGTCTTATGGAATCTTTAGTACAACCTCCTGATATTTTAATCTACCTGAGAAGTTCAATTCCCAACTTGGTCAAACAAATTCACAAACGCGGTCGTGATTATGAAAGTAGCATCTCGATTGATTACTTGAGTAAATTGAATGATCGCTATGAAATGTGGGTAGAGAATTACACCAAAGGCAAACTCATCGTATTCGATGTCGACGATTTGGATTTTGTCGACAACTTAGATGACTTAGGCAAAATCATCAATCGCATAGAAGCAGAAATAAACGGATTATTTTAATAAAAAAAGCCTAGAATGTTCTAGGCTTTTTTTTATTTTTCAAGGCTCTACCTTAGTTCAATCGAACTTCAGGATGCTCTTTAGCGAGTATAGCTTTTAACTCTTCTTCAGAATTTGCTTTGTATTCCATCTCTTTGATTTCAACTACACCATCGGTGTCTGTTTTCTCCATCACAGTGGCTACAAGTTCACCTGATTCTACCTTCTCTACATCTACAGAAACAATCTTAGCGATTTCTGTTTTTTCAACTTGTTGATCTGCGTTATAAGCGCTTAGGTCTTCGTCTGCAACTAAACTCGGTGCAATTACTAAAGCAACAACTGACATTAATTTCAACAAGATATTTAAAGAAGGTCCTGAGGTATCTTTGAATGGATCTCCAACAGTATCACCAACCACAGCTGCCTTGTGAGCTTCTGTACCTTTTCTACCATCACTTTCGATCGTTTTCTTTGCATTATCCCAAGCTCCTCCAGCATTAGATTGGAAAATCGCCATTAAAACTCCTGCTGTTGTAACACCAGCTAAAAGTCCTCCTAACATTGACGCTCCACCGATAAATCCAACGGCTACAGGAACAACAATAGCCAAGAGACCTGGAAATACCATTTCTCTAATTGAGGCTCTAGTAGAAATCTCAACACATTTGTCGTATTCGGCTACTCCGTCTGCTGCATCAAAAATCGCTCGATCTTCTGGAGTTGCTTTTTCAATATCTGAATCGTATTTGCGCATCACCTCTAAAGCAGCTTTTAAAGCTGGGATGTCTCTAAATTGACGACGTACCTCTTCAATCATTGCCATTGCAGCTCTACCTACAGCGTTCATCGATAAGGCTGAGAATACAAATGGAAGCATAGAACCTAATAATAGACCCGCCATAATTGTCGGTTGTGAAACGTCGATCGAAGTTACTTTAGCCGTCTTCATAAAGGCTGCGAATAATGCTAATGCAGTTAAAGCTGCAGAAGCGATTGCAAATCCTTTACCGATAGCTGCAGTAGTGTTTCCTACAGCATCTAATTTATCTGTACGTTCTCTAACTTCTGAAGGCAACTCTGCCATTTCAGCAATTCCTCCAGCGTTATCTGAGATAGGACCATAGGCATCAACCGCCAACTGAATTCCTGTATTAGCAAGCATACCAACAGCTGCGATAGCAATACCGTATAAACCTGCAAAGTGGTGTGAAACTAAAATAGCAGCAGCGATTAAGATAATCGGAATTGCTGTTGACATCATTCCTACACCAAGACCTGCAATTATATTCGTCGCAGCACCAGTCTCTGACTGTCTTACGATATCGTTAACAGGACGCTTACCTGTTCCTGTATAGTATTCTGTTACTTTTCCGACGAGAAGCCCAGCAATCAATCCAGCAATTGTCGCATAGAACACACCGTTAGAAGAAAATTCTTTTCCGCCCTCAACCCATGATTCAGGTAAAAACTCACCAATCAAAAAGTAAGAAGCGACCAACATCAATCCGGCTGAACCAAATTCTCCTAAATTAAGAGCCGTTTGAGGATCTCCACCTTCTTTTACTTTTACGAAGAAGGTTCCGATGATTGACATGATAATTCCAGCTGCAGCAAGTGCTAGTGGTAAATACACTGCACCTAATCCGTTAAAAGAGGCTTGGAATTCAGGTAATACTACAAAAGTAGCTCCCAAAACCATGGTACCGATAATAGACCCTACATAAGATTCGAAAAGGTCAGCTCCCATTCCCGCAACATCTCCAACATTGTCTCCAACATTATCCGCAATAGTTGCTGGGTTTAGCGGGTGGTCTTCTGGTATTCCAGCTTCTACCTTACCTACTAAGTCAGCACCTACATCTGCTGCTTTGGTATAAATACCACCACCTACTCTTGCGAAGAGCGCAATAGAAGAGGCTCCAAGTGAAAATCCTGAAAGTACGTTAAGTACCATAGCAATTTCCCATCCTTGGTTGCTGTATAACATAAATAATCCGCCAAGTCCAAGAACACCTAATCCTACAACACCTAATCCCATGACGGCTCCACCAGCAAATGCTACTTCTAAAGCCTTGCTTAAGGAAACTTGAGCTGCATTAGTTGTTCTAACATTAGCCTTGGTTGCAACACGCATTCCAATGAATCCAGCAAGAGCTGAACAGATAGCACCTATAATAAAAGAAACAGCTACCATTCCATTAGAACCTGCCTCGCTTTGCCCTTTGAAATAAAGAAGTACCGCTACGGCTGCTACAAAGACTGATAATATTTTATACTCTGCTTTTAGAAAGGACATTGCACCATCTGCAATGTTCTTCGCAATACCAGCCATTTTCTCGTTTCCGACTGCTTGCTTAGAAACCCAACTGTTTTTTACTAAAACAAAAAGTAATCCTAAAATTCCAAAAGCCCATAAATAGGGAACTAATGCCTCCATAATATATATTTAGATTTATTTATAATGTAGATTTTAATGAGCGCAAATGTACTAAAAACAATGAACTATCAAACTCAACTCTTCGAATAATAGTCTATTCTAGTAACAGCTTATTGCTTGTACATAACCGTTTTAACCGCCTTAACTACATCTTGTGCGTTAGGCAACCACTCTTGCAATAAAACTGGTGAATAAGGTGCAGGGGTGTCGGCAGTATTCAATTTTACAATCGGTGCATCTAAATAATCAAATGCTTGAGCTTGTACTTGATAGGTTATTTCAGTAGCTATATTTCCAAAAGGCCATGCCTCTTCTAGTATGACCAAACGGTTTGTTTTTTTCACTGAATTGATGATTGCATCATGATCCATTGGTCTTATGGTTCTCAAATCGATAATTTCAATTGAAATACCTTCTTTTTCTAAAATATCAGCTGCCTTGTAGGCTTCTTTGATGATCTTACCGAAAGAAACCACAGTCACGTCTTTTCCTTCTCTAGGAATTGAAGCTTGACCTAATGGAATGAGGTATTCTCCTTCAGGCACTTCTCCTTTGTCACCATACATTTGCTCAGACTCCATGAAAATAACTGGGTCGTCGTCTCTAATAGCTGACTTCAATAAGCCTTTAGCATCTGCTGGATTAGATGGCACGACCACTTTAAGACCAGGGCAGTTTGCATACCAACTCTCAAAGGCTTGAGAATGGGTTGCTGCAAGTTGACCTGCTGAAGCGGTAGGACCTCTGAAAACCATAGGAATATTGAACTGACCGGCAGACATCTGTCTCATTTTTGCTGCGTTGTTGATGATTTGATCGATACCAACTAGAGAGAAATTAAAGGTCATAAATTCAATTATGGGTCTATTGCCATTCATGGCAGAACCAACTCCAATTCCTGCGAATCCCATTTCTGAAATCGGCGTATCTAAAACGCGATCCGGACCAAATTCATCAAGCATTCCTTTAGAGGCTTTGTAGGCACCGTTGTATTCGGCGACCTCTTCTCCCATGAGGTAAATGGTTTCATCTCTCCTCATTTCTTCTGACATTGCTTCCGCTATTGCTTCTCTAAATTGTAAGGTTTTCATAAGTGCTAAATTTCGACGGCTAAATTAATACTTTTCTTTTAGGAGCCAATAGCTGTTTTGAGGGAAAAAATTAAATTATGCATGCATAGTAAATTGAGATAATATTTATAAATTTGAAGGGTAAAGAAGTTTAAGTAATTTTTATGAAAATAGCAGTCTGCATCAGTGCTGTTCCAGACACTACGAGCAAGATAAATTTTGTTGAAAACAACACCGTTTTCGACCGCGAAGGGGTTCAATTTGTCATCAATCCCAACGACGAGTTTGGGCTTACCCGAGCCGTTTGGTTTAAAGAAAAAAACCAGGCTGAAATTACGGTGATAAATGTGGGTCTCTCAGACACAGAAGCAATATTGAGAAAAGCCATTGCCATTGGCGCAGATCATGCCGTAAGAATTAATGCCAACCCAACCGATTCTGCTTATGTTGCAGGGCAACTCGGCAGCTACCTTAAGCAGCACAACTTTGATTTGATTATTACAGGTAAAGAATCCATCGATTTTAATGGAGGAATGGTTCACGGAATGCTTGCAGAAATGCTAAATATAGAAGTGGTTCACGCCTGTACTTCACTTGAAATTGAAAATAACAAGGCTGAAATCGCTAGAGAAATCGATGGAGGAACTGAACACCTCAGTTGTGACTTACCTCTAATTATCAGTGGCCAAAAAGGTTTGGTTGAAGAAAGCGATTTGAAGATTCCCAATATGCGAGGAATCATGACCGCTCGCAAAAAAGTCATTGAGGTCATCGAAGCAGAAGACATCGATTGTAAAACAGCTGATACCGCTTTTGAAAAGCCAAGCAAAAAAGCCGAAGTAGAGCTCATTGATGCTGAAAATTTAGATGAGCTTATCCAAAAATTACACAAAGAAGCTAAAGTTATTTAACATGGGAATACTTATTGTTTTAGAATCAGAAAAGGGTCAGTTGAAATCTAATTCAGGAGAATTACTCAGCTACGGAAAAGCTTTGGGAAACTTCATGGCAACTGACGTATTCGCACTCAGTATAAATTGCAGTGCACAAAGTTCAGTTGAAAAATACGGTGTATCAAAAGCTATTGAAGTCCATAGTGAGCACCTACAATCATTTAATGCTAAAAACTATGCCGATTGTGTGGCAGAGGTCAGCCGAAAATTGAACTGTGATATCATCGTAGTTTCAAGTTCGACCAACGCCAAGTACATGTCTGGAATTTTAGCCCAAAAATTACAAGCCTCTTACACCAATAATATAGTAGACCTTCCTATCGAGAAAAGCCCGTTTACTGTGAAGCGAAGCGTTTACAGTAATAAGGCATTTGCCCATACAGAATTGAATGCCGCAGTGAAAATTCTCGGTTTGACAAAAAACAGTTTTGGTCAAACCTTAGAACAGACTGAAACAAAAACTGAATCATTAGAGGTTACCACTAGTAGTAGCTCGGCACTTGAAATTAAAGGCCAAGATACACTTGAAGGTCAGGTTTCAATCGCTGATGCCGATGTTGTCGTTTCTGGAGGAAGAGGTCTTAAAGGACCCGAGAACTGGAATATGATTGAAGATTTGGCCGAAGTTTTGGGAGCTGCCACTGCTTGTTCAAAACCGGTTTCTGACATGGGGTGGAGACCTCATTCTGAACACGTCGGACAAACAGGAAAGCCTGTAGCGAGTAATCTTTATATCGCCATCGGGATTTCTGGTGCTATTCAGCACTTGGCCGGTGTGAGCTCTTCAAAAGTCAAAGTCGTCATCAATACCGATGCTGAAGCCCCATTTGTAAAGGCTGCTGATTACGCGGTAATCGGAGACGCCTTCGAAGTTGTTCCTCAATTAATTGAAAAATTAAAAGCCTTTAAAATTCAAAACGGATAATTTTTTCATTTCTTTGTCTGTAGTACGCAGTTCATGAAAAAAATACGTCTCGAAATTAAAGGGTTCACCTATGGTCACAGCAATAACAATGCTTATATCTTAGTCTTAAGAGAAGCTGAGGGAGACCGAAAATTACCAATCGTAATTGGTGCCCCTGAAGCTCAAGCCATTGCATTTACTCTTGAGAAAAAATTAAAGACGTCTAGACCTATGACGCACGACGTATTTAAAAACACCTTAGACCGATTTCAAGTGGATCTCAAAGAAATTATCATCCACAAATTAGAAGACGGTTTGTTTTATTCGAGTTTAATTTGTGAACGCGACGGCATTCAAGAAATTATCGATTCTAGAACCAGCGATGCCATTGCCATGGCCCAGCGTTTTAAGGCTCCTATTTACACCTATCCAGAGATTCTAGAACAGGCTGGAATTTACTACACCTTTGAAGAAAAAAGTGAAGACCAATCCGATGAGCCTGAAATTGATTTGGAGCAAGAAAATTTTGAAGATTTTGAGCTGACTACTGAAGCCAAAGTCCAACACAACCCTTATGCTAACTTTAGCATACGTCAACTCAATGAGGAGTTAAAAAAAGCATTGAAGGCTGAAGATTACGAGGCTGCCGCTATGCTTAGAGACGAACTTAAAAACAGAGGAAAATAATGAGTTTCACCGCTATTCTGAGAGGTTTATTAGGAATTGCTTTTCTTATTTTGGTCACCTATGCCCTATCGAGTAACCGAAAGAAGATTCCTTGGAAAATTGTACTCATTGGTCTTGGTATGCAATTCATTTTGGCCTTAGGGGTATTGAAAATCAAAATTGTACAGCAGCTCTTCAATGTTATGGGTGCCTTTTTTACCAGTATTTTAAATTTCACAGAAATGGGGAGCCGCTTTGTTTTTGGAAATTTACTCAATGTGGAGGATCCTAGTATTGGCTACGTTTTTGCCTTTCAGATATTACCAACAATACTGTTTTTTTCAGCCCTAACTTCTGTACTTTACTACCTTGGCGTTATTCAAAAAATTGTCAAGTGGCTGGCCTGGGCTTTGACCAAGTCATTGGGTATATCCGGAGCTGAAAGCTTGTCTGTTGCCGGTAATATTTTTCTGGGCCAAACCGAGGCTCCCCTGCTGATTAAAGCATACCTCAAAAACATGAACCGCTCTGAGATTTTACTGGTCATGATTGGAGGGATGGCAACTGTAGCAGGTGGTGTTTTAGCTTCTTATGTTGGATTCTTAGGGCAAAACGACCCTGTTTTACGACTTGAATTTGCTCGACATCTCATCGCAGCATCAGTAATGGCAGCACCAGGAGCGGTGGTTATATCCAAAATCTTAATTCCACAAACAGCTGAAGTAAGCAAGACCGTCACTGTAGACGAACAGAACTTCGGAGATAACATTTTAGATGCCCTTTCTAACGGAACGACTGAAGGTATCAAACTCGCTGTCAACGTAGGAGGGATGTTGTTGGTTTTTGTGGCAATGATAGCCCTTATCAACGGAATTCTATTTGAGATAGGAACAATAGGCACACTTAACGAATGGATCAGTAACAATACACATTTTGAATCGCTGTCCTTAGAATTTATTTTAGGGATGCTCTGTGCACCACTGATGTGGATTATCGGAGTCGCCCAAGAAGACCTCAGTTTAATGGGGCAACTCTTGGGAATTAAGATTGTAGCTTCTGAATTTGTCGCCTACACCCAATTGGCCGAATTAAAAGACAGTGCATCAAGTATTCAACTGGCTTACAATAAATCGGTTATTATGGCTACCTATATGCTTTGTGGTTTCGCCAACTTTGCGTCAATTGGAATTCAAATCGGTGGTATAGGAGCACTGGTACCATCTAAGCGAAAACTCCTCTCCGAATTAGGCCTTAAAGCACTCATTGGGGGAACGATTGCCTCACTTCTATCAGCGACTATGGCAGGTATCATTCTCGGTTGATTACTTTTTTATAACTCCTTATTAATTTATGGCGATTATCGTGAAGCTTGCATTAGCTTAGCCTTATCAATTAAGGGATTTGACTATGCAACAATATCACGATTTACTAAAACACATCATTGCTAACGGCATAGAAAAAGGAGATCGCACAGGTACAGGAACGAAAAGTATTTTTGGTTACCAAATGCGATTTAATCTTCAAGATGGGTTTCCTTTGGTGACTACTAAAAAAGTCCATCTCAAATCGATTATTTACGAATTGCTCTGGTTTTTAAAAGGGGATACCAATATTGGATACCTCAAAGAAAACGGTGTGCGTATTTGGAATGAATGGGCGGATGAAAATGGAAATTTAGGACCTGTCTACGGTCATCAGTGGAGAAATTGGAATTCTGAAGAAATCGACCAAATCAAGGAACTCATTCGAACCCTTAAAAACGATCCTAACAGCAGAAGAATGCTCGTAAGCGCATGGAATCCATCAGTGCTTCCCGACACCTCAAAAAGTTTTTCAGACAATGTGGCCAATGGTAAAGCAGCATTGCCTCCATGTCATGCCTTTTTTCAATTTTATGTGGCTGACAATAAACTCTCCTGCCAATTGTATCAAAGAAGTGCAGACGTCTTTTTAGGTGTTCCTTTTAACATTGCCTCATACGCCTTGCTTTGTATGATGGTTGCTCATGTATGTGGGTTAGAATACGGTGATTTTATTCACACTTTTGGAGACGTTCACATTTACAACAACCACATGGAACAGGTTGAATTACAATTAAGCAGAGACATTAGAGCATTACCTAAAATGATACTTAATCCCGATATTAAAAGTATTGAGGATTTCACCTTTGAGGATTTCACCTTAGAAAATTACAATCCACACCCAGCCATAAAGGCTGCTGTTGCTGTTTAAGTCGTAAGGACTGAATTTTCTGCCTGGGCAAATGTATTCCACACTCGATTTTCACAAGTCGGATCTAGCACAAACTCTTCGTTAATGACAAACCTATACTCGAACTTGTTTTTAGATGGTACTAATAAAGAACAGGTAAAATATCCTTTTTTATGCCAAGAAAGTGGTAGTGATTTTGGATTCCAGCGATTAAAATCTCCAGCGACAAAAACCTGGTCTGTCGGTTTTGCCTCCAATTTAAATACCACTTCAACCACAGGCGCTCCACTTATATTTTTAATTTGATATCCCATCTTTAAACGCGTGAATTCACTTAATTTTGCTCACAAAATAACGACAATTTGAACACTTCTGAAATAATCATCATTGCGGCTTTCGATCAAAATAGAGGGATGGGACTAAATGGTGACCTGCCATGGCATCTGCCTGACGATTTCAAGCATTTTAAAACGCAAACTATGGGTAGTCCAATGCTCATGGGCCGAAAAACACTGGAGAGCTTTCCAAAGGCACTTCCTGGTAGAGCGCATTACGTGCTGAGTCGAGACAAAAATTACGCTCCACCATTTGAAATTGACGGACTCTTTAATACTGTAGAGGATGCTTTGGAAGCATTAAAGCAACATTCAAAATTATATGTAATCGGCGGTGGTCAAATCTACCAACAAGCTTTATCCAAAGCCACTACCCTTGAAATTACCAGAGTCGAGGGCGTTTTCGAAGCGGATACTTTTTTTCCAGAAATCGACTTTAAAGAGTGGAAGCGCACAAAACAAGAATTTCATCCTAAAGACGAAAGACACCCGGTTTCATTTCAAATCGAAACCTGGGTCAGAATCAATACTGCAACTTAAGGAGTATAAATTGTCGGTCTTTGAGGATTCTTTGAACAGCATTCATAGATCCACTGCAATAAATCAAAGTTTTAGATTCCTCAGTTTGTCGCACATCATTTTCGCGGTAAATATTCTTTAGTCTATTGATCACTGCTTCGGTAGGTTCAATAAATTTCATTTTGTCTCCCGCTATTCGCGCTAACTGCTCTTTTAGAAAGAAGTAATGCGTGCACCCTAAGACTACAAAATTCACTTTATGAGCCTCAAAAAAAAGCACGGTTTCTCGCAATTTATTTTGAAAGGTTTCAGATTGTGTGTTCCCCGATTCTACTGCCTCGACAAAACCCTCTCCTACTCGCTCGACAACGGTAGAAGTAGAAGCGTATTTCTGCTTTGTCGCATTGTACAATGTGCTACTGAGTGTAGCTCGAGTTGCAATAACTCCAATTTTGGAGCTGGTCGATAATTGAATTGCGGGTTTGATCGCCGGTTCTATTCCGACAAAGGGGATATCATAGGTTTCCCGAAGAGCGCTTATGGCGATTGTTGTGGCTGTATTGCAAGCAATAATAATAAGGCGCACCCCTTGCTCAATAAAAAACTCGGCGTGTTTTTGACATCGCTCAAGTATAAAATCAATTTTTTTTTCGCCATAGGGAGCGTATTTATTATCGGAAATATAAATACAATCCTCTGAGGGATATGCCTTTTGAACGGCATTTAGCAGTGATAATCCACCTACACCTGAATCAAATATTCCTATCATAAAATAAAAAACCGCTTGTTGGCGTGACAAGCGGTTCGTTCTATCTTCAATGGATTTTTAATTAAAATCCTAATTCTCTTTTTACGTCTGCAAGGATATCGCTTCCACGTGCTACAATAAGACCTAAACCAGGACTTGCGTCAATTACGTAATCAAACCCTTGTGCACTTGCAACCTTTTCTATAGCTGCCTTTGCTTTATCAGAGATAGGAGCAAAAAGCTCTTGTTGTTTTTTCTGCAATTCTTGTAAAGCTGCTTGCTCAGCACTTGCGATATTTCGCTCTGCTGCTTGCAATTCATCTGCTCTTGATTTGTTTTCTTCAGCAGTTTTTGAATTCGCCTCATTTTGGTAAGTAACGAACTTCTTCTGCAACTCAGCAACAGATGCTTCGATGTCAGCCTTATAAGTAGCTTCTAATTTTTTCAACTCAGCTTGTGCCGACTTCATATCAGGCATATCTGCTAATAATTGCTGTACATTGATATGCGCGACCTTACTCTGGGCGACTACCGAACTTGTTGCGGTAACTAAAAATAACGCCGCTATTACAATTGATTTCAATGATCTCATCTCTATTTAATTTAAATTCTAATTATTGTTTGTACTGTCTTTTTTAACTCTTTTATTTCTGGCTTCTAAAGCCGCTTTTCGTTGTGCTTCTCTTTTTTCTAGAGCAGCTTGTTTTCGTTCTTCGTATTCTTTTCTTCGCTCCTCGCGCTTTCTAAGGTTTTCTGCCTTGCGATCTTCAATTTGCTTTTGTCGCTCTGCTTTAGCCTCGTCTAATTCTTTTTGGCGATCTAAAACCTCCTGATCGAAGCGAGTTTCTTCTTCAAGCTCTTGTTGATTTTGCAGTGCTTTCAAACGATCATTAAACTCTTGATCTTCTCTAGACTGGCTCAAACGAACCGCTCTTCCGATTTCCCTAAGCACTAAATCGCTAATATCGTGCCTTTTTTCGGAGTACAACATTACAACATCTGCAGATTTATCAAAAATAAAATCGTACTTTTTCGACTTACCTATCTTTTGTATCGCCTCAAAGACCTGATCTTGTATAGGCTGAATCAAAAGTTCCTGTTGTAACACATACTCGCCTTTAGGCCCGAACTTCTCCTGTTGCTCAGCGGCAATCTCGCTCTCTAAAAATCGAATGTCTTCTTCTCGATCACTGATGATTGACTGTGCAAGTACAGCTCGCTCTAATGCTAAAGCCTCTTTCAATTCCTCAACTTCAGACAATTTCAATTCAATTGCTGTTTGCCATTTCATTGCTTTTTCATTTAGAGCATCCTCAGCATCTCTGTACGAAGCCACCTGCTCTAAAATGTATTCCATATCGACATAAGCCATTCGTATTCCCCTTTGTGCATGTGACTCTTCTACACCCCCTAACACAAATAGTGTTACAAGAGTAGTTAAGAAAAAATCATGCCAAAGTCGATGTCTCATGTGAATCAAAATTGTTGTCCGATAATAAAATGTGTCTGCCAACCGCTAGGTCCCGTTGAGTTTGGATTGGCGTCTGTATCGAATCCATATCCGAAATCAATACCCAATAATCCAAAGGCTGGCATAAATATTCTAACTCCAATACCAGCGGATCTTTTAAGCTCGAATGGATTGAACTGAGAGAAATTATTAAATGCATTTCCGGCTTCTAAGAAGGTCAAGGTATAAATAGAAGCAGAAGGCTTAAGTGTTAAAGGATATCGAAGTTCTAATGAAAATTTATTGTAGATCGTACCACCATCTTGTTCTCTTCGACCTGTAATTGGATTCACACTGTAAGGAGTAATCGAGCTGTTTTCGTATCCTCTCAATTGAATGTTCTCTCTACCGTCTAGGGTGAAGTTTCCAAGTCCGTCACCACCCACGTAATAGCGCTCAAATGGCACATTACCGATGTCGTTATTGTAGGCTCCTAAAAATCCAAATTCAGCATTGGTTCTAAAAACGAGCTTGTCGACAATTCGTGTATACCAATCCCCTTTAAATTTAATTTTATAGAATTCTAACAATTTGAAACGCTCTTCTTCTAAAGCCTCCAATTCTCTACTGAGTTCGGTAGCGTTCTCACCATCAATTCCTACATCTAAAAGCTCTTCTGTAACCTCTCTGATTTCATCTCTTAAACCTTTGTAGTCCTTTTTAGAGAAGGCTGAATACGGAGGAGTCAAACGAGCCGAGAATTCAAAATTTGAACCCGTTAACGGGAAAATTCTACTCGGACCTTGTGAACTCCTTGATATACCAATGGTATAGGTAACTGAGTTCGACGACCCGTTACCAAAATTGAACAATCCGTTGTTAAAGTTGTTGAAACTGTAATACTGATAACTCAAAGCATGTGAGATGACAAAGAAATCATCTGGCCATTGAACACGCTTAGATAAACCTGCTGAAATTCCACTGATTGAGAATCCTCTTGATTTATCAACATCAAATCGTCCGCCAGCAAATGAGGCCGCAAACTGCTGTGTTCGCTGTAATGAGAAATTAAAATTCACTGGCTTTTTACCGCCCAACCAAGGTTCAGCGAAAATAAGACTGTATACTCTAAAGGTTCTACTGGCCTGTAGTCGAAGTGAAAAGGTCTGACCGTCTCCCATAGGAACAGGTTTGTAGGCCTCCTTATTAAAGATGTTTCCTATAGAGAAGTTATTAAAAGACAAACCAAGGGTTCCGATGAATCCACCTCCACCAACACCACCTTGAAGTTCGATTTGGCTTGATCCAGATTCCACTAAGGAGTATTCTAAATCAACGGTTCCGTCGTTGGGATTTGGATTTTGTACATCTGGCGCAATTTGTTCAGGATCAAAAAAGCCCAATTGACCTAATTCTCGAATTGATCTTACAATATTGTCTTTACTGTATTTCTGTCCGGGTTTGGTTCTGAGTTCTCGATAAATGACATGGTCATTCGTCTTGTCATTACCTACCACATTTACATGGTTTAGAAAAGTCTCTTTTCCTTCTATAATTCGGATTTCAAAATCTATGGTATCGTTCTGGGCTGAAACCTCAACGGGATTGATACTCGAAAAGAGATAACCATTGTTTTGATAGAGATTGGTAATATCCTCACCATCAGGTTTAGACGTATCTGCTATTCGTTTTTTTAGCTGAACTCCGTTGTAGGAATCTCCTTTTTTAATCCCTAAAAGCTGATTGAGTTCACGGTCTGAATACACTGTGTTTCCGACAAAATCAATATCACCAAAGTAGTACTGATTTCCCTCTTGTAATTTGAGGTGAATTCCAATCAGTTCATCGCTAATAGGATAAACACTGTCTTTTATAACTCTGGCGTCGCGATATCCCTTTTCTGCATATGCATCGACAAGACTTTTAAGATCTTCATCGAAGTCTTCTTTTTTGTATCTCGACTTTTTCCAAAAGCGATAGATTTTTTTCGACTTGGTATTTTTTAACGCTCTTTCTAAAACTTTAGTCTTTAACTTTTCTCTACCCTCAAATACAATTTCACCAATTTTAACCTTAGGTCCTTTATTGACATTGATGACCATGTTTTGAACGTTTACCCCAGAAGAATCTGCAGAAGTAGCAATGGTCGCCTTGGCATTGAGATAGCCTTTTTCTTTATAGGTGTTTTGAATGTAGTTTTTAGTGTTAGCAATTAAGCTCTCTGTAATTTTCTTACCTGTTTTTAAGTCGGCGTCTTTTAGTAACTCGTCTGCTTTGGATTTTTTAATCCCGTAAAATGTGACCTGATTAAGGGTTGGGCGTTCTTTGATGTTCAGCTCCAAAAATATGCTATCCCCTTTGATGTCGTTGTAGTAAAAAGCGACATCACTAAAGAGTTCAAGGTTCCATAGTTTTTTGATAATTCCAGAGATTTCTTCACCGGGAATTTCGATGAGCTGACCGACGCGCAATCCGGTGTAGGTTTTTACAGTCTGCTCGTTATAACTTTTTAAACCCGTTACTTTTAGGTCTCCTAAAATATAGGATTCAGTATCTCCAAAGCTCATTTCTTGAGCGACTACTGAGAAGCCTCCCAACAAGGTAAAACCTAAAAAAAGAAAAGATATAAGGCTGCCTTTACTTTGAATTGACATTGAGTTCTTGAAGTTGTTCTGTAGTTTTTCCAAATCGTCGTTCTCTCTTTTGATAACTAGCTAATGCCTTGTCTAATTCTTTCGCGTCAAAGTCTGGCCAATACGTATCTGTAAAATACAATTCGGCGTACGCACATTGCCACAACATGAAATTACTCAACCTGTATTCTCCACTGGTTCGAATCAATAAATCGACCTCTGGCATAAAGCAGGTGTAAAGATGACTATTTATTAGCTTTTCATCAATATCAGAGGGCGAAATTAGGCCTTTTTTAACTTTTGCACTAATCTCTTGCACAGCATTGGCAATTTCTTGACGTGAACCATAGCTCAAGGCTAGGGTTAAGACCATTCTTGTATTTGATTTGGTTTGAGTGACGACTTCCTCTAATTCTGATTGAACCACTTCGGGTAAATTTTTGGTGTCACCTATAGTTCTGAGCTGAATGTCGTTTTCAACTAAGGTTTGCAATTCACTTCTCAAGGATTTTACCAATATGCGCATTAAGGTATTTACCTCTTTTTTAGGTCGAAGCCAGTTTTCAGTGGAGAAAGCAAAAAGTGTAAGGTACTCTATGCCTTTTTCAGCACAACTTTTCACAATGCGCTTAACCATCTTTGCCCCTTCTTCGTGACCTAAGGCACGAGGTCTTCCCATTCCTTTGGCCCATCTACCATTACCATCCATGATGATTGCAAGGTGTCTAGGCAGTGTTTCATTCATCTCCAACATTGATAAAGGAATTATTTAAAATTGATTATTATTGGTTTTTGCCCAAAGGTATAGCTTAATCCAAAATTAGTCAGCATATAGAAGTCATTTTGTCCGTCTCCCAGGTAATATAATTTATCACTTGCTGGATCTTGATTTTGTACATCAGCAAAAATCACTCCGCCATCTAAATTGTCTACTCTTGTCATACGCATTCCTAATTCTACATGTAGGTTTAAATTTCGATATAAGTGAAACTTCATTCCAAGGGCAACAGGTAAAATAAAAGTGCTGTTTTCTTTGAAATTCGCTTCGTAGTACTCAAATAAGTTATTTCCAAAATTTAAGGGTGTATCTTGGCCGTGTTTGGTTCTATCTGGTTTGATGGCCTCTACCGAAGTGCCGTAAATATAACCTCCATTTAAGATAAAAGCGCGTTCCGAATAGAGTGCATAACCTACCCCTATGTAGGCGTAGGGCACTAATTTTCGCCTTTCATTAAAAGGATTAAACGAATACCAATTGAACTCAGCGCCAAAGGTAAACTCTATGGCATTGATGTTTGATTTAAAATTGCGATTGAGCCTGTATTCATCATTCGACAACTGATCATCAAAAGTGAATTGGATAAAGTTGGTATTAAAACGATAAGACAGCCGCGTATTTCGATGTACTTTGATTTGAAAGCCACGAGTTGTGTTACCTGCTTTTAGTACTTTTTGCCTGCCCACATCTCCGAAGCCAGACGAAAAACCAGACAAATAACCGATTTCAACGCGTTGAGCATTGGCAGCCCAACTGAACATAAAGGCACTTATGACAATTATTAATTTCTTTTGTCTTCTCCCCATAGCATCTTTTGACGGAGTGAATGCAGAAAATGCTCTCCCTTAAAGTTCAACATTTTTAGTTTGTAGGGCGTCTTTTTGACTACGATTTCTTCCTCATTAGCCATAGTAGTAATTTTTGAATCTACCGTAATGAGATGCTGTGATTCCCGTCCACTCACTTTGAGTTTGATAACAGTATCATCTTCTATCACCAAAGGTCTTGCATTTAAATTATGCGGGGCAATAGGTGTTAACACAAAAGATTTTGCTCCTGGTGAAATCACAGGTCCTCCGCAACTCAATGAATAACCTGTTGAGCCCGTTGGTGTTGCCATAATCAATCCATCCGCCCAGTAAGAAGTCAAAAAATGATCGTTCAACCAGACTTCAATGGTGATCATAGAGGCGGTGTCTTTCCTTGAAACGGTTATTTCGTTAAGCGCATCGTTTTCCCAATTCGGACCCAAAAGTTCAGTATGGTTTTCCAGTCTGATGAGTTGCCTAAAATCAAGCTCGTAATTTCCTTGACTAAATTCGTTCAGCAATGATGCGGCATGTTCTTTTTTATAGGTAGATAAAAAACCCAATCGGCCTGTGTTGATTCCCACCAGTGGAATTCCTTTATCTCGAATGTAATTTGAGGCTCTTAGCATGGTTCCATCCCCTCCTATAGAGATGAAAAGCGCTAAATCCTTATCAATTTCTTTATAGCTTTTAAAGGTTTTGAATGCACTTATCTCAAGACCTGTCTGTTCTTGGAGTTTTTGAGCAAATTTAAATTCAAAGCAAACCTGGTAATCCAACTCATCCGCAGATTGCAATAATTCTTCTACAACCTTTTCTTCGTCTTTATCGATGTGAATCCCAAAAATGGCTATTTCCTTGCTCATACGTTTAAATAGCGATTTAAATATTCAGAATTAAGCTTGAGGTCTTCCCAATACATGTCTTTTATAGAGGTCTCTACAATGTCATATCCGTATCTTCTCATCTCATCTAAGAGGGCTTGCTTTTTTTGCGTTTGCAATTGAAGCGCTACAACAGTAGATTTTTCATTTTGTTCAACGATAAAAGCACCACTGATCTTGGCTTGGCTAGAAACAGCGATTTGCACAACTTCTGAGAGTGAGAAGTCTTCATTAGCTCTAGAAAGCAGAAGCGTATCATTCTCATAATCAAATACAGGCATGGCTTTCATCTTATCTAACAAAGCTGTGAGTCTGACATACCCCAAAAGTTGGTTTTCTTCAGATACAACAGGAATAACATTAGACTGGCTTTGTGACAAAAACCGTAAAAGCGCCGAAATATGCTGGTCGAGCAGTACCGCCTCAAATCGAAGAAGCTCTTCGGCTTCTGAAACGGTCATTTCTTTAGTTCTATCTCGAATATCCGCTGCACTCAGCAATCCTATAAACTGGCCAGCCGCATCACAAATTCCAATATGTGTAAGCTCATATTCCTCAAAAAAATCATGGAGTTCACCAATGGTTTGATCAGGTGTAAATAGTGGCAGGTCGTTCTGCAATAATTCGGTCAAATTCATGCATTCGAAATATACTGCAAAATACAACAATCCCTACAAAGGCTCAGTCTGAATGCCTATTTTTGTAACTGAAATTCGACAAAATGAGCACACATTTAAGTGTAAATATCAACAAATGGGCAACCCTGCGTAACGCCAGAGGTACAAATAGACCCGATTTATTGCAAACTGCGAAAGACATTCAAGATTTTGGTGCAGCGGGAATAACGGTTCATCCAAGACCCGACGAGCGTCATATCAAGTACCGAGATGCAAGAGCTCTCAAAGAGGTTGTTCACACCGAATACAATATTGAAGGAAACCCCATTAATCGATTTATTGATTTGGTTTTAGAAATCAAACCCACTCAGGTTACCTTGGTGCCAGATGAACCCGATGCCCTCACCTCAGATAGTGGATGGGATACCATATCACATCAGGACTTTCTGAAAAAAACGATAAAAATCTTCAAGGAAGAGGGAATCAGGACCTCTATTTTTCTCAATCCAGATATCGAAATGGTTAAAGCTGCTGCAGATACGGGAACAGACCGCATTGAATTATACACCGAGCCCTATGCAGCACAATACGAAGAAAACCCTACTGAGGCCATAGTAGCTTTTGTAAGCGCTGCGGAAGAAGCCGAAAAATTAGGCATTGGTTTAAATGCAGGTCACGACCTCAACCTTGATAATATAGCCTTCTTTGCGGCTTCTATTCCAAGTTTAAAGGAGGTCTCCATCGGTCATGCTTTGATTTGCGAATCCATTTATCTAGGGTTAGAGAATGTCATACAGATGTACAATCACAAGCTCAAAAACTATTGAATAACAACCTGCACAGTATCGTACTGGGGGCGTCCTCCCATAAACTGCTGATTCTTCACGGTTTTTTAGGCATGTCTGACAATTGGAAAACCCTGGGTAAAAAATGGAGTGAACTCGGTTTCGAAGTACACTTAATCGATGCAAGAAACCACGGTAAAAGCTTGCACTCCAACGATTTCTCCTACGCTTTAATGTGTGCCGATTTAAAGGCATACATCGCAGAGCACGATATCGCTCATTTTGACCTACTTGGGCATTCAATGGGAGGAAAAACAGCTATGCATTTCGCTTGCGAAAACCCAGAAAACATCAAAAAATTAATCGTTGCAGATATAGCGCCGAAGGCGTATCCACCTCATCACGATTATATCATTGACGCCCTAAAAAATTTAAACTTTGACCTACTCAAAACCAGAGGAGAGGTAGACGAGGTACTGTCCAAGGATATACACAATCCTGGGGTTCGACAGTTTTTAATGAAAAATTTATATTGGAAATCTCCGGGTATTTTAGGCCTTAAATGCAATATTGATGCACTTTCAGCACATAGGCATGTCGTTGGCCAGCCCCTTTCAACGCAGTTGAATTTTTCAGGACCGAGTCTTTTTTTAAGAGGATCGCGTTCTGATTATATTTCGACCGAAGATTTTAGCGCCATAAAAGTGCACTTTCCAACTGCAGAAGTTAAAACAATTGAAAACGCAGGGCATTGGTTGCATGCAGAGAACCCCATGGCCTTTTCAAAAGCCGTTTTAGATTTTATATTTGACAAAGAATGAAGACATTAATTAGGTGGCTGATCAATAGCCTCGGTGTTATTGTAATTGCCGAAATTTTACCCGGTGTAGAAATCAAAAGTTTTTTTACTGCCATGGCAGTTGCTTTGGTTTTGAGCATCCTCAATCTAATTGTAAAGCCAATACTCATTGTATTAACCTTACCTATAACCATCTTAAGCTTAGGTATTTTTTTGCTGATTATCAATGCATTAATCATTCAATTAGCAAGTTCAATCGTTCCAAATTTTATGGTCAGTTCGCTTTGGACCGCATTGATTTATAGTCTGTTATTGTCGGTAATGCAATCGTTTTTACAGGGATTATTTGAAACCGACCGACAGGATCATGAGCATTAAGTTGTAGACGGCCTTAAAATAGACTATTTTTGCGCTCCTTAAATGCTATAATTAGATGAAAATAACCAAACAAGAGGTCGACGCGTTAAACGCAGTGCTAACCCTTGAAATTCAACAGGAAGATTACAGTCCTCAGGTGGACAAAATTTTAAAAGATTACCGAAAAAACGCCAACATTCCAGGATTTAGAAAGGGACAGGTTCCTATGGGAATGATTCGTAAACAATACGGTAGAGCGGTTCAAGTAGATGAGGTCAATAAAATGATTCAACAACAGATTGGATCTTATATCGACAAGGAAAAATTAGAGGTGCTCGGCAATCCACTCCCTGTGGAAAAAGATGAATTTAGCTGGGATGACAACCCTCTTACATTTGACTTTGAGCTCGGACTTGCTCCTTCTTTTGAAGCAAAAATTAAGACCAAAAAATCGGTTGTGCATTATCACATTATCGCAGATGACAATAGTATTAATGAGCAGATTGAAAGAATTCGAAAACAATACGGAAAATTAATCGCTCAAGAAAGTGTTACTAAAGACACTGAGGTCAACGGTCGTTTCTTTGACGAACAATTAGAGGTTGACCATAAAACCCAGCTTGATCTCACAGAACTCAAGGGCAAGAAATTAATCAAAGAACTCAGCGGCAAAAAGGCAAATGATGTTGTAGAACTCAACACCAAAAACTTGTTTGAGAGCGACCTTTTGTTGGCGAGACATTTGGGAGTGAGCGAAGAAAAAGTTCAAGACTTGAACAACGTGAACATCCAATTCACTATAGAAGAAATCAACAAAAGAGAACCCGCTGAACTAGATCAAGAATTTTATGACAAACTTTTCGGGCCCGGAGCCATTTCATCAGAAGAGGAGTTGAAAGCTAAGCTCAAAGAAGACGGCGAAAAACAGTTCGTACAACAATCTGACCAGAAGTTAATGGCAGATTACACAGAGCGTTTATTAGAAGACCACAAATTTGACCTACCCTCAGATTTTCTTAAGAAGTGGATTCAAGTAAGTGGTGAAAAACCGTTGACCGAAGAAGAAGCCCTTGCCGAATACGAAAAATCAGAAAAGGGAATTCGTTACCAACTGATCGAGGCAAAAATCATAGATCAGCACGAACTTCAAATGAACTTTGAGGAACTCAAAGCCTATGCTAAAGAATTTATCAAAGCACAAATGGCACAATACGGCCAAATGAATCCTCCTGAAGAACAGCTGGATGAAATTGCTGCACGTGTGATGAGTAATGAGGATGAGACCCGTCGACTGTCTTCTCAATTAATGAATCAAAAATTATTAGATTTAATTAAAAAGGAAGGAAATTTGAAGAAGAAAGAATTAAATTTTGAGAAATTTATAAAGGAAGCTTACAAGGCCTAATTCAATAGAAAAGGAATTTTATGAAAGATATTGCCAAAGAATTTGAAAAATTTGCTACCAAAGACCAGGGAATTAGCAGTCTGTACTACAATCAAATGATATCGAGCATGTATCCTGTTGGACTCACGCCAAATATCATAGAAGAACGTCAGATGAACATAGCTATTTTCGATGTTTTCTCTCGATTGATGATGGATCGCATTATCTTCTTAGGAACCGCAATCAATGATCAAGTGGCTAATATCGTTCAAGCCCAATTGCTTTTTTTGGAAAGTACCGATGCTTCTAAAGACATACAGATTTATATCAATTCTCCTGGCGGAAGTGTTTACGCAGGTTTAGGAATTTACGACACCATGCAATTCATCAAGCCAGATGTTGCTACCATATGCACCGGAATGGCGGCTTCTATGGGTGCTGTATTGCTCTGTGCGGGTACTGCTGGCAAAAGAAGTGGACTAGAACATTCAAGAGTAATGATACATCAACCTATGGGTGGAGCACAAGGTCAAGCCTCAGATATTGAAATTACTGCCAAAGAAATTCTTACCTTAAAGGATGAATTGTATCAAATCATAGCCAAACACACAGGAAAAGACTTTGACACCGTATATGCAGATAGTGATAGAGACTATTGGATGAAGGCAGACAAGGCTAAGGAGTACGGCATGATTGATGAAATTTTAATTAGAAACTAAATCGAATAGCACGCTAGCATGGATTCAATGGATTTAAGTTGTTCATTTTGTGGTCGTAAAAAAGAAGAGACCGATCTTCTTATTGCGGGTAACAAGGCTCACATTTGTGACAAATGTGTAGAACAAGCGCACTTTATTGCCACAGAAGACAACGAAAGTAAATCCAATGCGAATCTGGAAGATTTAGACTTAAAAAAGCCCAAGGAAATAAAAGCTTTTTTAGACGAGTATGTAATCGGTCAAGACCACAGCAAAAAAATATTAGCAGTAGCTGTCTATAATCACTACAAGAGAATTACACAAAAGACCTCAGCTGAAGAGATTGAAATAGAAAAGAGTAATATTCTTCTGGTGGGACGCACAGGTACCGGTAAGACCCTTCTAGCAAAGAGTATTGCTAAGATGCTTCAAGTACCCCTGGCCATAGTTGACGCCACTGTGCTCACTGAAGCTGGCTATGTAGGTGAAGACGTTGAGAGTCTTTTAACTCGATTACTTCAGGCCGCAGATTACGATTTAGAGAAAGCCCAAAAAGGGATTGTATTTATCGATGAAATCGATAAAATTGCACGCAAAAATGACAATCCTTCTATTACAAGAGATGTATCTGGAGAGGGTGTGCAACAAGGCCTGCTTAAACTCTTAGAAGGAACTGTGGTAAATGTGCCGCCAAAAGGAGGTCGAAAACATCCTGATCAAAAATTTATTGAGGTAGACACCAAGAATATCTTATTCATTGCGGGAGGTGCCTTTGACGGTATTGAAAAACTCATCAGTCAACGTTTAAATATGCAAGCGGTAGGTTATGGTCAATTGCAAAAAGGAGACCAAATCGACCGAGAAAACCTGGTGCAATACATTACGCCTAAAGATGTTAGAGACTTCGGATTGATTCCTGAAATTATCGGAAGACTACCTGTACTCACGCACATGAATCCTCTGGATCGAGATGCCTTAAAGCAGATTTTAACCCAACCAAAAAACGCAATCATCAAGCAGTATAAAAAGCTTTTTGAGATGGATAATATTTCTTTTGAAATTGAAGATGAGGCGCTAGATTATATTGTAGATAAGGCAATCGATTACAAACTTGGAGCGCGAGGACTTCGTTCGCTTTGCGAATCTATTTTTATAGAGGCCATGTATGAGATGCCTTCTTCGGAATCTAAGAGTTTGGTTGTGGACAAATCTTATGCAGAACGCCACCTTTCATTTGAGCGACTCAGCCAGCTAAAAGCGGTCTCTTAAACTAATTCCGCTTCTAATTCTAAAAGCTCTTCTAAAAAGTCACGACTATTGGACAGACGCGGCACCTTATGCTGCCCCCCTAGTTTGTTTTTTTGTTTCATCCATCTGTAGAAAAGTCCAGGTGAAGCTGCATTCAATTTTAGTTGAGACAACGTAATGTCAGCATTTCGCTTGGCGTCATAGTCAGAGTTGAGTTTACGCAATTCTTCATCTAAGAGCTGTTCAAAAAGTTGTAAATCGGCAGGTTGAATTTTAAACTCAATCAACCACTGATGGGCTCCTTTTTGATTTGAATCCATAAAAATGGGTGCTACGGTGTATTCAATGACCTCACTTTGGGTTATTCTACATGCGTAATCCAACGCTTTCTCGGCATTTTCTATGACCAGTTCTTCTCCAAATACATTGATGTGATGCTTGGTGCGTCCACTGATATTAATGCGATAAGGAGCCGTTGAAGTAAATCGAACAGTATCTCCAATACAATACCTCCATAATCCAGCGTTGGTGGTGATCAGCATGGCGTAGTTTACATCTTTCTCAACTTCCCACAAGGGTATGGCCTTTGGAAATGGGTCATCTTTAGTGTAATGCTCCATAGGTATGAATTCATAAAAGATTCCATAATCCAACATCAACAACAACTCATTCGAAAAATTTTGATCTTGAATGGCAAAGAACCCTTCTGAAGCATTGTAGATTTCATAGCATTTTGAATCTACTGGGAGTATTTTTTTAAACTGTTCTCTATAAGGTGTAAAAGCAACACCACCGTGAAAATACACTTCTAAATGAGGCCAAATGGCAGCAAGATTTTCTGCGGATTGCTCCTGCAGCAATTGATTTAAAAGAACCAGCATCCAAGAGGGTACTCCTGCTAAAGAAGTGACATTTTCTGGGATACTTTCCGCTATAATTGCCCTTAACTTGTCTTCCCAATTCGACATTAAAGACACCTTATTGCTCGGAGTACTACTGTATTCAGCCCACTTAGGCATATTATCAATCAAAATAGCCGACAAATCTCCAAAGTAACTTCCGTTATCCTTATAGAGTTCTTTGCTTCCTCCTAACCTCAAACTCTTTCCTGTAAAAAGTTTAGACTCAGGATTATTATTGAGATATAGACAGAGTAGGTCTTTACCCGATTTAAAATGACAATCGATTAGGGCTTCTTGGCTCACTGGAATGAATTTGCTCTTGGCATTGGTCGTTCCACTGCTCTTAGCGAACCACTTGATATCGGAGGACCAAAAAAGTTGTTGTTCGCCCTTTCTGGTCCGATCAATAGCATCAGCGATATCTTCATAATGAACAACAGGAATTCGAGTTCTAAAATCTTCGTAATTGCGAATACTTCCAAAATCAAAGGTTCTACCCCATTCTGTATTTTGAGCTTGATCGAGCAATTTTTGCAGTACCTCATATTGCACATCGCCTGGATACTTCAAAAACAATTCAATCTGATGAATGCGTTTTTTGAGCCACCAAGATGCAATACTATTGAAAAGAGGTAATGCCATTATTAGTATCTTTAACCTCGCTAAAATATACTTATTGAAGTAATTTTCAAATCAATTTTATATGTTGTATTCAGGGGTTTTAAGGAAAATGTCAACGCGTTTAAACGAGAAAGAGGTTCACTACTACCTCGAGCTCGAAAATGACCTTATTCACCTCAATCAATTAATTCATAAAAAATTACACCTAGAACTTCAGGGCTACCAATGCTTAAATTGCGACGCTGACGAGACCATTTTTGCCCAAGGCTTTTGTAAAAAATGCTTTTTTGAATCGCCCAAGGCCGGAGAATGGATCATGAAACCAGAACTCAGTAAGGCTCACTTAGGTGAAGAAGACAGGGATTTGGAATTCGAAAAAAGAATGCAATTGCAACCCCATATCGTATACCTTTCAAATACGGGAACCGTTAAGGTGGGAATCACGCGAAAAAAGCAGCTTCCAACGCGTTGGATTGACCAAGGCGCACATCAGGCCATGGCTGTTTTAGAAACACCTAACCGATATCTTGCAGGGGTGGCTGAAGTCGCCTTAAAAAATTACATCAGCGACAAAACCAATTGGCGCACTATGCTCACTAATAGTGAAGATGACCAAGACTTAGAGGAGGTTTTTAAAAGTCTTCAAACCCATGTTCCAGAAGAGGTAAAAGATTGCCTTATTGCTGAGTTGAACAAGGTGCCCATTGATTTTCCTTATGCCCAAAAAATCGAAAAAGTAATCAAGAGCCATTCGCTCAAAAAAGACCCTAATGTCGAAGGTGTTTTGATTGGTATCAAAGGTCAATACCTCATATTTGAAGATGGAACGGTAATGAACATTAGAAATCACGAAGGCTTTAGAGTAGGTCTCGACGTGAAGACCTTAAGCATCTAGTTGTATTTCTTCACCGACTTTTAGGCCAAACTGTTTGCGAATAATATAGACCCCTAGATATAATAAAGGCGTGTCTAAAGCAGCAACCATAGCTTTAAATAAAAAGCCAGATATCACTAAACCGGCGAAACGCTCCCATGGTATTTCTCCGAAAAAGCACAACAAAGAAATCACCGATAAGGTATCTATTAATTGAGAGGAGAAGGTTGAAAAATTGTTTCGAAGCCATAGGTGTTTTCCTTTGGTGAGATTTTTCCAAAAGTGATAAATCTGAATATCTACAAATTGCGCCAGTAAATAAGCCATCATTGAAGAAAAGACAGCTATTACTGTATTTCCAAAGACACGACTAAAAAGCTCATCCGACAAAGGAGACCAGCTCGTCGCTGAAGAAGCATCGGATACATACACGATTAAAAGTGAAAAAAAAGAGGCGAAAATTCCAGTAATCACAACCTGATTGGCCTTCTTCTTTCCATAAATTTCAGAGATTAAATCGGTAATCAAAAAAGTAATTGGATAAGGCAGTAAACCCACAGATGCTTCAAAGATTGGAGCTCCAAAAATTTCAATATCTCCAAAAGGTTTAAAACTGAAAAATTTCTGAAAAATGAGATTTGAAACTACTAGAGAGGTAATAAAAAGACCACTCAAATACATATAGAGCGAAAAGGCTCTTTTTCTTGACTTTATTTGATCCACCGCTGCTTATCTGATATTGAGCTCGAAGGGCATTCGCGCCTGAATTTGATTTTCTTTAGCCTTGAGCTGTTCTATTTGTTGATTAAAATTGTTTATTGGCTCCGGAATAAAGGCCTTAGAGATACGTGCTAATATTAGGGTTTGAGCTTCAGAAAGATCCCCGAAAAGTTGCTCAAATTCCGATTTATACCTCGGGAAACTTTGCACTGCATAATCAGAAGTTTCTCCTAATTCAGCTGCTTTTTCAATGGCCTTGTACATACCTCCATAGCCGTCAATCAATCCTTTTTCAAGAGCAGAAGAGGCACTCCAAACTCTTCCTTGGGCCAACTCATCTACTCGGTCTTTTTCTATTGATCGTCCTTCAGCTACGCGATCGAGAAAGATGTCATAGGTTTGCTCAATTCCGTCTTTTATTTCGTCGTAGTTCTGTTGGGTCATAGGACCAAACACACTGTAACCTCTAGATTGCTTATTGGTTTCAACCCACTGCGGATTCACACCTATTTTTTTACTGAGCTCACTGAAGTTAGGTAAGGTGCCAAAAACTCCTATAGATCCCGTAACCGAAGTAGGTTGTGCCATGATATAATCTGAAGCCATAGCGATGTAATAACCCCCGGAGGCAGCTACATCAGAAATAGAAACCACCACTGGTTTTGTCTCTTGAGTGCGCTTTAATTCTCTCCAAATTAACTCTGAAGTTAAGGCGCTTCCACCAGGAGAATTGACACGAAGTACGATTGCTTTAACTTTTCGATCTTCTCGAATTCGCTTTAAGGCGCGGGCAATCGATTCTTGGCCGATATAAGAACTTCCACCTTCCCCGTAAAGAATAGTCCCACTCGCGTACAGCACCGCAATACGGTCTTTTCCTGTGTACAATCTTTTGGTCTTGGCATAACGCAAATACTTGTTGAGACTCACCAAATTGGGCTTATCGTTTGCCGCAAGTTCATTATCAATACCGGAGAGCCTGTTGGACAGTATTCTGTAATACTGATCTTCATAAACCAATTCATCTATGAGGCCTAATTCTTTGGCTTGTTCTGCTCTTCGCGCCAACAAGTCATCTGCGATTTCATTTAGACGTTCAACGCTCAATTCACGTTCTTCTGCAATAGCATCAGTGAGCTGATTCCATAGCGAAGTCAGTAGTGCTTTGATTTGCATCCTATTTTCTTCACTCATCTCATCATTTAAATAGGGCTCTACTGCGGATTTGTATTTACCGTGTCGAACAACCTCCATTTTTACGCCTGACTGTTCTTGTAAATCTTTGTAATACAAGACCTCAGAAGCCAAGCCTCTAAAGTCTAGGTTACCTACTGGGTTTAAAAAAATTGAATCGGCTACACTGGCCAAGAAATAGTCTCGTTGGGGATACATTTCGTTGTAGGCGTAAATGAATTTGCCAGAAGATTTAAAGTCTATCAGTAAATCTCTGAGTTCATTGATTTGTGACCATCCCAACGAGAGAATATTACCCTCAATTGAAATCCCTTCAATTCGATCATCTGTTTTTGCGAGTGTTACCGCTTTCAATATTTGATCAAAACCTACTCGGTCTTGCACAAAAGCGGCAAAAGGATCATTGGGATCTGCACCCAAATACTCTTCTACGAGCTGATTGAGTTTTAATTGTAATACACTCTCTTTTTCAATTTTTGTATCGGGTTCGGCACTGCCTATTGCAGCGAGAAATACAAAAAACATAAAAAATGCAATTCCGAATGCAACAAGTGCTCCAATCGTAGCAGCCAGGGTATTTTTAAGAAAATCCAAAATCTAAAATTTTAAGTCGCAAGATAATCAATGTTATGTGGAATTGTTAATTTGGACCATGCGAAAAGCGGATACAAAACAGGTACATATAGGCCTTGGCAGCAATCAAGGAAATCGATTTATACACCTGCAACAGGCCATATTTAAAATTGAGGATGAAATTGGTCTGGTCATTGCTCGGTCTAAATTCTACAAAAACAAAGCTGTCGGTTTCGATGGAGATGATTTCATCAATGCCTGCATTGTCGTTGAAACGGTTTTAGATCCGCATGAAGTTCT
>WTJC01000023.1:68305-73160 GCA_011525015.1 Flavobacteriales bacterium
AAGATCAAAACGATGTCATCGCCGCGAATCAAACTCTTTTTCTAAACCGAAAATCGCTTTGGCAAAACAGTGGATTCATTTGTTTTGAAGGATGTATAGGAGTCGGTAAAACATCTCTTTGTCAAAAGATCGCAGAAACCTTTGAGGTTCCCTATTTTCTAGAGCGCTTTGAGGAGAATCCTTTTTTATCGTCCTTTTACGAGGATAAAGAAAAGTACAGCCTCCCTGTTGAATTGTCTTTCTTGGCAGATCGAAGTGAACAAATCCAACACAATTTTGAAAATATATCGAAAAGGCAAGGAATCTTAAGCGACTATCACCTCTCTAAATCTTTAATGTTCGCGGAGATTAACCTCGAGGGAAACGCCTTGGCTTTATACAAGCGCTGGTATCACTTTAGTCTGGCACATTTAAAAACACCAACGCTTTACGTTTACCTCCACCGACCTCTTGAGGCGATCAAAGCGCAGATCTTAAAAAGAGGAAGATCGTATGAAATGGGTATTTCAGAAGACTACTTAAAAAAAATTATTCAGAGCTATGAGCAGTATGTCGAGGGAGTTAAAAATGTTGAATGTCTGCAATTAAACCTTCAAAACAATGACTTTATGCTTGATAATGAAGTCTTTAAACAAATTGTGATGCAGATTGAAAAGGTATTAATGAATCAACATTATTTGGACTAAAAATTAATGCCTCATTAAAATTTTAAGAAAATTTTGTGAATATGAAATTTTTTTGTGTAATTGCGTTCAACTAACTAACTCAAACATTATATCAAACCTCAGCAGCCTGTGCTGGGGTTTTTTTATTTGGAGAAAAACTGTCCGTGTAAATTCCAAAGCACAATGCCTGCTGAAACGGATACGTTTAACGAGTGTTTTGTTCCAAATTGAGGTATTTCAATAACAGCATCACATAAATCTACCACCTCCTGAGCTACTCCCTGAACTTCATGGCCGAAAACTACAGCTAAACCTTGTGATAGATCAACCTCAAAATCATTCAAGGCATAGGCGTTTTCAGCTTGTTCAACAGCTGCAATCTTGTAATTTTTAGAACGTAAATCGTTCAAGGCCTCTTGAGTCTGCTCAAAATAGCGCCAAGCCACACTCTCAGTAGCTCCTAAGGCGGTTTTTCTAATGTCTTTGTGCGGAGGACGTGCTGTTATTCCGCACAACAGAACTTCTTCAATTCTAAATGCGTCAGCCGTTCTGAAAATAGAGCCAATATTGTTTAAACTCCTGACATTGTCAAGCACCACTACGAGTGGAATTTTTTGGGCTGCTTTAAATTCCTCTGGATTTAATCGGTTGAGTTCAGCATTGGAGCGCTTTCTAAAGTTAGTTTTCAACGATTTGTTCAAAATATCAACATTTGTTTTGCTCACTTTGGTACAGCGAGTATTTTCGGTAAAATTATGGCAAAAAAGAAGAATGGCACCACTCCACTCATGAAGCAGTACAACGCCATTAAGGCGAAGTACCCTGATGCAATGCTTCTTTTTAGAGTGGGAGATTTTTACGAAACCTTTGGCGAAGATGCCCAAAAGGCGGCCCGTATCTTAGATATTGTCTTGACCCAAAGAAATAATGGTGGTGATCAAACACCTTTAGCCGGCTTTCCACATCACGCCTTACAAACCTATCTGCCTAAACTCGTCAAAGCGGGTAATCGCGTAGCTATTTGTGATCAATTAGAAGATCCTAAACAGACCAAGACCATCGTAAAAAGAGGAGTAACTGAACTTATTACCCCAGGAGTCACATTAAACGATGCCATTTTAGAGCAAAAAAGCAACAACTATTTATCGGCAGTATTTCAACTCAAACAAAAGTGGGCGGTTGCCTTTGTCGATGTATCAACTTCAAATTTTCTCATCGCTTCAGGAGACCAGCATTATATCGATAAATTATTACAAAACTTCAATCCCACCGAATTACTCTTTGCCAAACCTCAAAAGAATTCTCTTTTAGATTCTTGGAAGAACCTCTACCACTTGCATCCACTCGAAGATTGGATTTTCGAAGAGGAACAGGCTGCGCAAAAGCTCTGCACACATCTTGGAGTAACGAGTTTAAAAGGTTTTGGAATTGATGATAACGAACTAGGTGTAAGCCCTGCTGCTGCGGTTCTTTATTACCTCTCACAAACGCAGCCTAAATTGATGGGGCACATCAATCACGTTCAGGTCTTGCGAAGAGATGATCATATGTGGATGGATGCCTTTACCATTCGAAATCTAGAACTTCTATTCGGGTTGAATCGAGAGGCCACTACCCTATTTGACGTTTTAGATCACAGCTGCACGCCTATGGGAGGGCGACTTTTAAAACATTGGATTGCATTGCCCTTAACCGATGAAGCAAAGATTAAGCAACGCCTTACAATTGTTCAGCATTTCTTTAACCAAAGTCAAGAATTAAATCAGGTTCAAGAACATTTGAAATCCATTTATGACTTGGAGCGTTATGCCGCAAAATTAGCCTCTGCTAAAATCAATCCGAGAGAACTAAATCATTTGAAAACGAGCCTTTCAGAAGTAATTGAATTGGATGCCCTCCTAAAATCAACTGACTTAAATGAGCTTCAAACGCTATTTAAGCATATCGAGAGTTGCTCAGAAATCAATTCAATTATTTCAGCAGGAATTGATATAGAAGCCCCTGTTCTCCTACAAAAAGGAAACGTCATTGCATCGGGTTATGACCAAGAATTAGATGAGTTGAGAACCCTAGCAAATTCGGGGCAGGAACTCCTGAATCAAATGCTTGAGCGGGAGAGCGAAATCACAGGTATTCCTTCGCTCAAAATCAGCTCTAACAACGTTTTTGGCTATTATATTGAAGTGCGTAATACTCATAAAGACAAAGTTCCCGAAAGCTGGACCAGAAAACAAACCCTGGTAAACGCCGAGCGCTATATCACTGAAGAACTCAAAACTTACGAGCAAAAAATACTGGGTGCAGAAGAGAAAATAGCCGCTAAGGAGCTTGAGCTCTACACCAATCTTGTGGAGGAACTGCAGAAATTTGGAGCTGAATTATTGCAAACCGCCAGAGCTGTTGCGCGATTAGATTGCTTGGTTGGGTTTGCAGATTGTGCCAAAAAATCAAATTACTGTAAACCTGAAATTCATCAAAACCGTTCCGTTTTGATTAAAGCAGGGCGACATCCCGTAATCGAAAAGCAATTGGGAGCAGACACGCCCTATATCGCAAACGACATTCAACTCGACCCTGATTCACAACAAATCGTAATGATTACAGGACCTAATATGAGTGGGAAATCAGCTATTTTGAGACAAACCGCTCTAATTGTATTGATGGCTCAAATAGGTTCTTACGTTCCTGCGAATTCAGCTTCTATCGGAATAATCGATAAGCTGTTCACCCGAGTCGGAGCCAGCGACAACATCAGTATGGGCGAATCTACCTTTATGGTTGAAATGAACGAGACTGCTGCCATTGTCAATAATTTAAGTGATCGAAGCCTAGTTTTATTGGATGAAATCGGAAGAGGAACAAGTACCTACGACGGAATTTCTATTGCTTGGGCGATTGCAGCCTATATGCACAACCATCAAAGCAAGGCAAAAACACTCTTTGCCACACACTATCACGAGTTAAACGCGATGAGTGAGCAGTACAGTCGAATTAAGAATTACAATGTGTCTGTAAAGGAAACCGCTGAGGGTGTACTTTTTTTACGCAAACTTGTTGCAGGGCCTTCGCACCACAGCTTCGGAATTCATGTGGCTCAAATGGCAGGTATGCCCAAACAATTGCTACAGCACGCACAAGAAATCTTAGTAAAACTTGAAGAAAGTCGTTCAAAACAAAAAAGAACGACGCAACTCCAAGAAGTTTCTGCCCAGCAAAAGGCATTAGAACAAACACAACTCAGCTTTATACAGTTAGAAGACCCTGTGCTATTACAAATCAAGGAGGATTTAATCGGCTTAGACATCAATAACCTCACTCCTATTGAAGCCTTGAACGAGCTGAATAAAATCAAAAAACTCCTGAATAAAATCTAAAACATCCCTTTAAATTTTAAAGAATTGTTTTAAATTTGCCGACCCTACCAATAGGGAGAATAGGCGAAAATAGCTCAGTTGGTAGAGCATCACCTTGCCAAGGTGGAGGTCGCGGGTTCGAATCCCGTTTTTCGCTCAAAACAATGTAAATTGTTTTAGTTACTTTCGTAGCGCTTTTAAAGCGCCGCAAGGGCTCGAGTGGTGGAATTGGTAGACACGTTGGACTTAAAATCCAATGGCCATTGTGGCCGTGCGGGTTCAAGTCCCGCCTCGAGTACAGTAAGGGAGATATCCGAATAGGTGTCTCCCTTTTCTTTTTTAATCCCATCGGTTTATTAAAAGCCTATTAGATACTGAAAAGAGCAGTTCAACATTTTTCTTTGGTTAACTTTAAAACATGAAGTTTAGACAAGCTACCATAGAAGATGTTCCATTTATTGTCAAGATGATCGCAGACGACAAGTTAGGCGCTAAGAGAGAAGACTATAGAGAGCCACTTCCTGCAAGTTATTTGAGCGCATTTGAAAATATCACTTCTGATCCTAATCAAGAATTGATCGTTGTTGAAGCAGATCATGGGAAAGTTATAGGAACCCTGCAACTTAGCTTCATTCAGTACCTCACCTATCAAGGTGGAATAAGGGCACAAATTGAGGCTGTTAGGATTCACAAAGAATTCCGAGGCAAGGGATTAGGCAAAGAGATGTTCAAATGGGCCATTAAAAGAGCACAAGAGCGAAAAGCTCATGTCTTGCAGTTGACTACCGACAAACAAAGACCAGAGGCCATAAAGTTTTACCTCGATTTAGGATTTGT
>WTJC01000021.1 GCA_011525015.1 Flavobacteriales bacterium
AGACATTACAGATGCAAAAGCCGTACACTCTTATTTTGAGCAGCATTCCTTTGATTTAATTATCAATTGTGCAGCTTATACCAATGTCGACGGGGCCGAGGATGATCAGGCTGCGGCTAAGGCTTTAAATCACACTGCAATTACGCATTTGGTTGAGCAGTGTACAATACATCAGATGCGTCTCATTCATATCTCTACCGATTATGTTTTTGACGGAAAGGCCACTTCGCCATATACAGAAGAGGCCAGTTGTAATCCTATATCGGTTTATGGCCAAACAAAGCGTGGAGGAGAACTTGAAATTCTTCAATCGGATATTGATGCTTTAATTATCAGAACTACGTGGTTGTACAGCGCTTATGGTTACAATTTTGTCAAGACCATGCTCAAGCTTGCAGCGTCTAATGCGCAATTAAATATAGTCAGTGATCAAGTTGGTAGACCTACCTACGCCAATGATTTGGCTGAGGCTATTATAACACTTGTAAACCGAACTCAAGAATGGCCAAAGGGCGCCTCAGTTTATCATTTTAGTAATTCAGGGCAGTGCAGTTGGGCTGACTTTGCTCGAGCGATTTTTAAAGCGCAAAAGCTTGAAGTTGAAGTCAAAAACTGCGACTCGACGGCCTTCCCAACCAAAGCGCAAAGACCACAGTATTCTGTACTTGATTTAAGTAAGATTCAAAGCCATTTTCAGCTTGTTCCTCGCCCATGGGAAGAGGCCTTAGCGGCTTGTTTAAAGCAATTGTCAAAATGAGTATTGAATTTGTTTCTATGCAACAGAAGCACCAAGCTGCTTTAATCGATTTGCATAAGGCTGCAGCAGAGACACCCAATGGCACCTTGCGTGAGCCCGAAGAAGTTGATGCCTCTTATGTCAATGATTTTATTGCGAAGGTCAATGCCGATGGACTGGGTTTTGTGGCTGAAAAACAAGCTACTTTGGTGGGTAGTATTCATGCCTATCGATTGCCGCTTAAAGCTTTTACCCACGTCTATACCTTTTTAAATATTGTAGTGCATCCTGATTTTCAATGGCAAGGGATAGGAACTCAACTTTTCACCAAATTCTTAAGCACTATTGAGCAGCAGCACAGTGATATTTATCGGGTAGAGCTTTTCACCCGCTCTGAGAACAAGGCTAATGTTACTTTCTATCAAAAAATGGGTTTTGAGATCGAGGGCCCCTTAAAAGATAAACTTTATATAGAGCCAGATCAATTTCAAACGCCAATTCATATGGCTTGGTTCAATAAAAACTACCAAAAATTTTAGTCTTAAAATGCAACTAAAAATAGACTACAAAAACGGGTAAGAATAAAGTTCACATTTTGTCGGTAAAATTCAACTGTCCTACATTTTACAGTACTTTAACGAGCTTTTTGAAACTTAAACAAAATAGTGGTCAAGAGCTTCTGTGCAAGTTATATTTTAGGTTTAAATATGACCATGGAGAACATTATTTATATAACTATTGGGTTTATCCTTTATGCCCTTTTTCAATATTACCGAAGAGGTGCACAGCGTTATATTTATTTAAAGAAAATAAACTCTTTTAGGTCAGGTGTGCTTATGGCCCAGTTCATGACCTTTTATGGATTTTTATCACTATTTGGGCTTCTAACACTTTTTTTGCTGATTCGAAGCATCGATTACCAGACAAAGTTTTTATTCGTTGTTGGTCTTGGTCTTGTTTTAAATGGATTAGTCACCGCTTCTCGACTCCAATTATTTAAACAATTTGTTCATGTCGAAAAGACATACGTTTATGCTTTTCAAGGAGTTATTCTAGGTCTACCTTTAGTCTATTATACTATGTTTCAATTGTCGATTGCTGAATTTTTAAGTGAATTTGGATCGCTTGATGAGAACGATAGAAAATTTTTGAGCAGCATTAGTTTTCCCAAAGGAATAATTTCAACAGTACTGTTGTCAGTGATATTTTATGCTGAAGGAGGGGTTCTTATATTTCAGCATTGGATGCTAGGTCAAATCAGATCTTTTAAGGATTTGAGTTTTCTTAAAAACGTACAGCATATTTCTTATGTTTGCTTTATCAATGCAATGTTTTTGGTTTTTGGCCCCTTACTTATTGATGCTGAAAATGGAATACACTTCTTTCAATGGGCTGTAATCTTAAATGCGATTTACTTTTTCACCACTATTTTCAAAAATGAAGAATTCATTCAGTTTATGAATTACAAAAAACCACAGCGTAAAAAAGTAAAGGTTATTTTATGTCAAGACGTTTGGTTTAGTATTTGTGCTATGATGAATAAAAATCATCCTTTTTTGAAATCATCCTTCAATGAATCTGATATAGGGGAGGCTTTAAATATTGAAGATGAGAACGTATTAAAACTCATAAAAATGCAATCTGGCATGAATTTTAATGCTTTTCTTTTTAAACTTCGAATTCTATACTTGTTGCAAAAGGGTTCGAGTCTGAGCAGTCAGTACGAGCATAAAGAAGAACTGATTAAAGCACTGGGGTTTTCTTCAGTATTCGATTTTCAAAAAGAAATTCTGGTTATTTTCGGTGTATCTTATAAAGCGCTCTTATACGAGCCCAAAAAATTCAAAAAGCATTTTATTAAAATGTACCCATGGCTCAGTGACTTTAATTTTCAAGTTGCAGCTACAAAAAAATCCTCTGAAAAACTCACCGCCAAATAAGCTCAATTTAGTTTTATTTACCCCCTATTTTTATTTTATTTAAAATTAGTCTAAATAAATTTTGCCGCTAGACAATCATCTTTTAGATTTGCAGTGTTATTTTTATTAAATCTAAATAAATTGAAATTTAAAGGTTGCATTGCCCTAAGTTTTTTTGGTTTTTCGTTGCTTTTTGCGCAGCAAAATGACAGTATTCTGGTTCAAGAGTTAGATGAAATTATCCTAAAATCAAATACCATTTTAGGAAACGAATTTGTCGCTAAAAACCGCACAGGTTCTTCATATTATATCACTCCTCAAGAATTAAAAGCCCTCAATTACACAGATATTAATAGAGTATTGACAAAAGTGCCTGGGGTTAATTTCTACGAGGAAGATGGCTTTGGACTCAGACCAAATATTTCACTTCGAGGAACTTCACCAGAGCGCAGTGCCAAAATAACCCTAATGGAAGATGGAGTTCTTATTGCTCCTGCGCCCTACAGTGCTCCTGCAGCTTATTACTTTCCGACGATTATGCGAATGGAGGCTGTAGAAATATTAAAAGGTTCTAGCCAAATTCACTACGGACCCTTTACCTCTGGAGGCGCCATTAACATGGTGAGCAAATCAATTCCTGAAGAATTTCAGGTGCAATTACAATCTATGGCGGGTAGTTTTGAATCCCTTCAATTTAGATCGAGTATTGGCAATACAACTGATAAGTTTGGCTATCTCATTGAGGTGCTTAATCATCAGTCTTCTGGATTTAAGAACTTAGGAGATAATCAAAACACAGGATTTGATCTATACGATGTTAGTTCTAAACTTAATTTTAGCTTACCTAAGCTATGGGGTGCAACTCAAGAGGTGTCTTTAAAGTATCACATATACGATGAGAAGTCTAATGAGACTTACGCAGGGCTGAGTACTTCAGATTTTGAAAACACACCTTTTGATCGTTATGCGGGTTCTCAAATTGATCAAATGAATGCCCAACAAACACAATTCGTGCTTACCCATACGCTTTCGTTTTCTGACAACTTTAAACTCATTACGCACGCATACGATAATAGAGTGCTTAGAAACTGGTATAAACTCGATGATGTTGTTGCAGCAGAAGACAAACAAAAATTATCTACGGTTATTGCAAACCCAGAGCTCTATGCGACGCATTACGATTTGTTAAGTGGAGCGCTCAATTCATCAGCTGAAGATGCCTTGTTGGTCAAAGCCAATAACAGGGTTTATAATGCCAGTGGACTACAAACCAAGTTTGATTTGCACTGGTACGGTCAAAACAATACTTTTCACGATATCGAAATCGGACTCCGCTTTCACCGCGATGAAGAAGATCGTTTTCAATGGGAAGATGCTTATTCCATAGATAATGGTCTGATGCAAATCTCAGCTGAAGGTATTCGCGGCAACCAGGGTAATCGTATTTCATATGCAGAAGCCTTGGCGAGCTACGTCAGTTATAAGTACAAAAAAAATGGCTTAACCTTGACTCCAGGTCTGCGATTTGAAAACATCAAATTATACAGAGATGATTTCGGAAAAGATAATCCACAGCGTTCTCAAGAGCAGTTAAGCAGTCGTTCCAATACGATTCAAGCTCTTGTACCAGGTATGGGATTCAATTATACCATCTCCCGAAATGCTTCAGTATTTGGAGGGGTGCACAAAGGTTTTTCTCCGGCTGGAAGCGATCCTAATGAGAAGGCCGAATCTTCAGTGAACTACGAATTGGGAAGCCGTTTTGGTTTTGGATCTTTCAGTGGAGAGCTGGTAGGTTTTTTTAACGATTATTCGAATCTGCTCGGAAATGACTTGGCTGCAAGTGGTGGTACAGGAACAGGTGATCCTTTTAATGCAGGAGAGACCAATGTTTCAGGTCTTGAGTTTCTACTCAACTTTAAAATGAGTCTAAGTGACAAACTCAATTTACCTATTAGTTTTTCATACACACTTACAGATGCCATCTTTCAAAATGACTTTGGCAGTAGTGAAGATCTTTGGGGAGAAGTTCAGCAAGGAGACCGCGTGCCCTTTATTCCTCAGCATCAATTCAACTTGAGTGCTGCTTTGAATCACGATCGTTTTGATTTGAATTGGAATTTGAGATACAACGGAGATTTTAACACCCAAGCTTTTGCCGATTTTAATAATTCTTCAAAAATTAAGGCCTACACGGTGTTGGATTTTAGTGCCGCTTATACGCTAAATACCAATTGGAGACTAAAGGCGAATGTCATCAATATGACCGATGAGGTTTATGCGGTTTCAACCGTACCTGCAGGATTACGCCCTGGGCACCCTTTTGGCGCTTACATCGGTTTTGAATTCATCAATTAACTATGGCTATATCTGATTTGCGCTTAATTAGAATCACCATTGCGGCTCTGCTTTTTGGGCTAGCGTTAGAATTGTGGCTTATTGAGCACTATGAGGATGTACTTCAATTTATTCCCCTGCTTTGCGTGGCATTAGCCAGTATTTTGCTCATTGCAGATCGCTATTCTAATGCGGCATGGATTCGTAAGTCTTTCAAAGGCCTATTAATCATCAATGCCATTTGTGCTGTTGTTGGCGTTTATTTGCATCTCAAAGCGAACTTTGAGTTTGAAAAAGAGATTTACGTCAACGAAACAACCCTAAATTTGCTCATCAATAGCTTCTCTGGTGCATTACCTGTATTTGCCCCTGGAAGTTTAATCATACTTTCCCTCTTAGGGATGCTTTATTTACAATTAACATCAAAAAATTAATCTTATGAAAAATCAAATAATTCTTGCTTTGTGTACGCTTTTCGTCTTGTCTTCTTGTGACTTCAAAAAAGAAGAATCCAAAACCGAAGCCAAAGAAGAGGTACAAAGTACAACTGTAATTACCACAGGCCTATTGAATGCAAATTTGGCCTCAGAAGCTTCTTTGTTAGAAGCAGGTTTATCTCAAGAGGTCGTCACACAAATCATTAGTGAGCGCCCTTTTTTAGCCATTGAAGCTTTTGTTGAGGTTTTAGGAGATTCGACTGATTTAGAGGCTGTATTTGCTAAGGTTTTTGTGCCGTTAAACATCAATGAGACCGCAGAGGAAACTTTTAAACTGATACCAGGAGTAGGAGATCGTATGGCACACGAATTTGAAGAATACAAGCCTTATGTCAACTTGAATCAGTTTAGAAAAGAAATCGGAAAATATGTCGATGAGCAAGAAGTGGCTCGTTTAGAACAGTACATTTTCGTTCCGGTAGAACTCAATACAGCTCAAGAAGAGGACATCAAAAATTTACCAGGTGTAGGTTCGAAAATGACCCATGAATTTTTAGAGTACCGTCCCTATGAAAATATGGCGCAATTCAATAAAGAAATCGGAAAATACGTCGATGAGGCTGAGCTAAGCAGGTTGGCTCGTTTCGTATATCTCAAGTAAGCCTCTTTCGCAATCTTAAAATGGCGCAAGAAAGTTTTATCTTCGTTTTATGATGAAGGGTATAGTTCTTGCCGGTGGATTAGGTACGCGTCTGCATCCTATTACAAAGGGAATCTCAAAACAGCTGTTGCCTGTTTACGATAAGCCTATGATTTATTATCCGATATCGGTTTTAATGACAGCCGGTATCAGAGAGGTACTCATCATATCAACTCCAGATGATTTGGGAGGATTTGAAAAGCTCTTGGGTGACGGTTCATTTTTAGGAATGTCTTTTACCTATGCAGAACAAGCCAAGCCTGAAGGCCTGGCACAGGCTTTTATTATTGGAGCCTCTTTTATCAAAACAGATCCAGTCTGTTTAATACTGGGGGATAATATTTTTTACGGCAGTGGCTTACAGCAGAAGATGCAAAGGGCTTGCGAAATGGCTTCAGATCAAAATGATCCAAAAGCCACCGTGTTTGGTTATTATGTAAACAACCCAGGTCGTTACGGGGTGGCTGAATTTAACGCCGAAAACAAGGTCATATCTATAGAAGAAAAACCACTTGAACCCAAATCAAATTACGCGATAACGGGGCTGTACTTTTATCCCAATAGCGTAATTGAAATCGCAAAAACGATTGAGCCCTCTGCTCGAGGTGAATTGGAAATCACTTCGGTGAATGAACGATTTTTGCAGCAAGATCAATTAAATTTAGAACTGCTTGAAAGGGGCTATACTTGGTTAGACACAGGAACTGTAGACGCCCTCTCTCAAGCTTCTGACTTTGTTGAGGTCATTGAAAAGAGACAGGGTTTAAAAATAGCTGCTTTAGAGGAGGTTGCTTATGAAATGGGCTTTATCAGCAAAGAAAAAGCAGTTGAATTGGCCAAGGATCTTGAGCACTCCGCCTATGGGCAGTATTTGTTAGAACGATTTAAATAAAGCTGAACATGACAGGGGAGAAGAGAACAATTTTGATTACTGGAGGAGCAGGGTTTATTGGCTCTCATCTTGTGCGTCACTGGTTGAAAAATTATCCTGAAGACCGAGTAGTCAATTTAGATGCGCTTACCTATGCCGGAAATTTAGCTAATACAGAAGATTTTAGCAGTCTTGCCAACTATCACTTTGTTCAAGGCTCGATTACTGATGCAGATTTAATTGAGCAGCTTTTTGAAAAACACAAGTTCGATTGGGTGTTCAATTTGGCGGCCGAGTCACATGTAGATCGCTCAATTCAAGATCCCTTGTCTTTTGTGCAAACTAATGTGGTTGGAACCACAGTGCTTTTGAATGCCTGTGTAAAGCACTGGTCATTATCAAATGAGATGAATTTATCTGCTAAAAGGCATTTGTTTTACCAAATTTCAACCGATGAGGTATACGGTAGTTTATCTGCTGGAGCCTATTTTACTGAAGGGTCGAAATACGCTCCTAATTCTCCTTATTCGGCTTCAAAGGCTGGAGCCGATCACCTTGTTCGCGCGTATTTCAACACCTACAATTTACCTGTGCTGATTTCGAATTGCTCCAATAATTTTGGGCCCTTTCAGTTTCCAGAAAAATTAATTCCCTTAACCATTTTAAACGCTATAGAAGGAAAAAAACTTCCAATTTACGGTGACGGTAAGCAAATGCGAGATTGGTTATTTGTGTCAGAACACTGTCAGGCAATAGATGTGATTGCCCACAAAGGAAAATTAGGAGAGACCTATCTCGTGGGAGGAAAAAATGAGTATCAAAACATAGATCTTGTACATCTTATTGCTGAAATGATTGATGATAAATTAAATCGCGACAAGGGCACTACAGCATCGCTTATTGAATTTGTCGAAGACCGACCAGGTCACGATGTTCGATACGCTATTGATGCTTCAAAAATTGAAAACGAATTGGGTTTTAGCCCCAGTCAAAATTTTGAAGAAAAACTCAAAGAAACAATTGATTGGTATTTGACGAATCCACAGTGGATTAAAGATGTTGTTTCAGGAGAATACAGACGATTTTACGAATTAAATTACGGTAATACCTAAGAACAAATGACTGAAACCAACTATCGCATTGAAGGTATGACCTGTATGGGCTGCGTCAAAGGCGTAGAACAGAAGTTGATGAATGTTGAGCAGATTCATGCCGTTGCTGTTGATCTTCAAAGTGGTGAAGCCAAAATCACTACTGCAGACTCAGAAGTACCCCTTAGCTCATTACAAGAAACCCTGGGTTCGAAATACCATATCTCTGCTCAATCTACCGTTGATATTCAGCAAGAGGTAGCAACAGAATCCCCTTCAAAATGGGTTCAGCTTAAACCACTCTTTTTAATCTTTGCTTATTTAGTGGCGACAGCTGTTTTATTGCATTGGGATACTGCAGATTTAAGTGCGATGATGCTCGATTTTATGGGGCTCTTTTACGTTGTGTTCAGCTTTTTTAAGTTTCTCGATTTGAAAGGATTTCAGACTTCTTTTCAGATGTACGATCCATTGGCCAAACGCATCTCTATCTACGGCTGGGTTTATCCTTTCATAGAACTCGCACTAGGGCTCTGCTTTTTAATGCGCTATCAATTAGAGTTTGCCTTGATACTCACCTTATTGATTTTAGGGATGACAACCATAGGTGTGCTTCGTGTATTAATTGACAAACGTCAAATACAATGTGCGTGTTTAGGTACAGCACTTAAACTGCCCATGACCGAGGCGACCTTTATCGAAAATGCGGTAATGATCGTGATGGCCCTTTTTATGCTGAGCTGATCAATTCAAGGCAAAGTTGACATTTAAACTGGCGCTGACCTTGATTTTTTCAAATTCAATTTGAAGTGTTTCTTCGAGTGCTTCTTCGGCCATTGAACTCATCTGTAATTTCATTCGTCTATTGTAGTAGATTGGACTACTGCTACTGTTAAAATCTGATATATACAGCGCCTTTCCTACGGATTGTCCCAAAGGTTCTGCCATGGCTTCGGCTTGTTTTTTGGCTCTTACTATGGCTTTTGTTTTGAGTTGAAGCTCGAGGGCATCCATTTCAGCATAAGAGGTTTTTATCAAATTCACATTTGAAATGCCTGCTCGCTCCAAAGCTGCTATGACCCTGCCGGCGGTTACGGCATCGTACACTTCTAATTCATACGATTTTGATTTTTTTATGTCTTGGCGGCGCAGTACATAGTTTTTAAAATTACTGCTCAAATCTGTGAGTTTAAGCTGTTTTGCAAGGTTGATATCCAAACGCTCAAGGGTTTTACCCATTTTTAATTCCAAGGCTTCTACGCTTATTTTTCGGCTGTGATCTTCCTCAGAGATAAAAATGCCTAAGGTAATGCGGTTAGGCACTACAAGGGTGTCAACCGATGCTCTCGTTTCGATATAGGCTTGGTCAATAAAATTCTTTTGCTGTGCTTGAAGCACAGCGATTTGACTTAGAATGGCGACTGCGAATAAGATGCTTTTTTTCATAGGATTTGAATTTTAAGGTATAGTAATCTGAATTAATACAAGAAAACCAAAGAGTGTGCCAAGCTGTACTATGGAGCGGTATAATTGTAAAATTCAAAGTCAATTGTACCTCTCATCAACCTTATCATTACCACTACATCAGAAGATAAATTATTGTCAGAGCGCCCGTAAAGTCTCAATTTATCCCTCGTTTTAAGAATTTCAAAACTGTATATATTTTGTAGTGGGATATTCTTATTATTTGGGCATTCTCTTTAGTAATTTGCTAAAATAAACGCGTGAATTACGCAGCAAACCAAAATCAATTTTTAGATAGAGCATGAGCGATAAGGCGATTTATTTAGGGTCAAAAGCACTACATCAAAATGAAGCTGAAGTCCAACTCGAAGAGGTGGAATTAAATGGAGAGTTGTTTTACAAGATTGAAAACAGCAACGAGATGTCTCCTTTTTTTATGAGCATAGTAAGCGCCTCAAACCATTGGTTGTTCGTGTCAAGCAATGGAGCATTAACTGCGGGAAGAAAAAACAGTGAGCATGCTTTACTGCCGTACTACACTGATGATAAAATTACCGAAGGGCTTGAGACCACAGGTTCTAAAACAATCTTTTTGGTGACGAAAGAAGCGCAAACCTTTTTATGGGAGCCTCAAAGTGACCTTTACAAAGGAGTGTACGACTTAAAGCGCAACCTCTATAAAAATAAGTTAGGAAACAAGGTTCTTTTTGAAGAAATCAATCACGATTTAGGACTCACTTACAGCATAGAATGGACTACTTCTGATGTTTTCGGTTTTGTTAGAAAGTCTGTACTAAAGAATACCGGCTCTTCAAAGGTCGGTATTCGTTTTATTGATGGACTGCAAAATGTCTTGCCATATGGGGTAGGAGAATGGCAGCAAATGGCCATGAGTAATTTGGTCGACGCCTACAAAAAGGCAGAATTAGAGCCAAGCGCCAATATAGGTGTATACGCATTGAGTTCTGTGATTGTAGACCGTGCTGAACCGTCTGAGGCATTAAAATCTAATGTGGTGTGGTCGTTAGGCAGGCCAAAAGCCAAAGTACTGATTTCAGCCAAAGGCATTGCGGCATTTCGAAAAGGAATTGAGCCAGAGGTTCATCATGAAGTAAGAGCGCATAAAGGTGCTTACCTTTTAAATGATGCCTTTACCTTAGATGCCGATCAAAGCGAATCATGGAGTATCATCTCCGATTTAGGTTATGGAGTTTCAGAAATTAAATCCCTCCAAGCCAAAATCAATACCGATGCTGAGGCACTTCAAAATGAGGTAATTCAAGATATCGATGCCGGGGGTGAGGCCCTTAAAGCACTTGTAGCTAGCGCAGATGGCCTTCAATGTACTTCTGATACGAAGAGAACGACAAGACACTTTGCCAATACCCTTTTTAATATTATGCGAGGTGGCGTTTTTGATCACAATTATGAAATTGAATCTGCAGATTTAAAGAACTACATTAAACGCTCCAACAAAGCGCTGTACGAATCTTATAAAAATGTCTTAAGTGAACTTCCAGAGGTCATTAGTCTTCAAGAACTCAATAGCTGGATTGCAAAGGTCGAAGACACAGATATAGAACGACTTTGTGCGCAATACTTGCCGCTCAAATTTAGTCGTAGACACGGAGACCCATCTAGACCTTGGAATAAGTTTTCAATCAACACTAAAAATGAATTAGACGGCTCTAAGGTGCTCGACTTTCAGGGCAATTGGAGAGATATTTTTCAAAACTGGGAGGCCTTGGTCTTCTCGTATCCGCAATTCATTGAAGGGATGATTCACACCTTCTTAAATGCGACCACTTTTGAGGGATACAATCCTTATCGCGTGACCAAATACGGTTTCGACTGGGAGACCATAGAGCCTGATAACCCATGGAGTTATATTGGGTACTGGGGAGATCACCAAATCATCTACCTTCTAAAGTTTTTAGAATTCGCTGAAAACTACCAGCCTGGTATGCTGCAAAAGCAATTTAATCGTGCTGTCTTTACCTATGCCGATGTGCCTTACCGCATTAAGGCCTATAAAGACATTGTTAAAGATGCCAAGAATACCATAGATTTTGATGTACAGGCAGATCACGATTTAAGAGCAGCTTGCGAAGCTAATGGTTCTGATTCGGCATTACTGCGATTGAAAGACCAGGCCATCTACAAGGTCAATTTTATGGAGAAAATTTTAGCCACACTTTTGGCAAAATTATCCAACTTCATTCCTGATGCTGGTATATGGATGAATACTCAGCGCCCAGAGTGGAACGATGCCAATAACGCATTGGTGGGTAATGGAGTTTCTATGGTTACCTTGTATTATTTGAGAAGATTCGTTTGCTTTTTTGAAGATTTACTGCAATCAGAAGACGCTAGCGTTGAGGTTTCAGAAGAATTGACAGTCTTCTTTGAAACAGTTCATCAAATTTTTGAGCACAACAAAACAGTCAGTGAATTAGGATTCTCTGATTTTGAGCGTCAAGAGATGACCAATGCACTTGGTGAAGCTGCCTCGGTCTACAGATTAGGTATTTACGAGCAAGGCTTTAGCGGACAAAAAAGAAACCTTAAACTCAGTGACATTGCTGCCTTTACCTCAAAAGTAAGAGCGGTGCTTGAACAGAGCATTCGCAGCAATAAAAGAGAAGACGGATTGTACCATGCCTACAATCTGATGCAGATCAATCCAGAAGGCATTAGCGTTCACTATTTGGATGAAATGCTCGAAGGGCAAGTGGCTGTTTTGAGTTCAGGATTCCTTTCATCAAAAGAAGCCCTTGAGGTCTTAACTTCAATGCGAAATTCTCGACTCTGGAGAGAAGACCAGCATTCATATATTTTGTATCCCGATAAAAACTTAGGATTGTTTTTAGAGAAGAACACCCTACCTGAGTCGGCCAAGTCTTCGAGATTACTTCAAGAAATGCTCAAAGAGGGCAATACTCAAATTGTCAATCAAGATCGTGATGGGCAATTACACTTCAATGGAAGCTTTACCAATGTCAACGGATTAAAAGAGGCCCTTGACGGGCTAGCCGACGCCTATAAGCCATTAGTTGCTGAAGAATACGAAACTATTTGCGCCTATTACGAAGAGGTATTTAACCACAAAGCCTTTACCGGTCGTTCAGGAACCTTCTTTGGATATGAAGGTTTGGGTTCAATTTATTGGCATATGGTTTCTAAGCTTCTTTTAGCCACACAAGAATGCTGGCAAAAGGCTATAGCCGAACAAGCCGATAGCGCTGTAATCGAAGGGCTCAAAACATTTTATTTCGAAATCAATAAGGGAATCGGAGTTTATAAAACACCGGAGAATTACGGAGCCTTCCCAACTGATCCCTATTCACATACACCTGCCCACAAAGGAGCGCAGCAACCTGGAATGACGGGTCAGGTCAAAGAGGATGTCATCAGTAGATTGACTGAAATGGGTGTGCGCTATGCACAAGGACATTTAGAATTTGATGCGAGCATGCTTCAAGATCAAGAGTTCATCAAATCAGCTCAGTTCTTTGAATATTACGATGTTCAAGGTCAAAAACAGGATTTAGAATTACAACCGAATAGTTTGGCATTTACCATTTGTCAAACTCCAATAATATATAACAAAGCCTCAGCCAATGAGATGAAGGTGTACTTGTCTGACGGAGAAGTGGAGACGATTTCTGGTCTTCAACTCAGCTCAGAGAGAAGTGCAGAAATTTTTCAGCGCAACGGAAAAGTTCAAAAGCTTGAGGTGAATTTAAAAAGAGATTAATGAAGAAAGTAGTAAAGCTTATTGTTGCCCTATTTTTTGTGGTTACGGCCTTGGGATACTTGAAGTATCAAGCACCCACTGCTATGTCAACCGACAAATCGGCTGCTCAATTACTTGGTGACCCTGAGTATAAGGCCATTTCTTATGGAGGATACCGCGCAAAAACGAGAGATGTTCAGCCAACAGTGACTGAAATAAAAGAAGATCTTCTTTTGCTTCATGCTATGGGCTTTCGTTTTTTAAGAACCTATAATGTGCATTTGCCTTTTGCTGAGAGTGTGCTAAATGCCATTTCAGAGCTCAAAGCAGAACGCGAAGGTTTTGAAATGTATGTAATGCTCGGTGCGTGGATCAATTGTGAAGGCGCTTGGACGCCTAATCCAAATCACGAGGCAGAAGATGTAGAAGGCAACACCAAAGAAATTGACGAGGCGGTGCGATTGGCTCAGAATTACGATGATATTGTAAAAGTCATAGCCGTTGGAAATGAAGCCATGGTGCACTGGGCACAAAGTTATTTTGTGCGCCCTGCGGTCATTTTAAAATGGGTGAATTATTTACAAGATTTAAAAGCCAAAGGCGACCTAGATTCAGATTTATGGATAACAAGTTCAGATAATTTTGCAGCTTGGGGCGGAGGAGATGCCATTTACCATCAACCTGATCTGGAGCGATTGATCAAAGCGGTTGATTATATTTCAATGCATACGTATCCGTTTCACGAGACGCATTACCAATCGCATTATTGGCAGCAAGATCCCGCAGCGGTATCAGAACTCAGTGAAGTAGAACAGGTTGAAGAGGCGATGCAAAGAGCGGCAGACTACGCTAAAAACGAATACTACAAGGTCAAAAATTATATGGAGGGCTTAGGCGTGCAAAAGCCAATTCACATTGGTGAGACAGGCTGGGCCACTACTTCAGATGGCTTTTATGGACCTGAGGGTTCTAATGCAGCCGATCAGTACAAGCAGGCTAAATACTTTGAGGCTACCCTAGACTGGACAGCTGAGGTAGGTGTCAGTTGTTTTTTCTTTGAGGCCTTCGATGAAAAGTGGAAAGATCAAGGAAATCCAATTGGCTCTGAAAATCATTTCGGACTCTTTACAGTAGACGGTAAAGGAAAATACGCCCTATGGGATTACATCGACCGAGGTGTTTTTGATGGGCTAGGACGATCAGGTAAGCCTGTCAACAAAACCTTCCAAGGAGATTTAGATCAATTATTAGACGAAGTTAAATCTCCGCCAATGGCAGAATAATACAACTAAACTAACTAACACGAATAAACAATGAGTACTCAACAAACAACAAATAAGGTCTCCATGGGGCAAAAAATTGCCTGGGGAATTGGTATGCTTGCCAACCAAATGTTTCCAGCTGCTTTGGGAATTTTTATGGTGATTTTGGTTCAAAACCTCGGATTTTCACCCTGGCTTTGGGGATTAATTTTCTTTATCCCTCGATTTTTTGACGCGATTACCGACCCGATCATGGGCTTTTTATCAGATAATACCAAGTCGAAATGGGGCCGTAGAAGGCAGTATGTTTTTATAGGAGCCATCATCATGGGCCTTGCCTTTATGGCCATGTGGCAGCTCTATGCTGAAAACGGTTTAGACTACAATTTCTGGTGGGTGTTGTCGTTTTCAATCTTGTTTTATTTAGGACTTACCATTTTTAGTGTGCCTTACGTAGCCATGGGTTACGAAATGAGTGATGACTTTCACGAGCGCACACAAATCATGGCTGTAGCCCAATGGATAGGTCAGTGGGCTTGGGTAATTGCTCCTTGGTTTTGGGTAATTCTCTACAAGCCAGAATGGTTTCCTTCTGCTGAAGAAGGTGCACGTGAATTGTCGATTTACATCGGATTGTTCTGTACGTTCTTAGCCATGGTTCCTGCCTTATTTATAAAAAGTCAATCTACGCTTAATGACGATAATTTAAAGCCTTTAACCCTTGGCAATTTTGCTGGAAGTTTTGATGGAATTGTTCAAGGTTTTAAAGATGCAGCCCGCAGTAAGCCATTTAGAAAATTGTGCTGGGCAACCTTTTTGGTATTTGGTTCGTTTCAAACCATTGCAGCCTTCACCTTCTTTGTAATTGTGTACTACATGTTTGCAGGTGATGCAGGTGCGGCAGGTATCTTTCCGACACTTCATGGTTGTGTAGGAGCCTTGGCTACTACTTTTATCGTGATTCCAATTGTCACTAGACTCTCAAAGAAAATTGGTAAAAAGAGAACTTTTATCATTTCTCAGTCAATAGGTATTGTAGGGTATATTTTATTCTGGTTTTTATTTGACCCGAATCAACCTTACTTATTTTTAATCGCTCTTCCTTTTCATTCATTCGGAATCGGAGGACTCTTCACATTGATGATGAGTATGACTGCTGATGTCTGCGATTTAGATGAATTAGAAAACGGACTTCCTCGAAAAGAAGGAACCCTTGGCGCTATTTATTGGTGGATGGTAAAACTCGGTCAGGCCGTATCAGGACTCTTAAGTGGTCTTATTATGACCTTTGTTGGCTTTGATGCCAATCTCGCTGTTCAGCCCGAAGGAGCGATTACAGGATTACGCTTGTTTTATTCAGGATTCCCTATTCTCGGAACCCTGATTGCAATACTTATCATGAGAAATTATTCGCTTTCTGAACAGCGCGCAAATGAAATAAAAAAGGCGCTCGAAATTAAACGAGCTGCTCAATAATTTAGGTTTGGATCTATTTAGTTAGGTTAGTTTAGTCGGTTTGACCTCCCTTGTGGAGGTCAAATTTTTTATAGCCTTTTTGTTTTGGTCATGCTCCTTGGAAATTTTTTGTAATTTTTAGTGCACCACTAAATAAGCAAACATGGACATACTCGATCGACCTTACGAATTATCTCCAGAGCACATCGCCTATTATCAAAAGAATCGATTCATCAAATTAAAACACGTTTTCGATGCAGAGACCATCGCTCATTACAATGCCGTTATTGGCGCAAAGGTCGATGAGCTCAATACCCAGAAAAAAGAACTCAAGGATAGAAATACCTATGAAAAGGCCTTTCTTCAACTCTTTAACCTGTGGTTAGAAGATCCCGCCATAAAAACCCTTATTTTTTCAAAACGTCTGGGTCGTATAGCAGCTGAACTTATGCAGGTTGAAGGAGTGCGCCTCTACCACGACCAAGCGCTTTTTAAAGAAGCCGGTGGGGGATATACACCTTGGCATGCCGATCAATTTTATTGGCCACTTCAAACCGATAAATGCATCACTGCGTGGATTCCGCTTCAGGCCGTACCCCTAAATATGGGGCCCCTTGAATTCAGCGCACAAAGTCATCAAATCGTTGAAGGAAGAGAACTCGAAATAGGGGATGAAAGTGAAGACTTTATTTCAAATAGGTTACGTATCACGGATTTTGAACATCTCATTGAACCCTTTGATTTGGGAGAGGTCAGTTTTCATTCGGGTTGGGTTTTTCACAGGGCTGGTCCGAATCAAACGGATGAAACCCGAAAAGTAATGACCATTATTTATATGGATAAGGCTATGCGTTTAAAAGATCCTGAAAATGATTGGCAGGTGAACGATTGGAATACCTGGTGTCCCGGTGCTAAGGTGGGTGAGCTCATCGATACGCATTTAAACCCTGTGTTGTATCCTTAATTGTCAGTTAGGCTTTTTTCATCAATCATATCGATTGTGTGCTGCATCTCCTCAATGTATTCGTCATAGTTGACCACGTAGCTCGAACGCAAAATAAAGACGTAGTTTTCAAAGAGGTTCATTACCCTTTCGGCTAAATCGTCGGAATGTTTCCAAAGCATCATGCGCTGCTCTTCAGGATTTACCTGTATTAAATTTTCATTGGCCTCAGGAAAGGATTGCCAATTGCGCACGTAGTTCTTATTGAGCCATTTGAAATTGTAATACTGATGCATCATGGGTTGCAAATAATTTAAAAAGTACTCCTGTTCACGTTCTTGTCGATCCATGAGCAGTAGGTTGCGAGATTGCATCATTCCAATTTGGTGAATGAGCTCGTCATCTCCTAAATAGCGCAGTGCTCCTGAACTTATGATTTGCTCAATATTGGCTGTATTGGGTTCGAAATAAGTCCAGTTGAAAATGGCTTTTGCAAACAACTTTTGCTGTTTCATATCATTTTCTAAAAGACCTCTTTTTTCGACATCATCGATAAAATGGTAAACATCATCGATAAGCGTTTTTCGCAGATCGGTAAACTCGTCAAAGCGAACGATATCGCCTTGAAGGTCAATATGCAGTGAATTCAGCAGTCGTTCTGATCGTTGTTCTTCGAGATAGGTTTCTCTATAGTTTTCTACCAAAAACCCCATGGTTATTGCTACAAACAAAATGAGCAGTTCTAAGAGACTCGATTTGAGGCTAATTTTCGAAAGTAATGTAGTTCTCATGTTTTGCTTTGCTGATACCCTAATGTAAGCATTCAATTTCAATTGGATGTTTTAGGCCAATTTTTAATTTCAAAAAACAATAATTATCAATTTTTTGGTATCTTAAAATCGTACTTAACTTAAAAACACTTTACAATGGATACTTCGCGTAGACAATTTTTCGCCACTATGGCTTTAGGGGTAAGCGCCTCAGCTTTTCCAAATATGGTCAATTCTTTTGATCAGATGGAATCGATTTCTAATACTGACACGGCAATTGATTTTGATGATCAAGAATTAGACAGTTGGTTTGACGGCATCAAAGGAGACCACCGCATCGTATATGATGGTAGCCAGCCGCACAATACCTTACCTATTGTTTGGAACTGGGCTTTTTTAGAGTCTAATAATTCTACAGGAATAAAAGACGACAATATTACGGCAATGACAGTTCTCAGACATTCAGGAATTGTTTTCGCTTTCAACTCTGAGGCTTGGAATAAATTTAACCTGGGAGCATTGGTTGATTTTAAAGACAATAAGACAGGAGAGCACGCCCTTCGAAATACGGTTTATGAGCCTCAAGAAGGGGATATGCCGCTGCCTCCAATTCAAGGGATTAAAGATTTACAAGCAAGAGGTTCTATGTTTTGTGTATGTGATTTAGCGACAAAGGTCTACAGCTCTGCAGTAGCTGCAAATATGGGACTAAATGCTGATGAGGTTTACAAAGAAATGGTCGCTTCTATTCTTCCTGGAATTAAACTGGTGCCTTCAGGGGTTTGGGCCTTAGGTCGCGCCCAGAACAGAGGCTGCGGATATATTTTTGCAGGATAAACTTTAGAAAGATAAAAGTGTTGAAACGGCCAGGTGATCAGAGATCCAACGGCCGTTTTTTCGTTTGTCATCTAAATGCGTGTACGACTTGACCTTAAATCCATTTGAGAAGATGTAGTCGATTCGTCTATCGGGCTGCATACCTACTTCAAAACCGTTAAATGTTCCTGTAGGCCCTATTAAGGCTGTATGCTCAAGAGGGTCTTTAAAAGCTTTTTTAAGTTCTACAATGGGCTGCTCCTGGGGAAGTGCATTAAAATCTCCACTTAAAATGACCGGTAGCTCTGCTTTATTTACACTTTTTATCTTTTCTCTAATTAAAATAGCAGATTGAATTCGAGCTTCTTGCCCGATGTGATCAAAATGGGTATTAAAATGCCAAAAACGCCGACCTGATTCGATCTGTTTGAATTGGGCATAGGTGCAAACGCGCACAATGGCAGCATCCCATCCCTTCGAGACCTTTTCAGGAGTGGTCGAAAGCCAAAAGGTATCTTCTTCGAGGAGTTCGAGCTGGTCTTTGCGGTAGAAAATAGCCGAGTATTCTCCTTTGGTTTTTCCGTCATCTCGGCCTACGCCGACAAAGGCATAATCAGAAAGCTTCTCATTTAGGTATTGCATTTGGAGATCTGTAGCTTCTTGTACACCAAATACTGCAGGGTTTTGAGCTGCAATATGTGCTACCACTTCATCTTTTCGCAAATCCCATAAATCATCTCCGTCATTACTGCTGTTGTATCGAATATTTATAGAAACGGCAGTGAGTTCTTGGGCGCCGAGGGAGAGGGTGAAACCCATTACTGCAATAAAAAGAAAAAGCTTGAACTTCATAGGTGATTGTTAATACATCAAATGTTTTTTGGAATTGCTATTCCAGCCGGCTTGACCCTTGTATTCTACAAAGAATATTTTTAGATCTGCTTGAGATTCATAATCGACGTAAAAGATGGTTTTGTCAGCCTGCCCGCTGTAATCTGTGAAAAACCACAATCCTTCATTTCCTGAAGCTTGACCTGAATAATCGACTTTAAATACTTTTAAATCCGCTCGAGAAGCATAGTCTACAACATAAACTTTGACATCGGCTCTAGAGGCATAGTCTACTGCAAATACTTCTTGAGCTTGGCACAAGGATGCACTAAGCACGAAAACGAAAAAAAAGAGTAGTCTCATAGTTTGTGGTACATTATGTCTTTTCAAGGTACTAAATTGAAGAAGAACTTGCGAATTATTTGTAATTTCCGCTTATGAAGAAATTAGCATTTTCAAAGGTCCACTTTCGTCCGCAGCACATTTTGGTGCTCACTTTTCTGTTTATTTTGAGCTGTTCAAAAGATGAACCGATGGAGATTGATGAAGAAGAACCGAATTCAGGACCTGTGGTGTATCCTCCTTATACCTTACCTGTGGTCTCGGTGGATACCTACAATCAAGAAATCCCTGATGAACCAAAAATCCCTGGAATTATGCAAGTTTCTGACCGCGGTAATGAATTGTTTCAAGGCCCCATTGGAATTGAACGCAGGGGTCAATCCTCACAGTCTTTTCCCAAAAAACAGTACGGTGTAGAAACGAAGGATGCCAGTAATCAAGATCTCGACGTTTCTATTTTAGACATGCCTCTTGAAGAAGATTGGATTTTATACGCGCCTTACAGTGATAAGTCGCTCATGAGAAATGTTTTGGCCTATGACATCGCTAGAAGTATGGGTCGTTATGCTTCTCGAACTCAATTCGTCAATATGAAACTCAATGGTCTCAATCAGGGCATTTATGTTTTTATGGAGAAGCTTAAGCGCGATGTAAATAGAATTAATATTGATCGTTTAAAGCCAGACGAAAATGATGGAGAAAATTTAACTGGAGGCTATATTCTCAAAATAGACAAGGGGCCTGATTACGATCCTCAAACTCATTTTGTTTCGAGTTATACAGATGTAGAAGGTTCGAGCATTCGATTCTTTTACGACACCCCAGACTACGATGAAATTACTGCAGCTCAAAAAGAGTATATCGAAAACTATATGTACGATTTTGAGACGGCCCTACAATCGGAGAATTTCGCTGACCCTGAGACGGGATACCGCGCTTATATCGATGTGGAGAGCTTTGTAGATTTTCTTATTGTCAACGAGGTATCAAATAATGTAGACGCCTATCGAATAAGCACATGGGTCACCAAAGACAAAAACTCAAAACTCTCAATGGGCCCTGTTTGGGATTTTAATCTGGGCTTTGGAAATGCAAATTATTGTGGAGGTGGACAAACAGACGTTTGGTCTTTTGAATTCAATCAACGCTGCGCAGGTGATTTTTGGAATGTGCCGTTTTGGTGGGAGAAGCTTATGTCAGATCCCTATTTCAGAACTCAACTCAAAAATCGATGGGAGAGTTTACGTTCTGGAGCATTGAGCACAGGACAGCTCATGGGCACCATTGATTCGTATTACGACACCTTGAACAATCTTGAAAATGCGGAGCGAAATTTCCAGCGCTGGCCTATTTTGGGCGAATGGGTTTGGCCTAATCAGTTCGTGGGTTCAACCTATGAAGAAGAGGTGAATTACCTCAAAGATTGGCTCAACCAGCGTTTGACTTGGATGGATGCTCAAATTTCACAGTTCTAGTTGAGGTTTTCGCATTGATATAGACCTTAACTTTGTAGAGAACACGAGAGAGGCTATGAACATTTTGCAAAAACTTGATACGTTTTCAATACGCAGTAAATCTGTTTTGGTTTTTTGCAGCCTGCTCACGCAAGGAACTCTCATTTTTGCCCAAGATTTTCAGCAAATAGCATCCTTCACAGGAATAACACAAGTCGCCGATAACAATGGATTGGCTGTTGCAGATTTTGATAGAGATGGCGATTTAGATCTTTTTATTGTCGCTATAGAAGATAACGGAAGCTCAAATCAATACCAGCGAAGTCGATTGTTTTCCAATAATAATGACGGAACCTTTACCGACGTCACCGATCAAAGTGGATTGGCTGATTTATACCCCGAGGCTGAAGAAGGATTGGCTACCACTCCACCTTTTGTAGGATATCAATACGGTGCATTTTGGGGAGATTACGACAATGAAGAGTCCTTTAAAATCGTGATTGCGCGCAACTAATTTCCATTCTCACAGGCGCCACTTATATAATCTACGATTCCTTCTGCTTCAGCTGAACAGGAGTTTGCATAAGTCACATTATTACAACCACATACCGGAACGTATTCTGTAGTGCAAATTGCATCTG
>WTJC01000015.1:0-69648 GCA_011525015.1 Flavobacteriales bacterium
TACAGCAACAAAGGTCACGACGGTTTTTTAGGTGATTCAGTAATAGGTGAGTGGTGTAATTTAGGAGCAGACACAAACACTTCCAATCTCAAGAACAATTATGCCAGAGTAAAACTGTGGAATTATGAGTCTGAACGTTTTGAACAAACAGAAGAACAATTTTTGGGTGTCATTATGGGTGACCACAGTAAAGCTGCAATTAACACCATGTTTAACACTGGTACTGTAATAGGTTTTTCATGTAATGTTTACGGATCGGGTTTTCCTAGAAACTTTATTCCTAGTTTTAGCTGGGGTGGAAATTTAGGATACACCGATTTTAAAGTAAAAAAAGCCATGGAGGTTGCGCAAATTGTCATGGATAGACGCGGTATTGAATTTTCAGAAGAAGACGAACTACTGTTTGAAAAAATTTACACCTTGGAACAGAAATGGAAGAAGTGATTCAACAGAAAAAAGTTGCTTTCTACACCCTTGGTTGTAAGTTGAATTACTCCGAGACATCAACCCTATCAAGAGATGTTCAAGAAAAAGGATATCAGAAAGTGTCTTTTGAGTCCAAGGCCGATGTCTATGTGATTAACACCTGTTCTGTTACAGAAAACGCAGATAAAAAATTTAAAACCATTGCTAAAAAGGCACATGCTCAAAATAAAGACGCCTTTATAGTTGCTGTGGGATGTTACGCTCAACTCCAACCCGAAGAACTGGCAGCCGTTGATGGGGTGGATTTAGTTTTGGGTGCCAATGAAAAATTTAACCTGACACATTTTATAGCCGATTTGTTTGACAACCAGAAATCGCTTTCAAAAATTCATTCTTGTGAAATCGAAACCGTTAATCAATATCAAGGGAGTTATGCCATAGGAGATCGAACCAGAGCTTTTTTGAAGGTACAAGACGGCTGTGATTATCCCTGTACATACTGTACAATTCCAAAAGCTCGAGGAATTTCAAGAAGTGATACACTCGAGAATGTGCTTAAGAACGCTGAAGAGATCGCTGCCAAAAATATTCGCGAAATTGTTTTAACAGGAGTAAATATTGGAGATTATGGCAAGGGAGAATTCGGTAATAAGAAACACGAACACACCTTTTTAGAACTAGTAGAAGCTCTTGATGAATTGCCAAAAATCGCGAGGTATAGAATCTCTTCAATTGAGCCTAATTTACTGCACAACTCTATTATAAATTTTGTTGCCAAGAGTGAATCTTTCGTTCCTCACTTTCACATTCCTCTACAAAGTGGTAGCGACGAAATTTTGAAGAAAATGAAACGCAGGTATCTGACTAAACTCTATACCGATCGCATTGCCCAAATAAGACAAGTGATGCCAGAGGCTTGTATTGGAGTTGATGTAATTGTTGGATTTCCGGGTGAAACGGAGGCCTTATTTGCAGAGACCTATCAATACTTGCAAGAATTGGATATTTCTTATTTGCACGTATTCACCTATTCTGAGCGAGAAGGTACTGAAGCTCCATTAATGCCAGGAAAAGTCGATATGGCTATTAGGAAGAAGAGATCAAAAATGCTTCGGATATTATCGGCTAAAAAGAGAAGAAGGTTTTATGAAAAGCATTTAGGCACAAGACGAGAAGTTCTTTTCGAAAAAGAAATCAAAGAAGGTTATCTCGTTGGGTTTACAGACAACTACATAAAAGTAAGACTACCTTGGAATCCAGCATTATCAAATCAGTTGTGCTCAGTTCAACTCGATCGTATCGATGAGGACGGTTATGTAAGAATAAGCTTGGTATCTAATTAGATACGAATACCTACTGGTAATATTTCTTTAAACTTGTTTCGGTTTTTTCTCAAAAACTTAGCAACCTGTGGACTTGTTGGTACTACTCTTAAGTTTTTTTCCTGAACGTGTTTAAGTACAGAGGTGATAAAATCGTCAGTTAAGGTGTCGGCCTGAAGTGCTTCAGGAATTACTAATTTGGTCAGAAATATTTTCTTTTCTTGGGCTGCGTATTCCATTTTAATCAAATGGCCATCGACATTGGTTTCGAATTGACGCAAGAAAACATTGTCAGTGATTTCTAGTACTTCCATGATTTGTGTTTGTTAGTTAGAGCCTACAAAGATAGCGAAAAAGGGTAGCTTATTAAAATGTTATTCGACTTGAATTCAAGTCGTTCAACACTAAAATTTCAGGCAAAGCGTTTGCGTATATAGATTCAATGATTCAACTTAGTAGGTGTAATTCCAAATCAAATGAAGAACAAAACGCTTTTCTTACTTTTTGGCAGTATGGTGGCAATTGGCTTATTTATTTTCGCTAAAACACCCGAGACTGCCTCATCCATTTTTAAAAGAGTTGCCGACACTTATAAAATTCACGGTGTAAAATTTCCAGAATCTATTGATTTTGCTGGTGAATCTGTGCCTTTGCAAGATGCAGATGTCAAAGAACGACTCGATAGAGAATTTCTTGTGAATACCTATTGGCAATCTAATGCCTTACTCTTGATTAAGCGTTCAGAAAAGTATTTTCCTATTATTGATTCTATTCTCGAAGCTCAAGGGATACCTTCAGATTTTAAATACTTGGCCTTAGCCGAAAGTGGACTAGAAAATGTGGTTTCTCCAGCTGGGGCAACTGGTTTTTGGCAAATTATGAAAAACACTGCTCGAGAGTATGGCCTTGAAGTTAACGATCAAATTGATGAACGTTATCACCTGATTAAGAGTACTGAAGCAGCGAGTAAGTATTTAAAAAAATGGTATGATGAATTTGGAAGTTGGACCTTAACTGCAGCTGCGTACAATGTGGGGCCTAATGGACTTAAAAGAAGACTAGAGGAACAAAAGGTAGAACGTTATTACGATTTATTGCTCCCCGACGAGACGAGCAGGTATGTTTTCAGAATCTTAGCGATCAAAGAAATTGTATCTAAGCCAAATCAGTATGGTTTTGAGTTGAATGATAATGAGTACTATCACTACCCTCAAACTAGATGGGTAGAAATCAATGAAAGTGTAACTGACTTGAACGCCTTGGCGCTTGAATTGAACACGAATTATAAATGGCTTAAAAAGCTCAACCCTTGGTTGCGCAAGAACAGTATCACTTTAACTGATGGGGAACGCTTGTTTATAGAAGTTCCGGTGTCTGAGAGTGATGATGCAACAGTTTCGGATTAGATGCGTTTGAGCTGAGACTGTATCATTTTAATTTGCTCCCCCAACATATTGTTAGAATCCAATGCCTTTGCTTCTTTCAGCAGTGTTGTCGCCTCTCTCTTTCTTCTTTTTTGAAGCGCAATGCCTGCAAGCGAAAGTTTAGTCATAGCTATATCGTAATCCATGTTCAACCCTAATTTTAAGGCTTGTTTGTAATACTTCTCTGCCTGAGTGAGGTTCTTTTGAGAAAAAATGATACCGTAGAGGTAGTTGTAATAACCTTGTTGTTTTTTAGTGAGTGCGTTTTGAGGATTTTTGATTTTAATCAACCAATTTTCTGTTCCTTCTAAATCTTGTTTTCTCATTTTTAAAAATGCAAGAAGGATAATCTCATTGCGGTAAAACAAAAAAATAAAAATGGCGCACAAAAATATCAGCGCAATGCCATTGCCGATGAGTCCTTCTGTGAATTGAAATACAGCGTAACCAAAGGAGGCTATCGCGAAAAATAGTTTTATTCTTTTGTCGAACATGTCAAGCGTATTTTAGTTGTAAACGACATCAAAAGTAAACATTTAAATTCTCTGAAAAAAAGCTTTTGTTCTCCCATAGTTTCGTGTTATATTTGCGGTCAGTTTAGAACTATCTAATCCGATAAAAAGGGATTTATGAAAAGAACATATCAACCTTCGAAGAGAAAAAGAAGAAACAAACACGGTTTTAGAGAGCGTATGGCCTCTGCTAATGGTAGAAAAGTATTAGCGAGTCGTCGCGCAAAGGGTAGAAAAAAACTTTCGGTTTCTTCTGAACCAAGACATAAAAAATAATTAGATTTAAAAAATTTTTTTAGTGGGTGTTGCTTAAGGTCAACACCTTTTTTTTGACTAATCCCCAGAGAATATGCCAAAAAGAAAAGACATCAACAGTATTTTAATTATAGGGTCTGGACCTATTATCATCGGTCAAGCCTGTGAATTTGATTATTCAGGATCTCAAGCACTTCGTTCGCTTCGCGAGGACGGTATAGAAACCATACTGATCAATAGTAATCCAGCTACGATTATGACCGATCCGTCAATGGCCGATCATATCTACCTAAGACCATTGACCACTAAATCAATTATTGAAATACTTAAAAAACATCCAAATGTTGATGCCGTTCTCCCCACAATGGGAGGTCAGACTGCTTTAAATCTCTGTATTGAAGCTGATGACAAGGGTATTTGGGAGGATTTTAATGTCGAGATCATAGGTGTTGATATCGATGCCATAAATATTACTGAGGATAGAGAAAAGTTTAGAGAGCTTATGCTTTCTATTGATATAGGTATGCCACCACAGGCGTCTGCAACCTCCTTTTTAAAAGGAAAAGAAATAGCTCAACAATTCGGGTTTCCACTTGTGATTCGAGCATCGTTTACCCTCGGAGGTGCGGGTGCATCAATCGTATACAAGCCTGAAGAGTTTGATAAGCAATTGAGTCACGGTCTTGAAGTTTCTCCTATACATGAGGTGATGATAGACAAGGCTTTAATGGGTTGGAAAGAGTATGAGTTAGAGCTGCTACGAGACAAAAATGACAATGTGGTCATTATTTGTACCATTGAAAATATGGATCCTATGGGAATTCATACTGGAGACTCTATTACGGTTGCTCCTGCAATGACTTTATCTGATACTACATTTCAGCGCATGCGCGACATGGCCATAAAAATGATGCGTAGTATTGGTGATTTCGCAGGTGGATGTAATGTACAGTTTGCAGTAAGTCCAGATGAAAAAGAGGATATTATCGCAATTGAAATTAATCCAAGGGTATCGCGTTCTTCTGCATTAGCATCAAAAGCAACAGGTTATCCTATTGCGAAAATTGCTGCTAAACTTGCGATTGGATACACCTTAGACGAACTCGAAAACCAGATTACAAAAACAACTTCGGCTTTATTTGAGCCTACCTTAGATTACGTGATTGTAAAAATCCCGAGATGGAATTTTGACAAATTCGAAGGCTCAGATCGAACTTTAGGGCTGCAGATGAAATCTGTGGGAGAGGTGATGGGAATTGGTCGTTCTTTTCAAGAAGCCTTGCACAAGGCAACCCAATCTTTAGAGATTAAGAGAAATGGTTTAGGTGCTGATGGAAAAGGATACAAAGACTACGAACAAATCATCAGTAAATTAACGGTGCCGAGTTGGGATAGGGTATTTGTGATTTACGATGCTATTCAAATGGGCATTCCTTTAAATACAATCCACGAGATTACTAAAATTGACATGTGGTTTCTCAAACAATATGAAGAGCTGCATATTTTAGAAAAAGAAATTGCCAAATACACGGTTGAGAATTTACCCAAAGAGTTACTGTTAGAGGCTAAACAAAAAGGATTTGCAGATCGACAAATCGCTCATATGCTTGATTGCTTAGAGAGTCAGGTGTATCAGTTGAGAGAAGAACTTCAAATTAATAGAGTTTACAAGCTTGTAGATACTTGTGCGGCAGAATTTGTTGCTCAGACTCCGTACTACTACAGTACTTTTGAAGAATCTGTTCAAGACAGTTCTGGTCGAACCTACACTGCCAATGACAGTGTTTCAAGTGATCGAAAGAAGATTATTGTTTTGGGTTCAGGCCCAAATAGAATAGGCCAGGGTATTGAATTTGATTACTGTTGTGTACATGGTGTATTGGCTGCAGCCGAATGTGGATATGAAACAATTATGATCAATTGTAATCCAGAAACGGTATCTACCGATTTTGATACAGCGGATAAACTTTATTTCGAACCTGTTTTTTGGGAACACATTTACGACATAATAAAACACGAAAAGCCTGAAGGTGTAATCGTTCAACTGGGAGGTCAAACTGCACTTAAACTGGCAGAAAAATTAGACCGATACGGAGTAAAAATCATTGGTACAAGCTATCGAGCTTTGGATTTAGCTGAAGATAGAGGTAGTTTTTCTTCTCTTTTAGCAGAAAATAATATTCCTTATCCAAAATTTGGTGTCGCTGAGACTGCTCAGCAGGCAATTGAACTTTCTGAATCGCTTGACTTTCCTCTTTTAGTAAGACCCTCTTATGTTTTAGGTGGGCAGGGAATGAAAATTGTAATCAATAAGGAGGAACTCGAACAGCACGTTATCGATTTGCTCAAAGATATACCCAATAACAAGCTGCTTTTAGATCATTATTTGGATGGGGCTATTGAAGCAGAGGCTGATGCTATTTGTGATGGCGAAGACGTGTATATCATCGGCATCATGGAACACATTGAGCCTTGTGGTATTCATTCTGGAGATTCAAATGCAACACTCCCGCCTTTTAATTTAGGTGAGTTCGTGATGCAACAAATAAAAGATCACACCCGTAAAATTGCCTTAGCTTTAAATACGGTGGGATTAATCAATATTCAGTTTGCGATTAAGGATGATATTGTATACATCATTGAAGCCAACCCTAGAGCTTCTAGAACGGTACCTTTCATCTCTAAGGCCTATGGAGAGCCTTATGTGAATTACGCCACTAAATTGATGTTAGGAGACAAAAAGATTAAAGATTTTGACTTCAACCCAGAGTTAGAAGGCTACGCCATAAAACAACCGGTGTTTTCGTTTAACAAGTTCCCTAATGTGAATAAAAACCTAGGGCCTGAAATGAAGAGTACCGGAGAGAGCATTTTGTTTATAGACAATCTGAAAGAAGATGAATTCTATGACCTATATGCTCGTAGAAAAATGTATCTGTCTAAATAAGGGGAACTGAACTGCCGGCATCTAAAAACTTCTGTAAAGGCGCTGACTTGGTAACTTCATTTACTAAAAGTGAAATATGCCGTCTTTATCTATTCTTTCAAACCCGTGCTGACCGAAAAAATCGCGTTGTGCCTGAATTAAATTGGCACTCGAATGCAGTGTTTTGAGGTAATCAAAGTAACTTATGTTGTTCGCACTAACGTTTAAAGGAATGTGATTAGAAATAGCAAGGGCTACTAGTTTTCTGCTGTTGTATTGTAATTGTTTTACGTTTTTTGCGATGGAATCTTCTAAGAGTAAATGCTCTAATGCAGGCTGCTTTTTATAAATCTCCAGCAGGGCTGAAATGAATTTACATTCAATAATGCATCCGTTCATCCAAGCCGCGAGCACTTCAGGCAATTGAACATTAAGGTTAAAATCTATAGAACCTTTCTGAATAAGTGAGATTCCTTGCGCAAAACTTAAAATATAATTTAGTTCTAAGAGTTCTTTACTCCATTGAATTAGGCTTTGTCTTGACTCATTATTGCTTTGAAGTATTTGCTTTTCTGAATTATAAATTCCGTCTATTTTAGATCGAAGCGCTTTATCACTAGATAAAAAACGCGATTCAAGTGCGGCGTTGATTCCATTAATAGGAACTCCCAAATCAAAGGCGAATTGAGAAACCCATTTCCCTGTTCCTTTGTGTTTGGCTTGGTCCTTTATTAGATCTAAGGTAAAACCCCGCTCGTTTTGTTCTTTATGAGCGATAATTTCAGCACTAATTCTCAATAAATAAGAGTCTAAATGTGAATCTTGCCAGCTTTGAAATACTTCGGCAATTTCTAATGGAGTAATACTTCCCGAGGCTTTGAGTACCGTATAAATTTCAGCAATACTTTGCATGATTGCGTATTCTATACCGTTGTGGATCATCTTAACGAAATGACCTGCTCCGGATGCTCCTACGTATCTCGCACAGCTCTTTTCTTCAAATGATGCTCCTATCTCATTAAAAATATGAGCTAATTTTTCATAAGAAGTCTTATGGCCGCCTATCATCATCGATGGACCTTTTAGTGCGCCTTCAGCTCCTCCTGATATGCCCACACCTAAATACTGATAATTCCTTTCAGCAAAGGTTTGAACGCGCCGAATACTATCTTTAAAATGTGAGTTTCCACCATCTATGACAACACTCTCTGGATGTAATAACGGAAAGACAGTCGATATATAATCGTCTGATATTTTATCCGCTGGAAGCATTAAAAATACGGCTACAGGGGTTTGGTTGTACGATTTTAAACCCTCTAATTTATCGATGCTAATATACTGATTATGATATATTTCAATCCTTTTAGTTTGATCAACATCATAACCGATAACTCGAAAATTTTTATCTAGAATGTTCAGTGCTAGGTTCTTTCCCATAACACCTAATCCTATAACTACTACCGTATCAATTTTTGCCATCTTCATTGTCAATATTAATCAAATTCAATCCGCACATAGTAATTGAATCAACTTTTCCTTGGAATTTTCGCTATTGGTTAAACCTGTTAATTGAGTTGAAGTTAAACAAAGTGTGTGATTATTGTTTTTAAAGTCTAGGTCAAAATGATGTGTGCTGAGAATTACACATTTATTTTTCTCTTTGACCAATTCTTGAATAAAGTGATTCATTCTTTCTTTTTGAACCAAATCAAGATGGGCAAAGGGTTCATCAAGTATGATATAATCAGTCATTTGAAGTAGGCAGGTGGCCAACTTTACTTTTTGAAACTGACCCTGGCTGAGTTCTTTTAAATAGCGATCGAGATGCTTTTCAAGATCAAGACCTTTGATGACATAGGACTTAAACTCATCGTTTATGCTGTCGTTTTTGTCATAAGGGATATTAGCCAATTCTAAGTATTCGTGCACTTTAAAAAAAGGATAAACAGTTTCTGTTTGAAACATAAAAGCCAATTTTCGTGCGCGTTCTTGGGTCGAAAAATCGCTTAAAGTTATTCCTTCAATAGTGATTTGACCCTTAAATCCTTGATGTAAGCCTGCTAAGGTTTTAAAAAGTGTTGTTTTACCTATCCCATTTCTACCGTATATATAAAACAAATGACCCTTAGTAAAGCAGGCGTTTAAACCCGTAGCAATGGGATTTGCTTTATCAAAATACAACTGTTCAATAGCGATCTCAATCATATTTAAAAGATAAAGCGTTTTGTTTTGATTACTATAAATAGTAGGATAGGGGCACCAATAATAGAAGTCACTGCATTTATGGGAAGACTCAGTGCGCTGCCTGGTAGAGTAGCAACTACATCACAGGCTAAAACGAATAAACTTCCTATTAGAGATACTGAAATCAATTGCAATCGAACATTTGATGTTTTGAGAATTTGTCTTGAAATATGAGGTACAACCAATCCCACAAAGGCAATTGGGCCAGCGAAGGCCGTCAATACACCTACAGTCAATCCCGTGAATATTATGATTTGAAATCGTATTTTGTCTACATCTACACCCAAAGTTTTGGCCATTACATCTCCAGCTAAAAAGGCTTCTAAGGGCTTTGCGTTTTTGAGTGCAAAAACAAAGCAAAGAACGCAGCTTAAGGCTAAGAGAAAAAGTTCGTAAGTATTCATTAAGTGCGTACTTCCATAACTCCAAAATACAAATTCTCGTAAGCGTTCGGCTGAACTGAAATAAGCGAGCAATGAGATGACTGCTCCACTTATACTACTGAATAGAATTCCTGTGATTAGCAAAGTCATGGGATCTTTAATTCTTTTGTAAACCACTAAAATCATAGCTAACACGGCTAAACTTCCAAGGCTTGAAAAAAGAGGGATTCCAAATTTTGGATGAATAAAACCAAAAGAAAACAATGCGCTTCCCAAAATGAAAAGGGCTGCACCTAAACTTCCTCCTGTAGTCACACCTAAGACATAGGGTCCTGAGAGTGGGTTTCTAAATAAAATTTGCATTAAAAAACCAGCCAAGCCCAATCCAATCCCAATTAAAATACTGCTCAGTGCTTTGGGGATTCGAACCGCATGTATAATGAGGTGATTTGTGCTGCTAGCATCGTATAATCCTCTAAAAAACTCCTCAATTGAGATATGAATAGACCCCAGGAAGACATTTGTGCAAAACAATACAATTAAACCTAAAATGAGGTAAAGAAAAAGTCTTGTATGTGATGTCTTGATGCTCATCTATCAAGTTTAGCAAAAAATTGGAGTTTGTGGTCTTTAAAAAGTTGAGGGTGACCTATCTGAATTAAATCTTTGAGCACTAAATCAGGTCTTACCACGCCTTTTTCATAAAATAACACACCTTTACTTGAGTTTGTTTTCAGGGTATTGTAAACCTTATTTTTCTGTACAGCTGATAATTTAGGAATTAAAGGATGTAGCTTCATTAAGGGTTCAATACTTTGAAATTCAGATGAATTTAGCCAGATACTGGCATTTTTTGCTGTACCAAATACGAATTCCATATCCAGTTGCAGACTTCCTGTGTATTCCAGGTCTTTCCATATATAATCAAGGTGTGCGTCTTCGTAGAATTTTTGCATATAAGAATCTTTTTGAGGAGCATACCAAATTCCGTTGTATAGGCTTCCACTAATAATTTTAGGAGATGTGTCTTGAGTCTTTGCGCGTTCACTCCATTGCAGATAATCTTCCTCTATTTTTAAAAAAATAGAATCTGCTTGTTTTTGTTTATCGAATAATAGTCCAAAAACTTTGATCCATTCTGCTCTTGCAAGGGGATGCTGTTCACTCCACTCTCCAATGTAAATTACGGGTACACCTGCTTTTTCGAGTACAGTAAACTCAGCAGAATTATCGCCAATTGAAAAATTAAAAAAGGCTTCAATCTGGTTGCTGATCATCCATTCTACGTCTGGTTGATTGGACTGACCTAACTCTCTAATTTCATTATTCTCAATGCGATTTTGAACGTCTTTCGAACTGACATAAGAAGTTCTGCTTATGGCTTTTAGTGAATTGATTTCATCTAATTCTTGAGCAAATCCAACATGAGAGGTAGAGGAGGTGGCCCAGCGTTTAAGCGGAATTTTAATGGCCGTGGAGGCTTTTTTTAGATCTTTTTCTTTAGAGATAAGTGCGAATTGTTGTGTATAAATAGATCCAGGCCATGGATTTTTGATGTTGAGATAGGTTATACCATCTTTTTTTTCAAATGAAAAGCCTTTGGCGTATTTAGGAGACCACTGATTTTTTTCAATCGATGTCTGCTTATCATTTGGCGTATTACATCCCGATAAGAGCATGATTATGGCAATAACTAGACCATAGGATTTCATAGGAAATTTAACTTATCTCAGTTCTAAATTTAGAAATCCTTTGATATTATCGTCTACTTTTTCAAAATTATTACCTGAGAATTTCATACTTGCATTATTTCCAGTAAGTTGTGAAATAGCCAAGGACAAAAGTGGTTCATCAATTTGACCTAAAAGCCCTAGATTCACGGGGTCTTCACTATAAAAAACATCCGGTTCAAAGCCCGCTGTAAAATCTGAAAAACCTGCAGAATTTTCAAATCTTCCGACTATGGGTTGTAAGCCCCACTGCACATTGGGATTGATGAATGATTGTCTACTTTCACGATACAAATAAGGAAAGTCTGGACTTTGTGGATCATCTACTAAGGTAAGAGAGAATTCGTTTTTACCTCTTGTTTTGTCCCCAACCAAGACCACATCCATATAGGGGGCCAAGCCGTTGATCAACAATTCACTTGCAGAGGCTGTACCACTCTCGGTAATGATGATAATTTTATTGAGCCCTAGACTGTTTATTGAACTTCCTCCCAGGGTTTGATCTCTGAAATTTTCATTTAAGGCTTCATTGCTAAAACGCCCCTGCCAAAGTGCATTCCAGCGTTGTCGTGCAAATAATAATTCTGTATTGCTACTGTAAATCATACTTGCAAGAATGGCTGCATTCGCTGTAGATCCACCTGAGTTATAACGCAAATCTAAAATCAAGGAGTTCACTTGATTGTTTTTAAAATTCGTAAAAACTTGATTGAGTTCTTCTTCGTAATTCGATATAAAAGCATTGTATATAAGGTAACCAATCTTCTGATTATCAATAGTGTAAATACTGTCTTTGAAGACAGGATTCTCTACAAGCCCCTCTGTTTTAACCAGTGTAATTGATTCTTGTTCATCTGTCCACTCCTGGTTTTCAAAACGGATTTTAGTTAAACGTAAAGATGTCTTTGAACTCGATAAAAGGTCTTGGTAATTACTTTCGTCTAGCACAACACCGTCAACAGTTCCAAATAAATCTCCGCGTTTAATTCCTAAGGCCGCAGCGCTAGAATTAGGAATGACGTATTTGACAGCGACTATAATTCTGTCATCGAATCCAAGTCTGTAGAGCCTGTATACCATTCCATCATCTGTTCTGATTCCTTGAAGAAAGTTGGTTAATGCTCTGTAATCTTGACTGTAAAAACTGAATCGATCTTCAGGGTGTAAAATGTTTTCGAATAGCGAGACTGGATTATTGTATTCCTTTAAAAAGTCGATGTAATCCTCTGAATTGTCAAGTTTGGAATTATTTAAAATGGGTTGCTGATCTTTCCAGAAATACCAGGTATTGAAGCCTCTCCATATAAAGTCCTGCGTTTGAACCTCATTTGGAATTTCAAAAAAAATCCCGTCGTCATTTTTAGAACAACTCGTAATGACTAGCGCTATTGAAAAAATTAGATAAGCAAGTTTAGCTCGCATAGATTTGTTTTTGACTATACCCCTGTATAATTTGAGGGAGTTATAGCATTCAATTCTTTTTTGATGGTATCACTTACCTCCAGAGTATTTATAAATTCCTTGATAGCGTTCTCTGAAATTTCGTTATTATTTCTCGTCAGTGCTTTCAGCGCCTCGTAGGGATTTGGATAATTTTCTCTTCTGAGTATGGTTTGTATTGCCTCTGCTACAACAGCCCAATTGTTTTCTAAATCTGCTTCGAATTGTTTAACATTTAATACCAGTTTTTGTAATCCTTTTTGAATTGAATTTAAAGCGATTAGGGTATGAGAAAAGGGTACTCCCACATTTCTGAGCACCGTGCTATCCGTTAAATCTCGTTGAAGACGAGAAACAGGTAATTTAGCTGATAAATGTTCGAAAATTGCATTAGCTATACCTAAATTTCCTTCTGCGTTTTCAAAATCAATAGGATTGACTTTGTGAGGCATAGCAGAAGATCCTACTTCATTTTTATTTATTTTTTGTTTAAAATAATCCATGGAAATATAACTCCATACATCGCGACAAAAGTCAATTAGAATAGTGTTAATGCGCTTTAAACTATCAAATTGAGCAGCCAGGTGATCGTAATGTTCAATTTGTGTTGTGGGAAAGGAGTGATGTAATCCCAATTTTTGTTCTACGAAAGTCTTACCAAAATTAATCCAATCTTCATTTGGAAAAGCAACCTTGTGAGCATTGAAGTTTCCTGTTGCTCCGCCGAATTTAGCTGCGTTCGGAATAGATCTTAATAATTGTAATTGTTGCCTAATTCGTTCGATAAATACATCGATTTCTTTACCAAGTCGAGTAGGAGAGGCCGGTTGTCCGTGAGTTCTCGCTAACATAGGTATAGCGCTCCACTGTACTGACAGCTCATTTAAATTATTTAAAAGTTGTTCTATTTCTGTAAAATAAACCTCGTTTAAGGATTCCTTAATTGATAAGGGTATTGCCGTATTATTGATGTCTTGAGAGGTTAAACCAAAGTGAACGAATTCAAGACAGTCACTTAAATTTAATTTTTGAAATGCCTCTTTGATAAAATATTCTACGGCTTTAACGTCGTGATTGGTCGTTTGTTCAATTTCTTTGACTCTTTGTACTTCTTCATCACTCATATTCAAATAAATCGAGCGCAGTTCGTCAAAGTTTGAACTGTTCAAGTGTTTGAGAGGTTGAATTCCTAATTCTATTAGAGCGATAAAGTACTCTATTTCAACCCGAACGCGATATTTAATCAGTGCAGCCTCGGAAAAATAAGGGGATAGAGCTTTTGTTTTCGATTGATACCTACCGTCAATTGGTGAAATCGCGAAGAGCGAATGCGTCATGTTCTATAAATTAAAACCTTAAAAATAAGAGTATATTCTCAAATAATAGATACAACAGTTATTTTACTAACTGATGATCATTTCTTGAGGCAATGATATTGTAAATGTTGTGCCTTTTCCTAATTCAGATGCTATACTAATTTCTCCGTTAAATGATGATACCAAATCTTTGACGATGTAAAGCCCCATTCCAGAAGAGTTTTCTGTGTTACCGAGTTTCGAAAATGCGTCGAATATCTTTTTGTGAAACTTTTCTTCGATACCGATTCCGTTATCCTCCACAGTGATTGATATACCCTCCGCTTTTACTTCTGATTTGACGTGAACAAAAGATTTTTTTGCAGGGTCACTGTACTTGCATGCATTTTCTATCAGGTTTTGAAATAATTGATTTATTCGAGCTTCTTCTGTGTGAACAATAGGAAAATCACCTGAAGATTCGATATCAATTTGAGGATAGTCTAAACGCAAATCTTGACAAAGCTTTTGAAGGATAAAATTCAAATCCACATCCGTTTTTTGCGTAGCGGTATTATCCATTTCGGCAAAATTCAAGGTGTCACCAATAAGTTTGTCCATTTTTTGAAGAGAAGCATCTACAATTTCTAAATAATCCTTGCTTTGCTGCGAGAGTTGGTGGCTATTTTCTTCTTCTAACCAACTAAGGGCTGCTGATATTGACCTTAAGGGTGATTTGAGGTCATGAGAAACAACATGGGCATAATTACTCAATTTTTTGTTGCGGATATTCAAATCATCAATCAACTTTTTTTGAGCTTTTTCTAACATTTTAGTTTTAGTGATGTCAAAATGAACCCCAATTGAACCCGTCACTTCTCCTTTTTCATTAATATTTGGGCCGCCGGCAATCAGCATGTATTTTTCTTCTTGGTTTTTTGAATAATACTTTAGTTCATATGAGCTTACATTATGTTCTTCTCTTTTCTTATTAGTATTTCTTATAAGCTCTGCTTCTGATTGGTCTACCAATAATTCATGGGCTATTTGACCGACTAGCTCTTCTTTTGAATACCCAGTCATTCTGCATGTAGCTTCATTCACTGACATAATTTGATCATCATTGTTGACTTCCATTAAGCCCAACTCCATATTTTCTATGATATTCATATACTTTTGGTAGTCAATGATTAAATTTTGCTCTTTTTGATGCTGAATAGTGGCATCAATATAAATCCATAAATGACCTATAATCGTTTCGTTTTGAAAAATTGGATAATACGATCGCTCTAAAATTCTATCATCGGCTAACACCAATTTTTTGCCCAACTCTTCTTGTTTGTCGTATTCAAGCTTCAGCATGCCCTCAATGAATTCATCTGGATTTTTGAACATGGGTTTAAACATGTTTCGGGCGTCAGTACAATGCATACCAATGAAATTCGAAGGGTCTGCATCGACTTTAAAAATGTCCAAAAATTGATTGTTTAAAAAGGCAATTCGATTGTCTCCGTCTTCGTAAACCATACCAAAATTTAATTTGGTCATAGCTACTTTTAATATTTCATTGGATAGAATGATTTCTTTTTGATTCGATCTCACCAACTTGAATAAATCTTCATTTTTAACATTTAGTCTTAAAATAGAGGTGAAAAAATGTAGAAGATCGTATTGACGTCTATTGAATTTATTTTGTGCTTTTGAGAATGCATACAACACATATCTGCTTCCTGATCCACAAACAATTGGAATGTATAATTCTGATTTTATAGCTTTTCTTTGATGTGGTTCAGTTGTTTCTTGAATGAAAACGGGTTCAAATTGCTTTTTGATTTGAGCCATCTCATTCCTTTTTGAAGAAGTGAAATCGTTCTTATCAAAATCATTTTCTAATTGAGCGTTAATTACTTCAAAATCTATTGATGTGCTATCCTTTAGCTTATAGAGGATATAATTCTCAGGACTTAAGAGTTTTTTTACCAGCTCAATAAATTGAGAGGTCTTTTCTTCGTGTTTCAGAGTAGCTACAAGTGTTTCAAAAAACTGTTCACGAAGAGCCGTGAATTCGTTCTCGTCAGAACTAATCATCTTCGAAAGCGTGATATCTTTTGCTAAAATTTGCACGTACTTTTTTTGATTTTCGTCACTCTTGATTAAATCAAAGTACATTTTAAGATGTTTTAATTCGTTTTGGCCGTTTAAAAACTCAAAATCTAATTCATGACTATTTTCGGTTTCCCAAACATTTTGAACTACGGGTTTTAACCTTGTCCAATTTTCTTCGGGAAGGTCTTCGATATGCTTGTATTCAAGTCGTGATTTATCGATACCGATAAGCTCGTAGCCGGCATCGTTGGCTTGGATAATCTTTCCTTCGTAGGACACTAAGGCAAGAGCATCTGATAATTGGTTGATGTTAATATGCATAAAAACGCGATCTTTTCAGTTTTACTAAGTTTGTGTTTTTTAGTAGAATCTTTCGAGTTTTACCCATTTTATTCTAAAATTAACGAAACCTTTTAAGATGGTAAAATGAATAATGACTTATTTGAATATTTAAAAGGCTTTGTAAGCCCTTCGAGGCTTTTAAGATTTGAGGAGGTCTTAACTTCAAGGACCAGGCATATTTGTGTTGCTGTTGAGGATATTTATCAGCTGCACAATACTTCTGCTATTTTAAGAAGTTGCGACTCTTTTGGTATTCAAGATGTACATATTTTGGAACATCGTTTTAATGATAGATTAGACACTCAAATAGCGATGGGAGCAGATAAATGGCTAAGTATGCACAAGCACGAGTCTACTGAAACCTGCCTTAAACATTTAAAAACCAAAGGATATAAAATTGTTGCGACTGTACCTGATGATAAGGCCAAGTCTTTTCAGGATATTGAACTCAACAAAAAGATGGCCCTTTTTTTTGGCACAGAAAAATCCGGTTTAAGTGACGGTGTTATCGAGCAAGCGGATGAATTTATTACCATTCCTACCACTGGCTTTACCAAGAGTTTAAATGTTTCGGTTTCAGCTGCTATCATTTTACAATTTATTACTGAAAAATTGAGAAAATCAGATATAAATTGGGAACTCCAAGAGTTGGATAAACAAGTTTTGAGATTTGAATGGATAAAAAAATCCATCAAAGACGTCGAGCGTATCAGTGAACGATTTTTATCTAATTCGCTCTAGAAGTACGGTTTCAAAATCGGTTTCAAAAGATAAAACTCCATCGATCACCTCAGCCTCAATAGCTGAATACACATCACGCCATTTGGATTTTTCTAAGGTCTTATCACTTAAAACAATATTTTTTCTTTTCTCCTTAATTTCAAGGCCAATGATTACTTTTTCTTCTTTTGTTGACCTACTGAAGTAATAGGGGCTGCTGCTTATTTGCTGGTGTTTGCCTAAGGCCAGACTCTTTTTGTGATTTTTTCGAAATGCACCAAGTTTTTTCCAATGCTTTAAAATCTTTTGAGTGTTTGCGTCTTGCTCAATGCTTTCCCAGTTCATATTCGAACGAAGATTGGCATCTCCTACTGCGCCTTCAATTTGTAATGGTCGAGCACTTTCATCTCCGTAATAAATTTGAATTGCTCCAGGACTCAGTAATAAGGCATTAGCTGTTTTTATGGGTTGAATTCGACTTACGTCAAAGGAGTAGGCATCATCATGAGATTGCAGATAATTTAAAAACCCACCGTACTGCCCTTTGTCATGCAATAGTTCATCGTATTTGCTAAAGAGTGATTCATAATCATTCTTAGTATCATTTTTGAATTCGAAATTGATGAGCGCATCATAACCAAAGTCAAAATAATTTACAGACCGATCTCCAAAATTGTAATCTTTTCCTTTTGAGGTTTCATATCCATATACTTCACCGACCATATAAAAAGGTTCATTCTCAAATTGATAATCTTCATTTTGTTGTTTGTAATACTCAAATGAGTATTCGGCTTCTTTTTTGAGATCAGCCCAAATGTATTCGTCTGTGTGTTTGGTAGTATCAACACGAAATGCATTAATTCCAAACTCTTTGATGTAGTCGGTTAGCCATTTAACAATATAATAGGAGGGAGTTCTTGGGTGATTTGTTCGTTCAAAGAATGCATCTAATTCCATGACTTCTTGTTCATATCTACCCTCGTTTTTCCATTTTTCAATTAGAAATGTTGGAAGTTCAACTTCATTTTCAGAATCGGTGAGAATGTCCGGAAGGTTTGCGACAAGGGTACAACTTGTTGTTCCGGCGTAGTCTTGAAAATTACATGTAGGGTCAGTTCTAACCCAGTCATCTGGCCATTTAAAATCAATTGGAGTTACAGGCCCTGTGTGATTTAAAACTGCGTCCATCACAATACGAATTCCCCTTTGATGTGCTGCTTTGATCATTTGTTGTAAGTCTTGGGTGTTACCGAAATTCGGTTCAAGAGCGGTCCAATCTCTGGTCCAATAGCCGTGGTATGCATACGTTTCCCCAGTACCCTCATCAGTGGAGTCATAATTTTGTTCTACAAAAGGACTTAACCATATCGCATCAATACCTAAATCGCTAAAGTAGCCTTCATTGATTTTTTGAGTAATTCCAGCAAAATTCCCTCCTTCAAAGCCTCTTAAAACTGCCGTTTCCTTGTATTCTTGTGTTCTAGAACTCTCAGAATCTCCTCGGTGAAAACGGTCTGTTAATAAAAAATAAACAGTGGCTGAATCCCAGTTGAAGAAATTTTCTTGCTTATTATTGACGATAGAATTTGTTTCTGACTGACAGGACAATAGTAAAAGTAACACTGCCGCGCTTAAATAGGAAATTGGTTTCATTGGTATGCTTTATCTGTTGAGAATTCTGTACTCTTCGTAGCAACTGCTTATGGCTTCTAATATTTGCAGGTCATTTGCCGTAGTAATAAAACTGTTTGAAAAATCACAATTATTTAAAATGTCATCTATATCCATTTTTTCCAACTGCAATAATTCCATTAAGGTAAGCCTGTCAAATTTGGTTGCTAAAAGATCTCTGATATTTTGATCGGCCTTCATCTCATTGAGCTTTTTCATTTGCCTCGGTCTTTTACCAAAAAGATTTCGAAGTAAATCTGCTGGATTTAAAATGGCACCTAAGATTTTTGTGACTGAATTGGGCCCCTTACGGCTTTCATAACTCTTGTTGAGACCAGAGATACTGTATTGAAAGGCGTCGTTGGTGGGTATGTATTTTACATCGATATCGAGGTAACCCGTGAGTTGATAGGGTCTAACAACGACTTCTTCTAAGGCAAAAGCCAATTCATTTAAGCTCACCTGAGTTCCATCAAAACGAAGCATATCGTTGCTAACTCTGACTTTCTCTGGCTTGAAACCTAAAAAGGTAAAGTACAAAGTGTCATTTACACGGGCTTGAATTTGATAATTTCCGTCTTTATCGGTAATGGCTCCCCGTACTAGATTTAAATTTATGACGTGAACACTCTCTAAGGCAACTTGTGTTTGCGCGTTGATGACATTCCCCTTGATTATTGATGCAGGAAGACTATCATTAGTTATCTCTTGGGCAAATCCTTGAGAAATACAAAGGAGCGTAATTGCTAAAAATTTCCATTTCGACATTGTAATGAGCCTGTTCTGTGAGTTCTTACACTGAAGTTAGTACTTTAAAAGAACCCTTGAAAATTTCTATCCCCTTTCTTTTGTTTTCCGCTCCTTCTACCTTGTTTTTTCTTTCCTTTTTTAGAAAATTTTGACTTGGATTTTGAAGAACTGGGTTCAGATGAAACCTCGATTCTTACCTCTCTTTTTTTGTAACTATTCTGATGTATAGTGCTAAAAATTAATTCTCTGTTCTTAGCATCCACATTAAAAAATGAAAAGGTTGATTTGGTGTCGACTTTAAAAATATCATCGCGATCTAATCCTGATTCGTCTCGGATAAAATCTTTTAAGGATTTCCAGTTTAATCCATCTTTTTCGCCAATGTTAATAAAGAATCGAACCTCGTCTTTAGAAGAAGACTTCGCGTCTTTTGAACTGAAAAGCTCATTACCTTCTTTTTGATAATAAGCATTAAAACGCGCAAATTCGACTGAGAATATTTTGCGAATGAGTTCTTCTCGGTCGAGATCAGTCAAATGCGCTTTTATTTGTTCCATGTAAGATTCAATCTCAGGGTCGACAGAGGTAGATTCGATTTCTTTTGCAAGGTGAATAATTTGTGCCTTACAAATATCTTTTCCAGAAGGTATGGAGCGAGATTTGAACTTGCTTCCGATTACCTTTTCTAGTGATTTTATCTTATTGAATTCGCTTTTTGTAATGATGACGAGACTTTCCCCTTTGTTACCTGCTCTTCCTGTTCTACCGCTTCTATGCGTATAGGTTTCGTTGTCATCAGGAAGTTGAAATTGTATGACATGTGATAAATTATCCACATCAATACCTCTCGCCGCAACATCAGTCGCAATTAAAATTTGAATTTGTTTTTTTCTAAAGGCATTCATAACCAAATCTCTCTGTTGCTGAGAAAGATCACCGTGAAGCGCACCGGCATTATAACCGTCTTCAATTAATTTATCTGCAATTTTTTGAGTATCCCTTTTTGTTCTGCAAAAAATCACTGCATAGATGCCTGGGTTGATGTCAACTATTCTTTTTAGTGCTTGATAACGCTGTCGAGCACCAACTTCGTAATAGTAATGTGCAACCGTTGAAGCTCCTTGATTTTTATGACCTACGGTAATTTCGTGAGGTTTCGACATGAACTTCTTAGCGATTTGTGCTACTTCTTTTGGCATGGTGGCAGAAAAAAGCCAAGTGGATTTTTCGTCTGGCGTATGGCTCAATATAGATTTGATGTCCTCATAGAATCCCATGTTGAGCATTTCGTCAGCTTCATCTAAAACACAAACGTCAATTTCATCAATATGCAAGAGATTGCGTTGAATCATATCCTTGGTTCTTCCTGGGGTAGCAACGATAATCTGAGCTCCATTTTTAATTTGTTTGGCCTGCTCGGTAATTGAAGCTCCTCCGTAAACCGCAACTATCTTAATTTTCGGGCTGTGTTTGGCGTATGATTTGAGTTCGTTTGTAATCTGAAGGCACAGCTCTCGAGTAGGAGACAGTATAATGCTCTGTACTTTTTTATTTTTTGTATCCACATACTGCAATAGTGGAATTCCAAAGGCCGCAGTTTTACCTGTACCCGTTTGGGCTAGGGCGACTAAATCTGTTTTTTGATTTAAAACAATTGGAATGGTTTTTTCTTGTACTTCTGTAGGTCTTTCAAATCCGAGTTCTTGTACAGCGAGTAAAATGGAATCGTCGATTCCTAATTCATTAAATTTTGTCATTTAAAATAAGATCATTCTGCACAGTCGGGAACGAATAAATGGTATGAGTTCTTTTTCGTACTAGAAAATTTCCACAAAATTAGTGTTTTGCGGTCATATAAAATGACTTTCAGCTGTTTAAAGCAATAAATTCGATCATTTTGTTTAAGGCCTTAGTTCGATGGGATAATTTAAGCTTTATCACTTCGCTTAACTCACCTAGAGTGGAGGTATATCCGTCAGGAATAAAAATAGGATCGTAACCAAATCCATTACTTCCTTTTGCTTCATGTGCTATTTTACCGTTGAGGCGACCCTCGAAAAAATAATGTTGACCCTTGAAAAAGAGACAGAAAACACTTTTATAATAAGCTGATCGCGACTTTATGTCTTGCATATTATGCAAAAGCAGTTCATTATTTGTATCGGAATGTCGCTTACCTGAATATCGTGCTGAAAAAACTCCAGGTTCCCCGTTTAGGGCATTTACGAACAAACCACTATCATCAGAAAAGCAATTTAAAACACCTGTTTCTCGAATTGCATCGACTTTTAATTGAGCATTTCCTCTAAGGGTTAATTCGGTCTCTGGAATGTCCTTGTTGAAGTCAATTTGACTCAAGCTCAAAAGTGCAATATGATTAGGAAACATTTTAGCTACTTCGGTAAGTTTGTTTTGGTTGTGGGTGGCAAATACGAGCTTCATCGTGTATTAGGGATAAATAGTGATCAAAATTACCTTTTTTAATGGTGAATTTCATCGTGCTTTTTGTCTTTTAATCTAAAAACCTAATTTCAATTATTAAACAATTATTTGTCATTCTATATTAGACTAAATACCAATTTAATCATGTTAGAATTCGATATACAAGAGTTACTCACAACACAAGGAGGAATTACGATTTTAAGTGCTGCAATTATTTTATTTTTTGTAGGCTTGATGATAGGACAAATAAAAGCGGCTCTTGTCAAGAGTAAATTCAATAAACTTAAAAGAGAATCATTCATTCCATTGCGTTCGAGTTACGAAGCTTTGCAAAGAGATCATCTACAACTTGAAGAGGATGCCGACAAATACAAGAAAAGTAGCACAGAAGCCAAGGACGAATTAAAGTTGATGAAAGAAGCTTTAGAACTGTACAAGTTGAAAGCAGAAGAGGAGAAAACAAAGTTGAAGGCGTCTTTAGAGGCTAAAATCAAGGATATCGACCTCAACAAAGACACTCAATATAGTAATAAGGACAAAGAACTCGCACTTTGGGCTGAAAAATACAATGCGCTTAATTCTGAATTGACTTCTTTCAAAGCACATGAAAATCAAAAAATTCTCGATTTAGAACAAGATAACGCAAAGCTGCAAAAGGAGCTAGATCAATTAAATACACATCTGAGTAATGATTCTTCACCTAATACAGGTTGGAAGGTTAAACACGACTTGTTATTAGAAGAGTTCGATCAGTACAAAAAGAATGCTGAAGATAATAGACAAGATTGGGCACATAGATATACCTTGTTGCAAGAAGAGTATCAAGATTTCAAGGTAAGTGTGCTAAAAGGAACAGAAAAAGAAGATGTCGCTCTGACTGAAGAGAATTCCGCAGAACCAGCAGCGGTAGAATCTGTTGAGGAGATCGCTCAGGAATCTACTGAAGAAACTTCAGAAGAGCAAAATAACACTGAAGCTGCAGAAGTTGCAGAAGACACAGCTACAGAGACAACACTAAGTGAAGAGGCTCCCAAAGAAGCTTCTGAATTAGTTGAAGAGGCTGCGGAAACAGAAGCTGCGGATGAAGTTGAAGAAGCTGCGGAAACCGATTCAGAAGAAGCAGTTACTAAAGAAGAAACATCTGAAGATACTTCAGAAGACACGGCTTCAGCAGAACTTCCAGAAGTTGAGGCTTCTAATATCACAGAAGAAGCAGTGCTATGGCAACAGAAATACGAAGCATTAGAAAAAGATTTCTTGACCTTCAAATCTCAAATTGAAGAAAAATTTGAGCAATCAAAGAAAGAGGAGGGTGAGCGAAAAATAGCTCAACCAGATATTGAAGAGTTAAAATCTTTAATCAAAGAGGTGGGGCAAGAAATGACCACTCAAAAATTAAGTGATACTGAAAGAGCTTATTTGGCTTCATATGAAGTGAAAAAAGAAGAAACTCAAACAGAGGAAACTTCAGAGGAGGCTCAAGAAAACCAAGAAGAAAATTCAGCGGACACAATTTTTAAAAGTCACTATTTCGGAACCAAATAAATGCATTTGATTTGGTACATTTGTGCTCGAGAAATTAACCTACTCGAAGCACAATAGAAGATGACCACTTATATATTTGATTTCGACAGCACTATTACACAGGTTGAAGCCCTTGATATTCTTGCAGAAATCGTTCTTAAAGACAATCCCGATCGAGACGAGGTGATAGCTGAAATCAAAGAAATCACTAATCTGGGTATTGACGGTGAGATTTCGTTCACTGAATCACTGGAGCGAAGAATAAAACTACTGAACGCTCACCGAGATGATTTAGATGAATTAATCTCGAGATTACAAGAAAAAATATCTGAGTCGTTTAATAGAAACATTGATTTTTTTAAATCGCACAAAGACCAAATCAAAGTCATCTCTTGTGGTTTCAAAGAATTTATTGACCCTATTGTCGAGCAGCGATTTGACATTGCTCCAGATTGCGTGAGTGCAAACACCTTCACTTTCGATGATCAGGGTTATATCATAGGCTTTGACAAGACAAATGTGCTTTCCAAGCACAACGGTAAAATAGATTGTTTAAAACAGCTCAATCTGCCTGGAGAGATTCAGGTTATCGGTGATGGATACAGTGATTACGTGATGAAAGAAGCTGGTGTAGCAGATAAGTTTTTTGCCTACACCGAAAATGTAAATCGTGAGAAAGCTGTTGTCAATGCTGATTTTATTACCAATAGTTTAGACGAATTTTTATACATCAATAAGTTGCCTCGAAAAATCTCATATCCAAAAAACAGAATTAAAATTTTGCTTCTTGAAAACATACATCAAGACGCATACAACAGACTTTCTAAAGATGGCTTTAGTGTAGAATTGATTAGCACAAGTCTGAGTGAAGAGGAGTTGTTAGAAAAGATTAAAGGTGTTCATGTTTTGGGTATTCGATCAAAAACTCAGGTGACCCAAAAAGTACTCGACGCGGCTAATAAACTATTGGTTGTCAGTGCGTTTTGTATTGGAACTACTCAAATTGATTTAGAGGCTTGTAAAGAGAGGGGAGTTATAGTATTTAATGCTCCTTATAGCAATACCCGTTCTGTTGTTGAATTGGCTATAGGTCAAATCGTAATGCTTATGCGTTCTATTTTTCCTCGCAGCCAAGAAATGCACCAAAAGAAATGGAATAAGACTGCAAAAGGGGCACAAGAGATTCGACATAAAAAATTGGGGATTATTGGTTACGGAAATATTGGTAAGCAACTCTCTGTATTAGCCGAAGCAATTGGAATGCGCGTTTACTTTTACGATATCGACGATCAATTGGCTATCGGTAATGCGGTTAAATGCAATAGCATGGAGCAAATTTTAAAAGAATCTGATGTAGTCAGCCTTCATGTGGATGATAATAAGAATAACCTTAAGTTGATTGGAGTGAGAGAACTTAAAATGATGAAAAAGGGCTCTTTTTTAATCAATCTCTCCAGAGGATTTGTTGTAGATATTGATGCCCTCGAACAGTCGTTAAGGAGTGAGCATTTAGCCGGTGCTGCTTTGGATGTTTTTCCTGTGGAACCATTGGCCAATGGAGCTTATGAGCATTCACTTGTGGGTTTACCCAATGTGATTTTAACACCGCATATCGGAGGTAGTACTTTTGAAGCCCAAAAGGATATTGCAGATTTTGTTCCAAGAAAAATCATGGGATATATCAATTCAGGAAGTACCGTAGACGCGGTAAACTTTCCTAATATTCGATTGCCAAAACAAGATAATGCACATCGCTTTTTACACATTCACAAAAATGTACCTGGAGTAATGGCTGAAATCAATCATGTTTTAGCCTCTTATGGATTAAATATATCTGGTCAATACTTGTCTACGGATAACGAGGTTGGATATGTAATTACAGATATTAACAACTCCTATGACGAGAAGGTAATTGATGCATTAAAAGAAATTCGACACACCATAAAGTTTAGAATTTTGTATTAATCGCTTAATCGTGGTGATACGGTAAACGATTGATAATACTAAACGCCCTGTAAATCTGTTCTGCGATAAAGGGTCTTACCATTTGATGTGAAAAAGTCATTTTCGAAAGAGCTATCTTCTCATGACTCAGTTCATAAATAGAAGAATCAAAGCCATAAGGACCTCCGATTAAAAAAACGAGATCACTTTCAGCTTGAACTCCTTTTTTTTCTATCCATTTTGAAAATTCCACAGAGGAGTAGGTTTTACCTTTTTCATCTAATAAAATCACCCTTTGATTTTTTTTGATGTGCTTTAAAAAAAGTTCAGCTTCTTTTTTCTTTTGCTGTTCAATAGGTTGTTTTCTGCGTACATCAGCTAATACCTTAAATTCAAAATGACAAAACTTTTTAAGCCGTTTGGCGTATTTTTCAATCAATGTTTGTATAGCAGCTTCATCGGTTTCTCCTATGGCTAATATTTTGATTTTCATTTGATTTAAGCTCGTAGTTTAAAGTTTTGCCTAAAAATGATAGACGCATTTTCGCTGTTTGATAAAGGTAAAACCAATTGGTCAATATCTCGAATTAAGAATGGAATTTGCTATTTTTTCTTGAATTCGTCTTCAAAGTGTTGAAATAGGTGGTAGGGAAGCCAAAAAGAATGCTGATGTTCTATAAATTTGTACATCGTGATGCAATCGCTGAATTTTGATTTAGTGGAATTAATGAATTACACCTTTAAATTCTATCAAAAGTGAAAGAGTTTTGGAAAAAACCGTTTGATCAGTGGCCTTATATCAAGGAGTTTTTGTCTTTTCTCAAAAAGATAAAGTTGCCTGGATTTGAAGGATTGTCAATATATACACTGCTTGAACTGTATACTATTGGTATTATGCGAGGAGCCTTGTCTTCTCGAGCGAGTTCAATAGCCTTTAGTTTGTTTATGGCGCTTTTTCCGCTGCTCATATTTTTGATTACACTCTTTCCTTATCTAATACCACTTATTAAATTAGAAAACCAGGACTTTGATTTGCAATTTTTACTTTTTTTAGAATCCTTTCTTCCCGATGCAACAAGTGAATATTTCGGAGACATTTACGCTCAGTTGAAAGATCAAAAAAAGGGAGGGGTGCTTTCATCTTCTTTTTTGTTGTCTATTTTTTTGGTGGCAAATGGTGTAAATGCCATATTTAGCGGTTTTGAGTATTCGTATCACGTGGCCTTGAGTCGAAACTTTTTCAAGCAGTACGCCTATGCTTTAATGGTTGGATTAATACTTTCATTACTAGTAATCATTTCGGCCATCACTTTTTTCTACGTGGAATTTTATTTTGTCAAACAGGCGACGAATTATTTTACCGAGTTAGGGGTAAATGAGGAGTATCAGATTAACTTTTGGGATTTACTCGCCAAAAATGTATTTTTTGCGGGCTTGACTTATTTCGCCATTTCCTTGTTGTACTTTTTTGGTACCGTTGAGGGTAGAAAAATTCGCTTTTTTTCTCCAGGAGCCTTGATGACTACGGTGCTATTCTATTTCACCTCATGGGGATTTAGTGTTTACGTAGAAAAATTCGCCTCTTATAATGAACTCTATGGAGCACTTGGTGGGCTTTTGATTTTAATGCTGTTTATATGGTTGAACTCAAATGTAATACTCCTCGGATTTGAGTTAAATGCGTCTTTGACCAGCCTGAAACGAAGCGCTAAGAAATCTACAACTATTTGATTAACTGAGGTATGAGCAGGTATATTGAAGTAATTCTTCCTCTGGCCCTGGATCGCACATATACCTATGCAATAGAAGATCAGCAGTTACAAGTTGGCTGTCGCGTTGAGGTGCCCTTTGGTCGACATAAAAAATACACGGCCTTAGTCACTAAGATACATGAGGAAAAGCCTGATTATGAGATAAAAACCATAGAGAATATCATAGATACCGCACCTATTTTAGAAGTGGTGCATATGCGATTTTGGTTGTGGATTGCTCAATATTATATGAGCGCAATAGGAGAGGTAATGAAAGCTGCCTTACCCTCTGCATTGCTGCTAGAGAATCAAACGATAATGAAGTTGAAAAATCCAGACTGGAGGGCTATAAGTCAACTTGATGAAAAATCGTATTTGCTTTGTGAAGCTTTAGAGAAAACCGAACTCAGCTTAGGTGACATCGCGCAGTTTTTAGAAGTAAAAAATCCTATAAAAATTGCCACAAAATTAATAGAGCAGGATCTTATTGAACGAAAAGATATCGTAGTCGATAAGTACAAGCTCAAATTTGAAGAAGTTGTAGGTCTTCAAGATGAAAAAGAACTCAGTTCTTATCTTGATATCGTGCATCGTGCACCTGCTCAACGAAGTCTATTGATGTCTTTTTTTCAGTTGAGGCGTGATGGCGATCAAATACCTGTGAAGAATCTTCTCAAAGCAGCTGGAACTTCAAGAAGCGTATTAAAACAACTGGTAAAGAAAAATATATTCTACATCGAAGAAGTAGAAAAATCAAGAATTTTAACCAATGAAAGTAAAGCTGAATTTCTATTTGAATTAACGCCTCCTCAAGAACAAGCCTATACTCAAATCCTCTCGGCCTTTGATCAAAAACGAAACGTCTTATTTCAAGCCGTTTCAGGGTCAGGTAAAAGTATTGTTTATATGCAGTTGGCAGAGCGGTTTTTACAAAACAAACAACATGTTTTAATTCTCACGCCTGAATTGAGCCTTTCGACCGAATTATTTTCGAGATTTGAAAAACGCTTTCCCAATCAATGTTTACTCTATAATTCTAAAAGAGGTTCATCAGAACTGGTAGAGATCTGGAAAACTATTAACACCTCAGACCAGGCATTTATTGTGATAGGCACGAGATCTTCACTTTTTCTGCCATTTCAAAACTTGGGCTTGATTATTGTAGATGAAGAACATGAGCAGTCCTACAAACAACAAGATCCTTCACCCAGGTACCATGCGAGAGACGCTGCGCTGTATCTGTCTAAAATGATGAATGCCTCTACCTTGCTCGGTACGGCTACTCCTTCTTTTGATGTTTTTTGGAATGCAAATCATAAAGATGAACGTCAAAATAAGTTTACTAAGGTTAGTTTAGATGCATCCTACAGCAGTCGAGCAAGGACGAGTATTCATTTAGTTGATTTAAAGAATGCTTATAAGAAGAAGCAAATGCAAGGGGTATTTTCGAAAGAATTATTAAGCAAGGTTGACGAGGTTTTAGGCAACGGAAATCAAATTCTTTTTTTTCAAAACAGAAAAGGATACGCGAGTTTGATGCAGTGCAATAGCTGTGGACATAGCCCTGAATGTCCTAACTGTGATGTTAAATTAACCCTGTATCAACATCGACAAGCTCTAATTTGTCATTATTGTGGATTTGAAGAGGGCATTAAAAGAACCTGTTCGGTGTGTAAATCTGATCAATTAGACCACAAAGGTGTAGGAGTAGAGCAAATACAGATGCAACTCCAAGAATTGTATCCCGAATATATTATTAAGCGTTTTGATCGTTCGAGCAGTTCAAGAAAAGACACAGGCCTGAGCATCATTGAAGCTTTTAATAATAAGGAAATTCACATGCTTGTAGGCACACAAGTTTTAAGTAGAGGAATTGATTTTTTAAACGTAGGCTTGGTCGCTGTTGTTAACGTCGATCAATTATTGTTTTATCAAGACTATAGAGCGCATGAATGGGCCTTTCAAAGGTTGATTCAATTGGCGGGTAGGGCAGGAAGAAGTCATTCTGTACAAGGAGATGCAATGTTGTATGCGCAAAGTTTTGATCCACATCATCCTGTACTTCAATGGGTGGTGGATTACAACTTTAATGCGATAACTGATTCTGAACGAAACGAACGTGCACAGTTTCAGTATCCTCCTCATGTCAAAATCATTCGAATTCAAACCAAATCGAAAAATTTTGAAACGAATCTCAGGGCGGCTCAATATCTCGTTTCTGCCTATAAACGCATTCCAGGAATTAAGGTGCTAGGTCCTCAGGCACCTGCAGTTAGTCGCATCAGGAACTGGTATTTGCAAAATATAATTATCAAGATACAGACCGAACGGAACTTATTGGAACTTCGCAAGCAGCTCAAAAGAATGGAACACTCTTTTAACGCTGTTGGAAATTTTCAAGGCGTTCGTTTAGCCTATCATGTAGACCATATTTAAATACTGGTCAGTGCTTCAGTTAGTGCAACTTTCTTGTTTCTACTCAGTGGGATGGAGTGATTTTCAATCTCTACATTTTTTGAGTTGAAGCGTTGTATACGATCTAAATTAACGATGTAAGACTTGTGAATTCTCAAGAATTTATCTGCGGGCAACTGTCTCTCAAATGCTTTCATCGTAGATAAAATCACCACATTAGATTCATCAGTAACCAACTTAATGTAATCTCCAAGGGCTTCAACCCATTTGATTTGATTTAAGAATACCTTCTTTTTCTTTAAGTTGCTTTTGACAAAGATGTGCTCTTCATTTTCTTCGTTGATGGTGTTGCTTTGAACTCTGGCAACAACTCTTCGAACAGAAGCGTCAAAACGTGTCGGGGTAATTGGTTTGTGTAGGTAATCGGTAACGTCATAATCAAATGCTTTGAGGGCATAGTCTGTTTTACCAGTGATTAAAACGACTTGTGGTGGGTTGTCGAGAGCTTCGAGTAAATCGAATCCATTGATGATAGGCATTTCGATATCTAAGAATATAAGGTCAATCTCATAATTCTTAAGCGCATTCCTCGCTTCAATCGCATTGCTGTATTCTGCAATCAGATTCAATTGTGGGTGTTTGCTTACGAGTTTGGAAATTGCCATTCTCTGCATAGTTGAATCGTCAACAATAATAGTTTTTAATTTCATGGTCTCTACTTTTTCAGACTTCAAAGCTGCCTTTGCAGCCCTTTAGTCAAGTTGTTTATAGGGTTATAAAAACTATAACGCAAAGATTTAAAAAAAAGTATAAATGAATGAGAAGATTTTTATTTCAATATCTGATATCTTTTTGTTAATTTTGCACTCATTTTAAAAACAATATTATGAATAATTATGAAACTGTTTTCATACTTAATCCCGTTCTATCAGAAACCCAGATAGAGGAAACAGTAAAAAAGTTTGAGGACTTTCTCAAAGGAAAAGGTTGCTCAATGGTTGCGAAAGAAGATTGGGGGCTCAAGAAGTTGGCCTATCCAATCCAAAACAAAAAAAGTGGATTTTATCACTTATTTGAATTCACCGGATCTGCAGATGTAGTCACTGATTTCGAATTGGAGTACAGAAGAGATGAAAGAGTCATGCGCTATTTAACTGTAAAGCTAGACAAGTACGCAGTGGAGTGGGCTGAAAAAAGAAGAAAAAAGAATAAAACTGCTTAATTATGTCAACATTAGATCAACAAGCTAAAGGAAAAAAAGACGGTGAAATCAGATATTTAACACCGCTTAAAATAGATACTCAAAAACAGAAAAAATACTGTCGTTTTCAAAAGTCAGGAATCAAGTATATCGATTATAAAGATCCAGACTTTTTGATGAAATTGGTTAATGAGCAGGGTAAAATTTTACCACGAAGATTGACAGGTACTTCATTGAAATACCAGAGAAAAGTTTCACAAGCAATTAAAAGAGCAAGACATTTGGCACTTATGCCTTATGTAGGCGACATGTTAAAATAATACAGAGCGTACTATGGAAATTATATTAAAATCAGACGTACAAAACCTCGGGTTCAAAGATGATATCGTTGAGGTAAAGAATGGGTATGGAAGAAACTTTCTAATCCCACAAGGTTTGGCTGTCCTAGCTACTGCCTCTGCTAAAAAAGTACATGCAGAAAATTTAAAGCAACGCGCTCACAAGGAAGCGAAGTTGATTGCCGATGCGCAAGAAGTCGCTGATAGAATCAATCAATTATCACTTAAGATTTTTGCAAAAGTTGGTACTGGTGATAAGCTTTTCGGTTCAGTGGGTAGTATTGATTTAGCTGACGCCTTGTCAAAACAAAATGAAACAATTGACAAAAAATATATTTTGGTACAGGGAGGTTCTGTAAAAAGAACGGGTTCATATACTGCTCAAGTGCGTTTACACCGAGAGGTTATGGCAAACTTGAATTTCGAGGTTGTACCAGAAGCCAAATAAATAAATTTATTTTTATGTTTAAGGGGCTCTAGAGCCCCTTTTTTTATATGAAATACAGAAGACTAACAACAGAACAATTCGAATCATTATCAGACGAATTCATCAATTATTTGTCCGTACAGGGGATCACTTCGGACATGTGGGCTGAGTATAAGGAATCGCGTTTAGATCAGGTCGATGCGCATTTAGATGAGTTTAGTGATTTAATTTGGAAAGGCGTTTTGAGCAGTTTGAAATACTTAGAGCAAATTTCGGCTCAACACATACATTTATTTAAGCTCGAGGCTGATGCTATGCACTTAATTGCTATAAAAGTGTTTAACCCAAGAATTGATCTAAGTACAGCTTCTGGCTTTGAGTGGTTTAAAAAGAATTATCAAGATGATGCTGTTGAGTATTTAACTGCGACAAAAAAGTACAGTGATAACCCAAATTTGGATAAATTTGAACTTATTGAAAAAGGGGCAAACATTACCAAAGGTGAATTGTACGAGTGGTTTGCTGATTTGATTGATAATTAATACCAAAAAATGGCACAGAAACCTTCACTTCCAAAAGGTACTAGAGACTTTACTCCTAAAGAACTCTCTAGAAGGAAGTACATTATTCGTACTATTGAAACTCATTTCGAGCGTTTTGGATTTGAACAAATCGAAACACCCTCTCTAGAAAACTTGAGCACCCTAATGGGTAAATACGGTGAAGAAGGTGATCGTTTGATTTTTAAAATACTCAATTCGGGAGATTACTTGGGAAAAATTGATACTGCAAGCTTAGCTGAAACAACGAGTACTGCCCTTACACCTCAAATTTCTTCTAAAGCCTTACGCTATGATTTGACTGTGCCTTTCGCTCGTTTTGTGGTTATGAATCAAAACGAATTGGTCATGCCATTTAAACGCTATCAAATTCAACCTGTGTGGCGCGCAGATCGTCCACAAAAAGGAAGGTTTAGAGAGTTTTTTCAGTGTGATGCAGATGCGATTGGTTCTGATTCACTGGTTCAGGAAGTCGAGTTCATCATGCTTTATGACGGGGTGTTCAATGACTTGAATATTTCAGGGACGGGCATCAGAATAAATAACCGAAAAATTCTAGCTGGAATTGCAGATATCTTACAAATTTCTGACCGTTTAATCGATTTCACAGTCAGTTTAGACAAATTAGATAAAATTGGGAAAGATGGGGTTTTAAACGAATTGAACTCAAAAGGATTCAGCGCTGATGTGGTAGAGTCGATCAGGCCTTTCTTAGAATTGAGTGGAGATTGGAAAAAACAAGTGGCCTATCTAAATGAATTGTTGGGCAGCTCATCTATTGGCAAAGAAGGATTAGAAGAACTTTCTTTTGTCTTTGAACAAGTCTCTCAATTGGGATTAAAATCCTCAGAACTCATTTTTGACATCACCCTGGCCAGGGGTCTAAATTATTATACGGGAACTATAATTGAAGTTACCGCACCGAAAGAGGTGAAAATCGGTTCAATTGGAGGAGGAGGCCGCTATGACGACCTTACGGCTCCATTTGGTCTAAAGAACATGAGTGGTGTTGGCATTTCATTTGGATTAGACCGAATCGCACTTGTCCTTGAGGAACTTGGGCTTTTCCCTGTAGCCTTAGATCAAAAAGTAGATGCTGTGGTTTTAAATTTCGGAGCTCAAGAAATGCTGAAGTCCTTAAAGTTAGCCCAGCAATTACGAGAGCGAAATCTTGTTATCGACTGCTACCCGTACGCTGCTAAACTTCAAAAGCAGTTCAAATATGTCGATAAGAAAAACGCAGCCATTGCCATAATGATCGGATCACAAGAAATGACCGAAGATCGTGTTGTGCTTAAGAATATGCAATCGGGAGAGCAAAAAGCATATTCTTGCGCAGATATAGAAGGAATTCAACGTTTTATTACCGCTTAGAATTAGCTGAAATAAGAAAAATCCTCACCGGCTTTAATATTCAATACAGTGTTATAAATCAATTTAATGACATTGGCAACATCATCACTGTGAACGGTTTCAACTGTAGTATGCATATACCTAAGAGGTAAAGAAATCAAAGCTGAGGCTACGCCCCCGTTACTGTAAGCAAAGGCGTCTGTGTCAGTTCCGGTATACCTAGAAGAGGCTAGTCTTTGAAAAGGTATTTTCTCTTTTTCGGCAGTAGAAATGATCAGGTCTCTTAAATTGTGTTGAATTGCGGGTGCATAAGAGATCACTGGACCTTTTCCTATTTTGATTTCTCCTTCTCGCTTAACATTAATCATCGGAGTTGAGGTGTCGTGACAAACATCTGTTACGATAGCTACATTAGGTTTGATGCGCTGGGTAATCATTTCAGCTCCTCTTAGTCCAATTTCCTCTTGAACAGAGTTGGTGATATACAATCCAAATGGTAATTCTTTCTTGTTTTCTTTCAGCAGCCTTGCCACCTGTGCAATCATGAATCCGCCAGCTCTATTGTCGATTGCTCTACAGGTGTATTTGTCTTTATTGAGTATTTGAAAATTATCTGGATAGGTGATGACACATCCCACATGTACTCCCATTTTCTCAACTTCTTCTTTGTCTTTAGCTCCTACATCTATAAATATGTTGTCGAGTTTTGGAGTGTCTTCTTTACCATCTTTACGGGTGTGGATTGCTGGCCATCCAAAAATACCTTTGACGATTCCTTTGCTGGTGTGAATGTTCACCCATTTTGATGGCGCAATGATATGATCACTACCGCCATTTCTAATGACATAAATAAGCCCATTGTCAGAGATGTAATTCACATACCATGAAATCTCGTCTGAATGCCCTTCGATAACCACTTTGTAGTCTGCTTTTGGATTTATTACCCCAACGGCTGTTCCGTAGGTATCGGTAATAAACTCATCTACATAGGGTTTGAGGTAATCCATCCATAATTTTTGACCTTGAACCTCATATCCTGTTGGAGAAGCATTATTGAGGTATTTTTCAAAAAAGGTTAGCGCGGATTTATTTAGAATCTGTGATTTCGTCATGGACTTAACATTTTAAATAACTTCGCTAAGATATAATGGTTTTTCTTTGTAGAAAATATGTATTGTGTGATTTGTTTATGAGAATCGTTCCAAAATCTTGTTTACTTTATTTTTTGCTCTTTGTGATAGGTTTGACTGAAATTCAAGCACAGGAGAATTATAAAATACGAGTTGCTGGCCAAGACTCTACCTTTGTCGATGCCATCAATTTAGACGAGGTAGAATTATTTTCATTACCAAAGTTTAAATCCAGAGAAGAGTGGTATCGCTATTACGTTACTCGTAGAAGGGTGTTAAAGGTTTATCCTTATGCAGAGATGGCTGCAAATCGGTTAGACAGTTTAGACAATCGTTTAAATCAAATTCGCAGAAAGTCTAAAAAAAGAGCTTATACTCGAAAATTAGAAAAGTTTTTAGCTGAGGAGCTTACTGCAGATTTAAAAGAATTGACCAGGTCAGAGGGAAGAATTTTGATTCGTCTGATCTACAGACAAACGGGAATAAGCGCATTTGACGTGGTCAAAGAGTACAGAAATGGTCTTAGAGCGTTTATCTATCAAACGACCGCAAGACTTTTTGATATGTCTTTGAAACGCGTCTACGATCCCTATGAAGAATACGAAGATTATTTGATTGAAAATATTCTACAGATCGCTTTCTCTCAAGGCGTAATAAATACTCAAAAAGCAGCAATTTCAATAGATTATCAGAAATGCTACGAAAAATGGTCTTTGGCTAAAAAGGATTAGTCCTTGTCAAATATTCCTTTGACAATTCGATTGACACCCTTAAATCCAAAGTAAAGGGCTAATAAAAAAAGGATGATGCCCACAATGAGCACAGGTATAAACATAGGATGCCCAGTGTTTTTAAATGCTTGGGACAAAACAATGGGAGCAAGTATCATGAAAATTATCGTTCTTGCTAATGTTTTAAGTCCGTGTAATATTTTATCTGAAATTTGCATTAAAATCGTTTTTAAAGGTTGAAAAATATTCTCATCATCCCTGACAAATTTAAGGAGTCTTTAAGTTCTGCTGAGATTATTGATTTGTGTATTAAGGCGATAAAAGAAAAATACGAAGACGCGAATACGCATGCCTACCTTATTTCTGATGGGGGAGACGGATTTTTAGACGCTATCGCAAACAATCAGAAAGCAGCAAAGAAAATACCATTAGACACTTTAAACGCTTTGGGTAAACCCATTCAAAGCGAGATTTTAATTCATGGCCGAAACGCCTATATAGAGGTGGCTAAGTCAAGTGGTTTACATCAAATACCTTTAAATCAGAGAAACCCCCAGTATTCTTCGTCTTATGGAACGGGATTGGAACTTAAAAAAGCAATGGAGCTGGGAGCTAAAAAAATTTATATCGGTCTTGGAGGAAGCGCCACGAATGACGGGGGTATAGGGATATTATCGGCTCTAGGGTTTGAGTTTTTAGACCACAACAACAATCCTTTAAAGCCTATTGCTGCCAATCTGATTAAGATCAAACGAATTATTCCCAAAGCGTTTCCAGAAATAGAATTTTACGGCATTTGTGATGTTGGAAATCCACTTTTAGGAGAAACAGGTGCGACTGCGGTATACGGGCCTCAAAAAGGTCTTCAAGCTGGCGAATTAATCGCTTTGGAAAATGGATTAAGCAATCTAAATCAAGTAGCTGAAAATCAGAATTTAGCGTTAAGTGAAAAATCAGAAAAAGGTGCAGGTGCAGCAGGAGGAATAGGTTATGGTCTGCTGACATTTTTAAATGCCAAACTTCTCAAAGGCGGAGATTTTATGATGGATTTAATCGGACTTGAACAGCTTGTTCACAATTGTAAGATTGATGCTGTCATAACTGGAGAGGGGCATTATGATGGCCAAAGTTTACAAGGTAAATGGGTGAGTCATGTTATAAAGTTTTGTGATCGTCATAGTTTACCGCTTCTTGGTTTTTTTGGTAAAATTTCTACTGATATCAATGGTTTTAGCCTGGCCTGTGAAATTTCTAATCCTAATTGGACATTAGAACGCAATATGAGAGAGGCGCCTGCCTTATTGTCGGTTGCATTGAAAAAAGCTTTAGATAAGCTTTCCATTTAAATTTCTTATTTTTGTTTATTCTTTTTAATATTTAATTAAACAAAATTAAAAGTGTATCATTGGCGTAACATCTCTCTAGGGTTATTTTGTTTTTCTGTATTCCTTGCCTGCACTAAGGGTTCCGATCTGCCTTCAGATGAAAGTGAAGAGGAAGTTCAACGTTTTAATCTGGTCATTACAGCCAAAAGAGAATATCTTCAAAAACAAGGCTTAGACGATGCTTTTTTTGGATATGAAGACAAAACCTGTGAGTTAGAAGAAAGACGTGACTACGGAAGAAATTGGTTGGCACTTGATACCTTAGTTATTGATTTTAATGAAGAATTCCCCACTGAGATTGTTCCTTTTATCGTTTGCAATAAACCCTATCGCACCTGGGAGCGTATTCGTTATGTAAAAGTCGTCAATGCACCAGAGGGTAGCATAAAATTTTCAGATGATTGGAATTTTGATTCTTGTTTAGACAATAGTTCAGCTGTAGACTGTGAGTCAAACGGTTTGTATTTTAGAAAATCCGACGATGTGATGTTGTACGAAAGCTCTAATGTATCCGAAGAGGTGCTCAATTCATATTTCGATATGTCTAATCACTCAAATGTGAAACCTTTTGTTCAAAGTAGCTCGGGTGAAGAATTGATTCGCATAGAGCTATCGCAACAGCAGGCGCAAATTAAGTATCCCAACCTTGCTGTAGGCTCAATTCTTAGTATTGAAACAGCTGAATACACCAATCAAAATGCTGAAGCTATAAACGCAATGGTGCAAGTAAGGGTGCAAAATATTGTCTCTTCTCCAAGTAATTAGAGCTCTCGAGCTTAAGGTTTTATTACAAGAATTTCTAGGCTTTTAGTATTTTTCAGTTTCAACACTGATCACTACTTATGATTTTTCTTCTTGTACTCTGTATTTTCTTTATCGTATTTGGTATTGTTCGTTTAAAATGGAACCCAGTGGTGGTTTTATTTATAGCATCTCTATTTGTGGCTCAAATTTTCAAACTCAGTGCTGCTGAAACGATAGAAGTTATTACTAAAGGATTTTCAAAAACCTTAGGATCCATAGGTTTGATCATTGCCTTTGGAACCATTATTGGTGTTTTCTTAGAAAAAATGGGATTGGGAGAAGCCCTAATTGTGCATTTGCTTGACGGCAAGAAAAAAAGCCAGAAAAAAACGGCTTTAATAACGAATTTGGCTGGATTTATTATTGCTATTCCGGTTTTCTGTGATTCGGGCTTCATTGTCTTATCCTCACTGATTAAGAATATTGCCAATAGATATCGCTTGAATAAAACCGTTTTAATTGTGGCACTCTCAACAGGATTGTATGCTGCACACGTTTTTGTTCCCCCAACACCTGGTCCGTTGGCTGCTATTAGTCTTATAGAGGCTAATTTTATACAGGTGATGTTAGGAGGGCTTCTTATCGGATTGATTACAAGTTTGACCGGATATTGGTATGCCGTGAATCAGAAAGACAAGAGCGAACATCAGGAGTCTATTGAAAACGTATCGACTATAACACCTTCATTGGCTGGTGTTGGACCCATATTAGTTCCATTATTTTTAATTGCCTTAGGGGTGCTATCGCTTCGATTCGAAAGTAATGAATTGGCAATAATGCAACTCATTCAATTTATAGGTAATCCTATTATTGCTTTATTTATTGGTGTTTTATGGATCATTTGGTTGGCTAGGGGTGAAGACGCACAACAGCGCCTTAATTGGGTTGAAACCGCCTTTCAAAAAGCAGGTCCAGTCTTGTTAGTTACTGGAGTTGGAGGAGCTTTTGGTGCTGTTATAGGACAAGGTCTTGAAGTCAATTCTGAATTGTTTTCAGGCTTTTCTCCTTTAATGGGATTGCTTTTAATATTTGGAGTCTCTGCGTTTTTTAAGTCACTTCAGGGCTCGTCTACAGTAGCTATTTTAACGACCTCATCACTAGCTGTTTCTCTTTTACCTTCTTTGGGATTGGATACTGAATTGTCTAAAACCTTTGTGGTATTAAGTATTGGAGCCGGTGCTATGACCTTTTCTCACGTCAATGACTCTTATTTTTGGGTTGTCTCTAAATTTGGAGATTTGAATACGAGTAATGCCTTGAAAGCTCATTCTATAGCGACATTACTACAAGGTATAGTGGCCTTATGTGTCATCTTATTAGGCTTCCTGTTATTGGGTTAGAAGCTTATATTATATGAAACCGAGGGTATGATTCCGAAAACTGAGGTTTGTATGGCTTCATTTGCACTGGTTTCTACATTTCGTCTAAATCCGATTGAAAATGCGTTCATGCGATTATAGACATTGTAAATTGAAAATCTCCAAAAGCGGTCGATATCATTTTTGTTTTTCTTTCTTTTGAGCTCAAGACCGAAATCCAATCGATGATATGCAGGTAAACGATCTTGGTTACGTCCGCCAAAAACGGGTATGGTCAGGTTTTGAAAGCTGAACTTGGCGTTAGGAAAATTTGAAGGTAGACCTGATCTCAGTACAAAATTTCCTGAAAGATTGATGCGTTCTGAGAGTTTGTATTGACCTGAGATTTCTAATTCATGTCGTCTATCATATGGAGTAGGGTACCACTCTCCATTATTGATTCCTTTTTCAATTTCTGCACCTTCTGTTGTCCCTTTGTCTCTTCCTGTAGTTAATTGCTCTGATTTCGACAAGGTATAGCCAATCCACCCATTAAAACGTTCATTTGCTCTTCGTTTTTCTAATAACAATTCTACACCATAGGCCCTGGAAATACCTGAAAGAATAATTCGTTCAACCGCATCATTTGCAATAAGCTCAGCCCCGTCTATATAGTCTATTCGATTATCTACGGTTTTATAGTAGGTTTCAACACTGAAGTCAAGAGCTTTTTTGAAGGCTTTATTGTTGTACCCAAAGGCGTATTGTATCCCAATCTGTGGATCGATAAAAGGACCAGATGGGGCCCATACATCAAGAGGTGTAGGTGCATTAGCATTGCTCAAAAGATGCAGGTATTGCACGATACGGGTTGCACTTGCCTTTAAAGAGCTGTTTTCAGAAGTTTTTATAGAAACTCCAAGTCTAGGTTCTAAATTGTAGAATTTTTTTAATGAGCCTTCCCCTTTTTGATTTAGGGTATCAATGGCCTCTGCTTCTATATAACGACGAAAATTACTGTCGTATAATAAAGGTTCATCATTGTCATAAACAAACCAAGCGTTTTGTTTTTTTCGATCGAAATAACTGAATCTAAGTCCGTAATTCGCTTTAATGGTGTTGGAAATCGTATGCTCCACAGCCATATAGGCAGCAGATTCAGAGGCGTATTTCTTCGCTAATTGATTTTCTACGATTTGAGAATCACTGCGGTTTGGTCGGATGCTACCAGGATCAAACACATATTCATTATGCGAAACACCAATGTTCATTTTGGCATTTTCGCTTAGAAAAAATTCTTCATCGTACTGAACAGAAAAGGTGTTAACACCAGAATCCCATTTAAATCCAACGAAATCCAATTCTAAGTCATAGTACAAGTTAGATTGATAGAGATTTAACCGTGTTTTTTTACCCTTGTCATTTTCATGGTCCCACTGCAAACCAATGAGTTGATTTCCATAGGCATTGATGAAACTATTGCTGATATTAAAATAGTCTCTACCGTAGTAGGAGGATATAGATAAACGATTATTGTCATTTATTTTGGTTTCTATTTTGGCGTTAAAATCGTAGAAATACGCTTTATTTTCAATGTCGAGTAAGGGCAGAAACCAGTGCGCATAAGAACTACGAGCTCCTAATAATAATGAGGTTTTGTCTGAGACTAAAGGAGTTTCTAAAACCGCATTAGAGGCCAATATCCCAATACCTGCTCTAAAGCGCGTATCTGATTTGTCAGGACTTTTTTGCTTTACATCCAATACTGATGAAATTCTACCGCCGTAATTTGCAGGAATACCTCCTTTAAAAAGCTTGACTTCGTCTATAATTTCAGTATTAAATATGGAGAAAAGGCCAAAGAGGTGAGAGGCATAAAAAATTGGAACCTTGTCAATTAATATTAAATTTTGATCTGCAGCTCCGCCTCTTACGTTGAAACCTCCAGTGGATTCTCCTGCATCTGTAATTCCAGGTAATAGAATTAAAGACTGAATGAGATCAGATTCCCCTAGAACAGCAGGTGTTCTCTTTATAATTCCGTAATCTATGGTTTCCACGCTCATCTGTGGATCGAAAAGCTCAAGATTACCTTCAACTACGACCTCGTCTAAGGTTTCTATTTGTTCGTTTAAGGTAAAGTTCAGGCTCAAATCTTGGTTGAGATTGATTTTTTGATTGAGATTTTCATATCCTAAGGATTCAATGATCAGCTCGTATCTTCCTTTAGGGGCCTCGATGAATGTTTTGCCATTTTCATCGGTGTATCCTCCAATCTTTAGTTCTTTGAAATAAACACTTACCCCTAGAATAGGTTTGCTTGTCTGGTCAACAATACTGACATCAAGTCGAAGCTTTGATTCTTGAGCTTGAATAACCCCAATGAATAGCAAACAAATTCCTATGAAAAGACGCTTTTTCATTCGTTGGTAAATTCTATGATTTCAGCATCAAATTGACTGATTGAAAAATAGCCATAGACTTGTTGCTCTGGGTTGGTGTTATTTCGAATATTACCTGTTAATTCAGAAGGAGGAGTTCCAAAAGGATTTCCTCTTGAGTTTCCGTTATCTGAGGATTGATCAATGAGTTGGGTAAGATAGATAAAGAAATTCCTATCGATGCCAGTAATAGTAACTTCAAGTTCGGTTAAGTCCTTTTGCTCTAAGAAATAAGGAAATGCAACTTCTTGGTTTTCATAAAATTCGTCTTGTATTACAGCTAAGTTTCCAAAGGAAAAATCTGCCAAATAAAAGTTTCTTTCTTTTGGCGGATCGGTCAAATTGACTACTAATAAGGTTTGTTCTTCGTCAAACAGACTCTCTCCGCTTATTTCGATATCCTTAATAGAGGCCGTCGGAATATAGGTAGAGGTAGAGCTGTAAGTTTCACCTTGGTAGGTAATCTGGAGTTCATAAGCTTTATCTACTTCAAATACCGGGAAACCTATATCATAAACTCCTGTAGTCGATTGGCTAATTTCGTAGGAGGTGTTTTGTTCTAAATCTACAATGCGAACTGTAGCACTGCCGACATATTCTATCTGGGTATCATAAAAACCATTTGTTTTGGATAGTATTATACCGCTCGCAACGTCTGCATTATCTTTTGAAATCTTTATAAATCCGTCAACAACTAGGGCGGGATTGGTGTTCGGAAGATCGATTTCTACAACCTCTTCGCAAGCCAGAACTAGAATTAAGACGAATATATATTTTAAAGATTTCATGAATTACATATGGTCAATGATCTCATTAAACAGTGAACTTGGTCTCATCAAATCTCTTGTTTTATCATTGATAGGCCAATAATAACCGTCAATAGAACAATTCTGTCCTTGTGCGGCGTTAATTTCACTGATGATTTGTGATTCGTTTTGAGATAACTTATCAAATACTGTCTTAAATTCCGTACTCAAGCTCTCATCTTTATCTTGTGTGGCTAAGGCTTCTGCCCAAAATAAGGCCAAATAAAAGTGCGAACCTCTATTGTCGAGTTCTCCAACATTTCGCTGCGGACTCTTGTTGTTTTCAAGCAACTTCTCTATGGCTTTGCCTAAAGACTCAGACAAGACTCCAAGTCTGTGGTCATCATTTTTCTGGGCTTCGTGTTCAAGAGCAACTTCAAGCGCTAAAAATTCTCCTAAAGAATCCCAGCGCAGATGGCCTTCGTGTAAAAATTGTTCTACGTGCTTAGGGGCAGATCCACCAGCTCCAGTTTCAAATAGTCCACCGCCATTCATAAGAGGAACGATAGATAACATTTTGGCTGAGGTTCCGAGTTCTAAAATCGGAAACAAATCGGTTAAATAATCTCTCAACACATTTCCGGTAACTGAAATTGTGTTTTCTCCTTTTCTCAATCGCTCAAGAGTGAAGGCTGTCGCTTGCATTGGAGACATGATTTGAATGTCCATAGGTGCGGCTTCAATTTCATTGCTGTAGTTCGAGATTTTTTTGATGAGTTCTCGGTCGTGGGCTCTTTTTTCGTCTAACCAAAAAACGGCAGGAGTTTCACTTAAAGTCGATCTTTTAATGGCGAGTTCTATCCAGTTTTTGATTGGTGCATCTTTTACTTGACACATTCTCCAAATATCACCTTGCTCCACTTGATGTGAAATTAAAACTTCTCCCGATTGATTGTTGACTACTTGAACCTCACCGTCCTCAGGGATTTCAAAGGTTTTGTCATGAGATCCGTATTCTTCAGCTTTTTGTGCCATCAAGCCAATGTTTGGAACGGTTCCCATGGTTTGAGGGTCAAAAGCTCCGTGTTTCTTACAAAAGTCAATAGTGGCCTGATAAATTCCGGCGTAGCTGCTATCTGGGATTACGGCAATGGTGTCTTTTTCATTTCCTTCTTTGTCCCACATTTTTCCAGAATTTCTAATCATTGCAGGCATTGATGCATCAATAATAATATCTGAAGGAACATGGAAGTTTGTAATGCCTTTATCTGAATTGACCATCGCTAAATCTGCTTGACTTTCTAGCGTCTTTTGGATGTCTTCTAAAATACTGGCCTTAGTTTGTACGTCTTGTATGGTTTCAATGCGATTGAGCATAGCATTGAGACCCTCATTAGGATTTAATCCGATATTGTCAAATTCTTCTTTGTATTTGTCAAATACCTCATTGAAATAAACATAGATGGCATGACCAAAAATAATGGGGTCAGAAACCTTCATCATAGTCGCTTTCATGTGAAGAGAAAGCAAAACATCAGAGGCTTTGGCTTCTTGAAATGCTTCTTTAAAGAATGCCAATAATGCACCTTTTCGCATGACTGTAGCGTCTACGATTTCTCCTTTTTGAAGGCCAATGGCATCTTTGAGGATAATTTCTTTATTTCTTGAAGATTTAAGGACGATTTTAATGGAGGTCTCTTTTGTTGTGGTAACCGATTTTTCATTAGAGCGAAAATCGTTTTGTCCCATGGTTAAAACCTTTGTTTTTGAATCTCTGCTCCATGCACCCATAGTGTGCGGATGTTTTTTGGCGAAATTTTTGACTGCTTTTGGTGCTCTTCGGTCTGAATTTCCCTCTCTTAACACTGGATTAACTGCACTTCCTTTAATCTTATCGTATATGGATTTGATTTCTTTTTGCTCGCCGGTCAATGGTTGGTCTGGATAATCTGGTAGTTGATATCCTTTGGATTGAAGTTCCTTTATCGCTGCTTTTAATTGAGGGATAGAGGCACTAATATTCGGTAGTTTAATGATATTGGCCTCTGGTGTTTTAGCAATTTGTCCAAGCTGATCTAATGCGTTTTCAATTTGTTGGTGTGGTTTGAGAAAAGAAGAGAAGGAGGCTAAAATTCGACCTGCCAATGAGATGTCTTTTAATTCAAAGCTTACTCCTGAAGATGCTGTAAATGATTTGATGATCGGCAATAGAGATTGTGTCGCCAATGCTGGTGCTTCGTCAGTTTTAGTATAGAATATTTTTGTCATTTGTTGTTGAATTATATTGGAATAAATTGTTTTTCGGCTGTGCAAAGATACAACTCAAAAAAAAGCCTTGAAATGAAAAATACACTTCAAGGCTTTGGTTTATGTTTTGAAAAAAGAGTTTAACCTCGCACTTCTTTAATACGTGCTTTTTTACCGGTCAATCCTCTGAAGTAGAAAATTCTCGATCTTCTAACTTTTCCTTTCTTGTTGATTTCAATTTTTTGAAGTGCTGGCATGTTTAATGGGAATATACGTTCCACTCCCACAGTACCCGACATTTTACGAATTGTAAATGTCTGTGTAGATCCGCTTCCTCTTTTTTGAATGACGACACCTTTAAAAAACTGAGTTCTTGTTTTATCACCTTCCTTGATTTCGTAGTAAACCGTGATGGTATCTCCAGAATTGAATTCAGGGAAATCTTTCTTTTCAACGTATTGATCTTCTACGTACTTAATAAGAGCGTCCATGCTTTAATTTTTATTGACCGCAAAAGTAGTTTTTTATTTTGAATTGGCAATATCAAAATTCTCAAAAAATTATTCTTCTTTGAGTAAATCAGGCCTTCTGTTCTTGGTGATTTCCATGGATTTTTGATCTCTCCACTTTTCAATTTCCTTAAAATTACCACTCAATAAAACCTTTGGAACTTCAAGTCCTTTAAAATTTGAAGGCCTCGTATAAACTGGAGGTGCTAAAAGTTTGTTCTGAAAAGAGTCTTCAAGGGCTGAAGTTGCATTATTCAGTACACCGGGAATCAATCTTATTATACTATCAGCCAATATACAGGCAGCAATTTCTCCGCCAGAAAGCACGTAATCTCCAACTGAAACTTCTTTTGTGACCCATAAATCTCTAATTCTTTGATCAATGCCTTTGTAGTGTCCACAAATCAAGATTAGATTTTTTTGAAGGGATTGTCGATTTGCACTGGCCTGATTCCAAGCTTCTCCATCAGGTGTTAAGTAAATGACATCGTCATAGGTTCTATTCTTGTGCAATTCAGTTAGTAGTTGATCTAAGGGTTCTGCCATCAAAACCATTCCAGCTCCTCCGCCAAACTGGTAATCGTCAATTTGCCTGTAATTTCCCAAGCCGTATTCACGCAAATCATGAATATGTATTTCCGCTAGATTTGCTTTTAATGCTCTAGCGACTATTGAGGCTGAAAAAGGGCCTTGTAAAAGCTCTGGGGCTGCAGAAATGATGTCTATTCTCATGGTGTTCTTTTATGGGGCTGTCCAACTGTAAAAATTAGTGTCTTCAATTAAGCTGAATCCTGATTTTTTATAGAGCTCGTTGGCTCTGTTTAAATTTGAAGTCTCAAGTTGCAGCCCTGCGATATTGTCACTTATACAAATCGATTTGGCTTCATTAATCAGTGCTGAGCCGACACCATTGTTTCGGTAGTTTTGATGGACAAAAAGGTCATTTAAAATATAAATGGGTTGTAATCGAACTGAACTAAAGCAGGGGTAGAGCTGCATAAAACCTACAGCCGTATCTTGGCGAAAAGCAAGGCGAATTAAGGAGTCTTGAAACTTTAAACGCTCTAAGAGAAAATCCTTGGCCTTTTCAAGCTCATTTTTTTGACCGTAAAAAATTCGATATTGATTAAACAATTCAGACATCTGGTCAATTAGCCCCAAACTTCCCTGTCTGATTTCAATCATGATTTCTTTTTGCGCTTTTCTTTGAATAATTGCTGAGTCAATTCTTTCTCTTTGTCAAGCGCCCATTTTTTATACTGTTCAAAGTCTACTTCGACTTGTTTTTTTGCATCCTGTAAACGTTGAAGTTGCTGCTGCTTGATGTTATTCGAATAAAAAACATAACAAATCATCAGGAAAATTGCAGCTAAGAGTCCATAACTGATGAAGGTTAAGGTTGATTTCGAGCTGTCTTGACCAAAAAAAGTAATTTGCTCAACTTGCTTGTTATCTATAGCATCTAACTGCTGGTGCAAAAGAGTAATACTGTCTTGCGCGATTTGAAGGTTTTGTTGTAATTCCTCTGTTTTTAGCGCTGATTGTTCTCCTAGGGCAAGGTTTGCCTTAATGCTAGAGGTTAAGGATTCAAACTCAGTACGTTTAAAAAAGAAAAACTCTTGTCCGTTTTCGTTGGTCCAACTGCTGCTCAGATTTGCCAAGCTATCTACAAGTGAAGTAGGTTGAGCATATAATGAGGAGGCCACTTGATTTGGCTGCGTATCGGATTGACTAAATACAGAAAAACTAATTAGGCCAAAAACTAATGATATGACTTGTTGTGTTTTCAAAGTGATTGATTGAAGCGCTAAAATATTAAATCTTAGTCGAACAAGATGCGTTCTTTTTCACCGTTTTGGTCAATCAGCGTCAAGGCCGTGTAGTAATTTTTATTTCTTCTCAAGGCATTACTCTGTTCTTCTGCGTCATTAATATCCTTTATTTCGTTGTCATTAATAGCGATAAGAAGCTTTCCTTCAAGACTGTAATTTCTATAGGATTGAGAAGCTGCAACAATTTTTACCCCTGTTTTTCTCTTGTAATTTTTTTGATCTTCTTCAGTCAAATCTTTGACTCTTAGGCCTAAGTTGCGCAAATCTACAGTCATGAGTTTACTCAATTCTACATCGAATTCGAGAAAATTTCCGTTTCTTTCCACAGCTACTTTTACTTTTTCCCCTGGTCTTTTCGAAGACAAATAACCAACAAGTGCGCTAAACTTCCCGATTTTTACACCATTGACCTTTTTGATAATATCACCTTCTTTAATTCCGGCTTTTTCAGCACCAGAATCTTCGGAAACATTTGCCACATAAACACCTTCTATTTGGTCTAGGCCAAGTTCGAGTGCTTCAGAACTGTTTTCATTCATAGTTGAAATACCCAGAATACCTTTCTGTACTTTTCCGTATTCCAAGAGGTCTTCTACTACTTTTTTTGCAATGTTTGAAGGCACTGCAAATGAATATCCTACATAACTGCCCGTTCTGGAGCTTATAGCGGTATTAATTCCGATTAAATCACCATTAGTGTTTACTAATGCACCTCCACTGTTTCCAGGATTGATGGCAGCATCTGTTTGAATAAATGATTGAGGATTGCGCTCAGACAGTGATCTGGCTTTGGCTGAAATAATTCCTGCGGTTACTGTAGATGTTAAATTAAATGGATTACCCACAGCTAAAACCCATTCGCCAATTTGGGCGGAATCAGAATTACCAAAAGCCAAAAAAGGCAAGTCGTCTTCGGTTTCAACTTTAATCAACGCGATGTCAAATTCAGCGTCTGAACCTACTACACTGGCTTTATAAGATTTTTTATTATTTAATGTTACGTTTAAGTTACTCGAGTTTTTAATCACGTGCGTGTTGGTAACTATATATCCGTCTGGAGAAATAATAACTCCAGATCCAGTACCAGCCTCGAACTCATTTTGATATCCTCCATTTGAGGATCCGTACATAAAATCAAATAAGCTAAAACCTGATCGTTCTTGAAAGTTAGTAACGTGAACTACGGCATTGATTGTTTTTTCCGCAGCAATTGTAAAATCACTTACGGCATCTGTGGCGGGTTTTGTCAGGCTTACGTTCTGAAAAACAGGCTGGACATTTTTTTCGACAACCGTAGTCGAGATTTCATTTTTTGAAAATTGAGCGTAAAGAAAAACAGCTAAAACAGCTGATGCGAGTGAGGTAATAAACAACGATACTTTTTTCATTCCAATTAATTTTTACCCAAAATTAAATTATTGCATTTTTTATTCTAAAGGTTTTAACGTCTATTTAACGCCTTATGCGGTCTAAAAAAACACTCTATAATAGACTCGATGAGTCATTGAAAACAACAACATAAGTGTTGACTTTATGTATTACGTATGTTTAATATCTGTATGTTAATACCCGTAAGTAGGTCATTTAGAGATACTAACTAGCTTTTTTGAGCGTTATTTAGACAAACAGCATAGAAATGAAAAAAACCAGAGTCAATTTGTATTTAAACACCCAAGATTATTTACAAATGAAACACTTGGCAGAAGATCAAGGTGAAAATGTATCTTTTTTTATAAGGCAGGCGATAAGAGATTTTCTTGTAAAGCATAAGGTGCGTTCAAAAGATGCTATATCTTACCAGGTTCAGACGCCAAAAATTGAAAAGAAAGCTTTTAAAAGTGCTGATACTTCTTTTAGTGCTTTAGATGAAGATCAAATAAGACATTAATACCGATATTATCAATCGTTAGTCTTAATTTTGATTTCTCAAATCAAAAAATGGAATTTTTTAAATATCAAGGGGCTGGTAACGACTTTATTTTAGTTGATTTTCGAAATGAGTCAAAGGAATTATCTCGAGAGATTATTGAAAAGTTGTGTGATCGCAGGTTTGGTATAGGGGCTGACGGCTTTATGATTCTCAAGTCGCATTCGGATTTTGATTTTGAAATGATTTATTACAATTCGGACGGTCGAGAAAGTACAATGTGTGGAAATGGAGGTAGGTGCATAGTGCAGTACGCAAAAGATCAGGGCATTATTTCTGACCACACTCAATTTATTTTTAAAGATCAAGTCTACCGTGCATCGCTTTTTGAAAAATACGTCTCTCTGCACATGCAAAATGTCGATACCTACAGCAAGCTCAGTGATGATTCGTGTTTTGTAAATACAGGTTCTCCGCATCATGTCGAATTCAGAGAAACCCTTTCTGGTGTTGACGTTATTAATGAAGGTAAAGCAATAAGAAACAGTTATGGCAAAGAGGGGAGTAACGTAAACTTTGTTTCAAAAAAATCAGAAGACACCTTTGAAATTTTAACCTATGAAAGAGGTGTAGAGGCTGAGACCCTTGCCTGTGGTACAGGAATCACTGCAGCCGCTTTGTCAGCACATATCTTGTCAAAATCATCAGCTACAACTCTTTACTTTAATGCCAAAGGAGGGAGGCTAAGTGTTGTGTTTACAAGTGATTCAAACGGTTACACTCAGATTCAATTAAATGGTCCAGCCACCTTTGTATTCAAAGGGCAAATTAAGCTTTCTTAAATTTTGTTTAGAAAAGAAGAACTTATCGTAAGAGCTGTAAAGGCGTTAGATTTTGATTTTCTCTTTAAACTCGAAAACGACGAGGCTTATTGGCATTTAAGCGATTCTGACCGGGCTTTTACCGCGAAGGAACTCCGGGATTTTATTTCAAGGGCACAACAACCCATATTACTCACCAAGCAATTCAGATACATCATTGAGATTGAAAATCGAGGACAAATAGGATGTATAGACCTCTTTGACTTTGACCCAATTAACAAGTTTGTCGGAGTTGGAATTATTATTTACGATGAGACTTACAGGCGAAAAGGATATGCCAAAGGAGCTTTATTACTTATAGAATCTTATGTTCGAGAGGTTTTAGATTGTAATTTTATATTCGCCTATGTGCTTGAAGATAATAAGGCGAGTGTTTCTCTTTTCAAAGCAATGAACTATCTTGTAGTGACTGATCAAACTGATCATTCTTTTGAAAAAGATAAGAATCGTATAAATCAGATTTTATTTCAAAAAAAATTAAAATGATTGCTAAAGTTTTTAGGTATGCGCTTATACTGGGTTTAATACTTTGTAGTGTGCTTTCATACAGTGTTTATCAAAAAATATTTAAACCTAATACGAGTTTTACTGGCAGTAGCGTAGACGTTTTTATTCCCACAAACACGACTTCAAATACGCTGATGAGAATATTAGAACCCTTTATTGATAGAAGCGAGGATTTTGTTTTTGTCGCTGCTCGAAAAAAATATTTCTCCAACATAAAACCAGGTCGATTTATACTTGAAAAGGGTTTAAACAATAATCAGATTATCAATACTTTACGATCTAAAAATAATCCTATACAAGTTACCTTTAACAACCTTGATTACATAGAAGATTTTGCGGGTTACATGGGTGCTAAATTAGAATGTGATAGTCTACAAATCATAGAAGTATTTAAATCTAAGGCTGGATCAGAAGCATCGCAACTGAACTACGAACAGATTATCAGTATGCTTATTCCTAATACCTACGAGTTTTATTGGAATACGAGTGCCGAACAGCTGTGGACCAAAATGTCTAAAGAATACGATAGTTTTTGGACCGAAAATAGGAGAACTAAGGCAAAAAAGATAGGTTTAAGTCGTTCAGAGGTCTACGCATTGGCTTCTATTGTTGATAAAGAATCCCTTAAACGTATTGAACAGCCGACTATTGCGGGTGTTTATTTGAATCGATTAAGACGCGGTATAAAACTTCAGGCTGATCCAACAGTGATTTACGCTATGCGGGAGACCTTAGGGGATAGAGACACTATAATTAAAAGAGTGTTATATAAGGATTTAACTATTGATTCTCCATATAATACTTACCGGTATAAAGGAATTCCTCCTGGCCCTATTGGAATGCCAGACGTGTCGGCTATTGATGCGGTCTTAAATGCTGAGGAGCATAATTATTTTTATTTTGTGGCCGATATTGAAAATCCAGGTTTTCACGATTTTTCAAAAACCCTTCGAGAACACAATAGAAAAAGTCGAAAATATTCCAATTGGTTAAATCGAAATAGAATTTACAGATAAGATTCTTCGCTGCCTATGGCGAAGATGCACGGTTTTTTATCCAGGTTAATGGTCTTTTCAATTTTCTTCCATTCGGCTACGCTTTTCGTTTTGACGTACTCATCGGAAAGTGTCATATTTAGACCTAAGGTTAAGTAAGTCAATGGATTAAGATGTTTTAGACAATCTTGAAATAATTTGTTATTCCTATACGGAGTCTCCATAAATAACTGTGATTGTGCTTCTGACATTGCTCTTCGTTCTAAGTCTTTTAGTTTTCGTTTTCGCTGTCCCGAGTCAATAGGAAGGTATCCGTTAAAAGCGAAAGACTGACCATTTAATCCGCTCGCCATAAGTGTCAAAATAATAGAAGTAGGCCCAACCATAGGAACTACAGCGATATCTAATTGATGGGCAATTTTAACAATTGCGGCTCCAGGATCTGCAATACCAGGGCATCCAGCGTCTGACATTAAACCAATAGAAATGCCTTCTCGGCAGGGTTCTAAAAATTGAGGTAATTCTGAGGCGCTGGTGTATTTGTTGAGTTGAAAAAATTTCAAAGACTCTTGTTTTTTATTTGGAGCCAATAATTTTATGAAAGCACGACTCACTTTTTCATTTTCTACAATGAAGTGATTGAGCTGTTCAATTTTTTTTCTGATTGAGATGGGCAATACCTCTAATGGATTAGAAGTACCCAATGTTACAGGTATAAGTATGAGTTCGCCTTGCTGCATACTTAAAGTTACAAAATGAAATTTTTAAATCAGTTTTTGAATACAAGAATCCAATTGCTGAAATACGGCTTCGAAATCATTTTCGTCTCCGTAATAAGGATCGTGTACATCTCTGTCATCAATCATTTTAACCTTTTTTTGCAGCTTTTTTTCAGGAGCTAATTCCTGCAGTCTTTGAAAGATGGATTGGTCTACCGCATAAATTTCATCAAAATTAGTGAAGTCTATGGCCTTTATTTGTCGTGATCGCTGTGATCTGATGTCGATGTTGTGCTTTAGTCCGATTTTTATTGATCTATTATCGGGGCTTGCATCTTGATGGTAATTTGAAGTTGCTGCTGAATCGACAAATACTTCTTCTCGAGAGGTGTAGAATTCGAATATCCCTTGGGCTAGGGGAGATCTGCAGATATTACCAAGACAAACAACAAGAATTTTTCTTTTCATCAGTATTAGACGAATTTTTTATTCAAGTCTTCTATGTATTTTTTGAATTGTTTATCGGTATCTGATAGGTTTTCAACTGTTCTACAGGCGTGTAATACAGTGGCGTGATCTCTTTTTCCAATGTGTGATCCTATAGATGCTAAAGAAGCTTTGGTGTATTTTTTAGAAAAGTACATCGCCAGTTGTCTCGCTTGAACAATATGTCTTTTTCTTGTTTTTGATTGAAGCGTCTCCAAGTCCATTTCGAAGTAATTGGCGACCATTTTTTGGATATAATCTATGGAAACCTCTTTTTTCGTATTCTTTACGAACTTGTCAACCACGACTCTTGCTAGATCTATGGTAATGTCTTTTTTATTAAACGATGCTTGAGCGATAAGAGAGATGATAGCACCTTCTAATTCTCTGACGTTCGTTTTGACATGTTTGGCGACGTATTCTATGATTTCTTCGGGTATGTTGACCCCGTCCTTGAAAATTTTGTGTTTTAGAATGGTAATTCTAGTATCGTAATTCGGTGATTGCAATTCTGCAGATAATCCCCATTTAAATCTTGAGAGAAGGCGTTGTTCGATGTCTTGCATGTCAACTGGCGCCTTGTCTGAAGTGAGAATCACTTGTTTACCGTTTTGGTGTAAGTGATTGAAAATGTGAAAGAATACGTCTTGAGTTCCACTTTTACCTGCTAAGAATTGTACATCATCAATGATCAAGACGTCGATCAACTGGTAGAAATGAATAAAGTCATTTCTAGTGTTGTTTTTAACAGAATCAATGTATTGCTGCGTAAATTTTTCAGCAGAAATATAAAGTACTGTCTTTTCAGGGTGTTTTTCCTTTATATCTATTCCAATAGCATGTGCCAAGTGGGTTTTACCAAGGCCTACACCTCCAAAAATTAAAAAAGGATTGAAAGATGTACCGCCTGGTTTATTTGCAACTGCCATACCTGCAGATCTAGCAAGACGGTTTGACTCTCCTTCGATAAACCCATTAAAGGTGTATGTGTTATTAAGTTGGGAATCGATTTTAATATTTCGTATTCCTGGAATCACGAAAGGATTCCTCAATGATGGATCTTTTTTGGAAATAGGAACATCCACTTCTTGTGGCTGTACTCTAAACTTATTTGAACTGGGTATTTGCTCTGTGTGTTCTACTTGAGTATGAGCACTTGACATCTTAATGACGTAAACGAGTCTTGCACTTTCTCCGAGTTCTCTCTTTAGTGCTACTTTCAGTAAACTCACGTAATGTTCCTCGAGCCATTCGTAGAAAAATTTACTCGGTACTTCAATGCTTAATACGTTTTCCTCAATATTTACTGGATTGATAGGTTCAAACCATGTTTTGTAGGCTTGAGGCTGTATATTGTCTTTGATAAATACAAGACAATCTCTCCAAATATCTTGGTGATTTTTAAGCATTGATAGTTAGCGTATTTATTTGAACCTAGATTAAAAAAGACAGGGTTGACTATCTCAGTAAATCTGAAACAAATATTTGGATAAATTTTTTACAAAAAAATTTTTTTTTGTTTGTAATATTTAAAATTTTCACATAGTTTCTTTTCATGGTTAAATTTCAAAACACAACAAAACTTAGAGTGCGATATGGTGAAACCGACCAAATGGGAATTGTGCATCACTCTGAGTATATCAATTATCTTGAAATCGCAAGAATTGAATATTTAAGGGCTCGAGGTATGTCGTATCAAGAACTTGAAGATAAGGGGTACGGATTACCAGTAGTCTCAATAGACATCAACTATAAAAAGCCCGCTAAATATGATGACGAGTTGAATTTACACACCAGTTTAATTGAAAAGGGCAGGTGTAAGCTCGTCTTTCAAACCACAATAAAAAATAGTGAAGATCTTCTTGTCTGCAGTGCAAAGGTGACTTTGGTTTGCGTAAAATTAGACCTGTTTAAACCCACAGCGCTTCCAGAGTTTCTTTTGGATTTAATTCTGTAGGGCGATTGTTTTTGTGGGGTATAATTGATCTAAACTTTCTTTAAGTGTTGCGAACTCATTTTCTTTGACCTGTACTTTCAGTCTACAACTTTGAGTTATGTTTTTTTCGATGATTTGAGCCTTAAACTTCGAGATGATATGTAAGACCCGATCGTAGTCTTTTAATTGACATTGTACCTCCGCTATAGAATATTCAACAAAGGGAATAATTGGGGTCTTTTCTAACACAACAGCGGCACTTTGTTTATAGGCTTGAATTAAGCCTCCTGATCCTAGTTTTACTCCTCCAAAATATCGAACTACCGCAATTAGGGTATTTTGTAACTCTTTTGATAGTAGCTGTCCGTAAATGGGATATCCCGCTGTGTTTTTAGGTTCTCCGTCATCACTGTATTTATGCTTTTGATTGTTTTTTAAACGATACGCATAGCATACGTGATTTGCATTCTTGTGCTCTTCTCTTAATGCGGTGAGCAGGCTTTCACATTGCGCTTCATTTTGAACAGGATAGGCATAGGACAAGAATTTACTCTTTTTGATTTTGATTAAAACCGGCTCGGAAGGTTTAGAAATGGTATAATAAACAGGCTTGTTTTCATCCATAATGATAGGTGCTGATTAAATCTGAACCATTTTTAAAAATGTTGACGCTTGAAGATTTTTTAAAAACAGGTGCTTTAATTCCATTTTGAAGTTTGAGCGCTGTATTTTCTATTACAGTAATTTCATCGTAAAGGCCACTTTCTATGAAAGAAATTAAGGTTTTACTTCCGCCTTCGACTAAGATACTTTGGATGCCTTTTTGGGCGAGTATGTCGAAAAGTAAGGGTATGGCCTCTTCACCGGATTTAATCTTCTGTACTTCAATGTGATCTGGGAAATTGGAATGTTCTGTATCCTTCTTTGAAAGCAGTAGTGTAGGGATATTGTCTTTAAAAACAGTCAAGTCTGAAACATCGGGATTACTCCAAAAAATTACACGTAAGGGATTAGGGCCTTTCCACAAACGAACATTCAATTGGGCATTGTCCCTCAAGAGGGTAGTGCTTCCAATGAGAATTGCTTGGTATTGTGTTCTCAATAAATGCGCAAATTGCTTGCTTTCAGCATTTGAAATCCAAAAAGGTCTACCATCTTCAGTTCGAGAAGACGCTTTAGGGGCAATAAAACCATCTGTAGATTGTGCCCACTTTAGATGTATATAGGGTCTCTTCTTTAGAATTGAACAGGTAAAATGACGGTGGAGGTATTGACATTGCTTTTGTAAAACTCCCGTTTGAACCGAAACCCCGTGCTTGCGAAGATGTGCTATTCCTTTTTCTGCAACTAAGGGATTAGGGTCAACCATACCTACGATGACGTTTTTTACGCCTCTTTCAACGATGTAATGAGAGCAAGGCGGAGTTTTACCAAAATGGTTACAAGGTTCTAAGGTCACGTATAAAGAAGCTGCACTTAAATCAGTTTCAATTGGAATTTTTTTAAGAGCGTTGACTTCTGCATGAGCTCCACCGTAGCTTGATGTATGGGCCTCAGACAAGATACAATCGTTTAGGACTACAACGCATCCCACAGATGGATTTGGTCTGCTTTGAATGCGGCCTTTTTGCGCAATTTGGATTGCACGGCTCATGTATTTTTCATGTATCTTCACGCTGCAAAGGTATTATCTAAATAAAAAATGTCTTGAAAATGAAAATTAGGGCGATTGAACGAAGAGATAATCAACAAATGGGAGCCCTTATTCAACATGTTTTAATCGAACATGAAGTGCCCAAAAAAGGAACGGCATATTCTGATCCTTTTCTCTTTAATCTATTTGAGTATTACCTGGAATTAGCCCGAGCGAAGTACTTCGTAATTGTAGATGAAAACGAAACTGTTCTTGGAGGTTGTGGATATGGACCTGTTTTAAATTGTGAACCTCACATCTGTGAGATTCAAAAAATGTACTTCTATCCGCAAACAAGAGGCAAGGGAATGGGGGCATTAATGATGCAAAGGGTTCTTGAAGAGGCCAAAAATGATAAGTATACCTTGTGCTATATTGAGACAATGCCGCAAATGCAAGCGGCTCAACGCTTGTATCAAAACTTTGGTTTTGACTATATAGAGCGTCCTTTGGGAGATACGGGTCACCCCACATGTTCAGTTTATATGACCCTAAGCCTATAACTTATGAATTGGATGACGGCCAAAGTCTTGTTTTCTCAAACGATGTCTTCAGTATACGACCAAAATGAAATCTCATCCTTATACAGGCTCTTTTTGGAAGATTATTTGCAAGTGAGTCCTCATGTGCATTTATACACTCCTCAAGATGAATTAAATTCAATTCAAATGGAGAAATTTAATAAGGGCTTGAGTCTTTTAAATCAAAGCACTCCTATTCAATACCTCACCCAAAAAGCATTTTTTTGTGACCTGAACTTTAAAGTGAATTCAAGTGTGCTTATTCCCAGACCGGAAACTGAAGATTTAGTGCGGATTATTTATGATATACATCAAAAAAAAAGGGCCGAAAACCTAAAGATTTTAGATTTGGGTACAGGAAGCGGTTGTATTGCAATAGCTTTAAAATCGCAGTTTAAAAAGGCCTCAGTAATTGGGGTTGACATTTCTCAAAAAGCCTTGGATGTTGCTAAATACAATGCCGAGTTTCATAAAACACCTATTGATTTTGTACTAGAAGACTTAGGTGATTATAGGTCAGATTTGACCTTTGACATTATTGTTTCAAACCCCCCATATGTATTGGAATCAGAAAAAGTTTTAATGCACCCTAATGTATTGAATTATGAACCTGAAACAGCCTTGTTTGTACCGGATAATGATCCCTTAAAATATTACAAGGCTATTGTGCAATCCATTAATTTTGGAACTTTAAAAACACGAAGTCTATTTTTGGAGATCAACCCCAAATGTCTCGATGCTTTAATCGATTTAATGAAACCTTTGGGAGCTATTGAAATTCATAAAGACCTCAGTGAAAAAAAACGTTTTATTGAAGTGAATATTTGAGAATGACAGAAAGAGAAGAAATACAAGAGCTGCGCAAAGAAATTCAAATCCACAATCACAAGTATTACATTTTAGATCAACCTGAAATCAGTGATTATGAATTTGATTTGAAGCTAAAACGCTTGGAAGAATTAGAACGACTTCATCCCGAATTGTATGACGAATATTCACCAACAGTTCGCGTTGGAGGGAGTGTAACTAAAAACTTTGAAAATAAGAATCACCCTAACAGGATGTATTCTCTTGATAACGCATACAGTTATGAAGAACTGGAAACCTGGTACAGACGCTGTTTAAATGCTATAAGAGATGAAACAGGTCGAGAGCAGATTGAAATTAGTTGTGAACTAAAATACGATGGTGCTTCAATCAATTTAATCTATGAAAATGGCAAACTGGGTAGCGCCATAACAAGGGGCGATGGTTTTCAAGGAGATGTGGTTACGGCAAACATTAAAACGGTCAGAACAGTTCCTCTAGAGCTTAGAGGGGATTTTCCGGCTTCATTTGAAATAAGAGGAGAGGTTATTCTGGAGAAAAGTGAATTTGAGCGCATCAATAACGAACGAAGCAATTTGGGTTTAGCTACTTATATGAATCCGCGAAATACAGCCTCAGGATCACTTAAACTGCAGGATAGTGGAGAAGTAGCAAAGCGAAAACTGACCTGTTTACCCTATGCTGTAGCTGGAGAAAACTTACCGTTCAAAACGCAAATCGAAGTTCTCGAATCTTTAGCGGCATTTGGATTTAAAATCCCTGACCATTACAGGTCTTGCAAAAACCTAAATGAAGTTCAAGATTTTATTGCGTATTGGGCTGAGCGAAAAAATAATTTACCTTTTGAAATTGATGGTATTGTACTTAAGGTAAACGCCTTGGAAGATCAAGAACTTCTTGGTGCTACCTCTAAATCACCGCGATGGGCCCTGGCTTATAAGTTTGAATCTGAAAATGCCATTACCAGATTAGTTGATGTGGTCTATCAAGTCGGACGAACTGGTGCGATTACACCAGTTGCACAATTGGAACCAGTGCTGTTGGCTGGCACAATTGTCAAAAGAGCATCCCTACACAACAAAGATCAAATTGATAAGTTAGGCTTGTGTTTTAATGACAGGGTTTATGTTGAAAAGGGTGGAGAAATTATCCCCAAAATTGTTGCGGTGGTTTCAAGTGAAAGTGAACGAGACGAGCGCGTAAGCTTCATTGAACATTGTCCAGAGTGTGAAACACCCCTATCTCGAATTGAAGGAGAAGCGCAACACTACTGCCCAAACACTGAATGTTGTCCACCTCAAATCAAAGGTAGAATTCAGCATTTTATTTCGAGAAACGCAATGGATATAGACGGTCTAGGGTCTGAGACGGTCTCTCAACTGGTTGATGAAGGTCTTATTAATCGCATAGAAGACTTATATCAATTAAAGGCAGAAGAATTGATTGTTTTAGATCGAATGGCACAAAAATCAGTAGAAAACCTCCTCGAAGGAGTGTCAAAATCAAAAAACCAACCTTTTGTTAAGGTTTTATTTGGTATTGGAATCAGACACGTGGGGCAAACTGTGGCTAAAACACTGGCAAAGGAGTTTGGATCAATAGATCAGTTAAGTCAGGCTACTTTTGACGACCTTGTTGCTATCAATGAGATCGGTCCAAGAATAGCAGAAAGTGTATTGTCGTTTTTCGCATTAGAACCCAACCAAATAACAATAGAGCGACTAAAACAAGAAGGGTTAAATTTTGAGGTGATTCAAAACGATCAGGTACAAAAAAAGCAGCTTTTTGAAGGAAAAAGTATTGTGGTCTCAGGTGTTTTTTCCAATTTCAGTAGAAGTGAATTAAAACAGCTCATAGAGGAATTAGGAGGTAAAAATGTTTCGTCTATTTCTTCAAAGACTGATTTGTTGATCGCTGGGGATCAGATGGGTCCTGCCAAAAAGAAGAAAGCGGAGGCACTAAACATTCCGATGCTATCTGAAATTGATTTGGAAAATAAACTCAAAGAGTTGTCCGATCAAAGTTGATTATTCCATCGAAATTGTTAAAAATTATCTATTTTAAAACAATTTGTTTATAATTTCACAAACTAATGAGAAGCCAACTTCTTTTATCTATGAATCTTTCATATTTGTCACAGCAATGATTGTTCATGCACTAAAATGGATGTCTGGATATTTGCAATTCAGGAATCAAGTGAGCAGTAAAACCGTAAAAAATTATGCTTTTAATGGAAAGTATAAAAATGCGGCGGTGCTCGTTGACATGGATCAGTTTAATGAGACTGAAAAATTGTACGATTTATGCGAATTGCTGGGTTTGCCAAAGTCAAAGATGTTTATTTTGGGATATAAGAAGAACGAAGAAAAATTGGTTCCTTTTGGGATTCAATATTGTACAAAAGACGATTTAGGGTGGAAAGGTTCTATCGATAATAAGTTTTTTGAAGATTTTGTAAAAAGAGAGTACGACTTGCTCTTCAATTATTTCGAGAAAAGTCCGTTGCTTTTGAGTCTTATTTCGCTCAAATCAAAATCGAAAATTAGAATTGGTTTTTCATCTTCTAACAACAAACTGAACGACATTGAAATTGATAGTGATATCAAAGAGTTTGAAACATTTAAATCGGTTATTTCAAAGTTAGTACAGTAGAATGCATATAAATCTTAGAAGTGAAAATTACAGTTTAGGCGTTGCCTTGCCAACTCCTTACGACAATCATCTCAATATTGATTTCATTGCCTTAAAGAACATCATTGAATTCAATATTGCACAAGGAGTACAGTATTTCATAGTTCTCGGAACAACCGCAGAAACTCCACTGTTGTCTTTTAATGAGAAAGTCGAAATCGCTCGATTTGTCGCTGAAGAAGTTTCTGGCAGAGTGCCTTTGGTTTTGGGTTTAGGAGGAATAAACCCTCAGCAAGTTTGTCAAGAATATCGTGAATTACCTACAGACGCCTATCAGGCCGTGTTGTGCGTAACGCCCTATTATATTCGCCCTTCACAAGAAGGTTTGTTTGCTTACTACCAGTACCTCAATATGCACATTGATATGCCTATTGTAGCTTACAATGTTCCTGCAAGAACAGGAGTGCATATGCAGGTTGAAACTGTGCTCAGAATTGCCAATGAGCTCGATAAGGTAATCGCAATAAAAGAAGCAAGCGGAGATTTAGAACACTTTTCTAGATTGATTGATCAGGTCCCATCGAACTTTGCTGTTATTTCAGGAGATGATTCAACAGCGGTTTACAGCGAACTTTTAGGTGCGCATGGTGTGATATCTGTTGCAGCAGCGGCTATCCCAGATCAATTCTCGAAAATGATGTCTCTTGCAAGAAAGGGTGAGCGGTCTAAAAGTATTGAACTGTTCAATCAGTTAGAAGAACTTATCGCCTGTACATCGGTTGAAGGTAATCCTACGGGTATTAAAGCTGTATTAAACGAACTTGAATTGTGTTCTTCAGCACTGCGTATACCGCTTATTGAAGCTTCTTCGGTTTTGCGTCAAAAAATCAAGACAGCTTGCAATGAAATTAAGCTTTTTTCTTTGCCGCATATTGCCTAATTTTGCGGGATGCTTAGAAAACAAATTCAGAAGCTCGCGCTAATAGTGTTTGTGGCGTTTTTTTTCACCTCGTGTAATGAGTACCAAAAAGTGCTTAAAAACAACGATACGAAAGAAATGTACGAGTACGCAATGCGTTACTATGAGGAAGAAGATTATCCTCGTGCTAAACACCTTTTTGAATTAATCGCTCCTAAATATGTGGGTAAACCACAAGGAGAGCGTTTATCATTCTTTTTTGCAGATGCCCAATTCAAAACGAGATCTTATTATTTGTCGTCTTATCAATTCGAGCGATTTATTAAGTCATATCCGGCTTCTGACAAAAGAGAACAGGCTACGTTTTACGAGGCTAAGAGTTATTATTTGATGTCTCCTAAGTATTCTCTAGATCAATCTGACACAGACAAGGCCCTTTCTAAATTGCAATTGTTTATCAATGCTTATCCAAATTCAGAATTTTTTGATCAGGCCAGCGAAATGGCTATAGAATTGGGAATCAAAAAAGAACGTAAGGCTTTTGAAATTGGGAAGCAATTCGACCGTTTAGGAGAGTTCAATTTTCCCGTTCTCAAAGCTTCAATGAAATCGATGGATAATTTCATTTCAGAAAATCCAGGATCTATTTATCGAGAAGAGGCTCATTACATACGTTTGAAATCTGCAACACAATTGGCAATGAACAGTACTTTCGATAAAATGAAAGAACGCTTTGAGCAGGCTAAGGAATACTTTGATGTATTTAAAAAGAATTATCCGCAATCTAAATTTGAAGAAGAGTCAACAATGCTTCTTTCAATTATTGATGCGGGATTGCAGGGCGAAGTTGACTTTAGTCGTATTACGACAACAGAAACTACGGAACCCACTACAGATAAATAATATTACACCCTTCGAAATATGGCAAACTTGAGAAACACTAATGCTTCAGTATCAACTACAACGATTGATAAGAACGAATTTGATCAAAAAACTGAGAATATTTACGAATCAATATCAGTTGTGGCTAAAAGAGCGATTCAGATCAATTCTGAAATCAAGAAAGAATTACTTGAAAAATTAGAGGAATTCGCGACTTACAGTGATAATCTTGAAGAGGTATTCGAGAACAAAGAACAAATCGAAGTCTCAAAATTCTACGAAAAACTACCCAAACCACATGCTTTAGCCGTGGAAGAGTGGTTGAATGACAAAATCTATTTCAGAAACACTGAGAGAGAAAAATAAATCTCTGCTTTAGGATGCTTTCTGGTTCAAAAATACTTTTAGCAGTTACAGGAGGTATCGCTGCCTACAAGTCAGCACTTATTGTACGGTTACTTCAGAAAGAAGGCGCTGAGGTTAAAGTCGTTATGACTCCAGCGGCCAAGGATTTTGTAACCCCATTGACATTAGCTGCACTTTCAGGTCACGAGGTTTACACCGAACTTATAGAAGAAGAAAAGGGGGGCTATAAGTGGAATAATCACGTGCATTTATCAGAGTGGGCAGATATTTTGCTCGTTGCCCCTGCGACTGCAAATACCTTGACTAAAATGGCTCAAGGCCTCTGCGATAATATTGTTACAGCCTGTTTTTTATCCTTTAGAGGAGACACCTTTGTTGCACCTGCAATGGACCTTGAAATGTACAAGCATCCAAGTACCCAACAAAATTTTAGCACCTTGAAATCCCAAGGTGTACATCTCATAGATTCACGAGAAGGATTTTTAGCCAGTGGTTTACATGGAAAGGGCAGAATGGCCGAGCCTGAAGAAATTTTAGAAGAGCTAAACGCGATACTTGGTGCTGACAAACCCTTAAAAGGTCAGAGGGTATTGATCTCCGCTGGGCCCACCCGAGTTTATTTGGATCCGGTTAGATTTATTAGTAATCCATCTACGGGAACAATGGGCTATATGTTGGCCGAAGAGGCTGCCTTACTGGGAGCAGAGGTTCAACTGATCAGTGGTCCTGTACATTTGAAGCTGAATCATCCCAATGTTCACATCACGAATGTTGAAACGGTTGATGAGATGAGTAAAGAGATGCATAAAAACTTTGAGGAGTCAACCATTGTAATTTCCGCAGCTGCTGTTGGTGATTATCAACCGAGGGTGACGCAGAGTGAAAAAATAAAAAAGTCTGGAGATTCGCTTAATTTAGAATTGGTAAAGACCAAAGACATCCTTTTTGAGCTGGGAAAAATAAAGAAAAATCAACTTTTAATTGGTTTTGCCCTTGAGACAGAAAATGAATTTGACAATGCTTCAAAAAAATTGGTAAAGAAAAATTTAGATGCAATTGTATTAAATTCACTGAAGGTAGAGGGGGCTGGATTCGGAAATACTACTAATAAAGTTGAATTTGTAACTCCTAATGCGGTTAAAAAATCAATTCCGCTGAAAGATAAAAGAGATGTCGCCAAGGATATTTGGACAGAAATTTTGAAAATTAAAAATGAGAGGTAATTTGTTTGGTCGTCTGATTCTGCTGTTCTTGTTTATTCAAGGGCAAGCTTCTATTGCCCAACAAATCAATGCTGAAGTATTCCTCAACACAGACCAAATCAATCAAACCAATATTCAGCAATTTCAAAATTTGCAATCGAGCTTACAATCTTTTTTAAATTCAACAAGCTGGTCTTCAGAAGTTTACCCTGAACAATCTCGACTAAACATTCGCTATTATTTCATTGTGAATGCGTATGAAAATGATACGTATCAATGTACCCTTCAGATGAGTTATAATAGACCGGTTTATAATACCTCATATCAATCACCGCTTTTATTGATCAATGACCCTTCTGTCAATTTTAAATATGAAATGGGAACTCCCTTGGCACTTAATTTGAATGCACTGAATTCTAATTTAGTCAGTCTTGTGAGTTATTACACCTTTTTGGCTTTGGGTTTTCATGCGGATAGCTTTGCTTTAAACGGCGGATCGACTTACTTTGAATCAGCCAATCAAATTGCAGTTCAAATGTCTTCTAATACTGCCTTTTCATGGCCTAAGTCAAGAACAGATTACGCTAATGATATTTTAAACAATGCTTTCGATAATTTTCGAAGATTGTATTACGAATACCACATCAACGGAATAGATGTGTTAGAAGCCGATTTCGAGCAAGGTCAAAGCAGTATTTACGAATCGCTTTTGTCTATCGAAAACTTGTCACGACAGCGCGGAAATGCGGTATTACTTCGCATGCTCTTTGATGCGAAATCAGATGAGATCAGTGCGCTCTTCTTTAACGATAAGACAGAGCCTCAAAAATTAGAACGATTGACAAAAATTTTGAATAAGGTTGCACCTTATTACACCAGTAAATGGACCACTTCTAATTGATGTATTGTGATTTCAGCTATCCAAATTCAAAATTTTGCACTTATCGAAGAAATGTCCTTGAACTTTCAAGGGGGCTTATCTGTAATTACAGGTGAAACTGGAGCTGGTAAGTCTATTGTCTTAGATGCTATTTCACTTGGATTTGGGAAACGTGCTGATTTATCAGTAATGACAGACGAATCAAAGAAGTGTGTCATTGAAATTAATGTGCAGGTAAATGCTTGTCATAAATCATGGTTTGATCTCAATGATATCGACTATTTTGAGGATACCTTAATACGAAGAGAGCTCAATCCTAATGGTAGAAGTAGAGCTTTTATAAACGACTGTCCTGTTCGTCTAGAGGTGCTTTCAGACTTAGCAAAAATGCTTATTGATATACACGCCCAACACGACACTTTTTATTTGTTGCAAGAAAAAGAGCAGTTGAACCTCTTGGATTCTATTTCAGCCCATCAAAATTTGATGGACAGCTATCAATCCAATTATAATGCTTACAAGCAGTGTGAAAAGGAAATAGCTGAACTAGAGCATCAATACTTAGCTGCACAGCAAAATAAAGAGCTGAATGATTTTTTACTTCAAGAACTGCAATCGGTGCAATTGGAGGGTATTGTATTAGAAGACTTAGAAGAAGAACAAAAAATACTATCCTCTGCGGAATTTCTTTTGACTCAGATACAGCACATCAACCAATTGTTTGGAGATGAAAATAACGGTATAGAAGTTTTGTTAGATGAATCCTTGAGAACATTGCAAAAAATGTCATCGACATCAACGGCACTTGAAAATATATACGAACGCTTACACAGTATCAGACTTGAGTCCTTAGACTTTCAAGAATCGTTAAATCAAGAAGCAGAGCGAATTGTTCTAGATCCTAGACGTTTACAGATTGTCGATGAATTATTAGCGAGTTATGAAGGCTTGTTTAGAAAGCATCAGTGTAATACACTTGAAGAACTCATTCAAAAAAGAGATGAGCTTCTGGCGTTTTCTTCGTCTCAGCAGTCTTTTGACGAAAAAATAGCAAACCTAAATCAGCGCCTAGAGAAATTAAGCGCATCGATTCAAAAGGAGGGAAAAGAAATTCATAAAAATAGGTTAGAAGCCTCCTTGGCCTTACAAAATGCAATTGCAACACATTTAAGCGCTTTGGGAATGCCACATTCAAATTTCGTAATTGAACTGCAGGAGCTTGAACATTTTCAATTCAATGGATTGAGCTCGGTTGATTTCAAGTTCTCAGCTAATAAAGGAATGCCTGTAACCTCTTTAAAAAAGGTGGTATCTGGAGGAGAATTATCAAGAATAATGTTGGCCATTAAGTATGAGTCTAGTCAATATTTAGCACTTCCAACGGTTATTTTTGATGAAATTGATACTGGTGTTTCAGGAAATATTGCAGATAAAATGGCAAATATGATGTCTTTGATGGCTGCTCGTACTCAGGTCTTGGCGGTAACACACTTACCTCAAGTAGCGTCAAAAGGAGATTATCACATCAAAATTGACAAACAAACCACTTCGGATAAAACCTTGACAAAAGTATTTTATTTGAGCAATGAAGAGCGCATAAATGAAGTAGCGAATATGATTGCCGGAGAAAAGCCAAATAGCACTGCTATAGAGCATGCCAAAACACTTTTAGGTTACTGAGAATTTTAATTTCTACTTATCTTTGAATGCCTTAAAACAACATAAACATGAATAATTTACTAAAAGGAAAAAAGGGAATCATTTTTGGAGCCTTAGATGAAAATTCAATTGCCTGGAAAACTGCTGAAAGAGCGCATGAAGAGGGTGCACAATTTGTTTTAACCAATGCTCCAATTGCAATGAGAATGGGACAAATAAAAGAATTGGCCGAAAAAACCAATTCTGAAATTATTCCGGCAGATGCTACATCAATTGAAGATCTTACCAATTTGGTAGAGCAATCCATGGAAATTTTAGGGGGAAAACTAGATTTCGTTTTACATTCTATCGGAATGTCCGTGAATGTCCGTAAAGGAAGAGCATATACCGATGAGAATTACGATTTCACAGCCAAGGGCTGGGATGTTTCAGCACTTTCATTTCACAAAGTGATGCAAACACTCTTTAAAAAAGATGCCATGAATGAATGGGGAAGTATTGTCGCCCTTACCTATATGGCTGCTCAGCGCACCTTTCCTGATTATAACGATATGGCCGATAACAAGGCTTATCTCGAATCTATAGCGAGAAGTTTTGGTTATTTCTTTGGTAAAGAAAAAAATGTTCGTGTCAATACCATTTCTCAATCTCCAACACCAACAACGGCTGGAAAAGGGGTAAAGGGGTTTGATGGATTTATATCCTTTGCTGAAAAGATGTCTCCTTTAGGCAATGCCTCAGCATTAGATTGTGCAAATTATACGCTTACACTTTTCTCTGACCTTACACGCAAGGTAACCATGCAAAATTTATTTCACGACGGAGGATTTTCAAACACTGGAGTAAGTCAAGAAATCGTGGATGTTTTTCAAGAATAGGAAAAATCTTTGATGCCTGAAGAAATTAAATTATCTATAGTAGTCCCTGTCTACAATCGACCTGATGAGGTTGAAGAACTTTTAATTTCTTTAAAAAATCAAGATTGCAGTGATGACTTTGAGGTTGTAATTGTCGAGGATGGTTCTACAGACCATTGTGAGCACATTTGTGAGCAATTCAAAAACGATTTGAATATCACCTATTTCTTTAAGTCAAATTCAGGTCCAGGAGATTCTAGAAATTATGGAATGAAACGGGCTTCTGGAAATTATTTTATTCTAGTTGATTCTGACTGTGTATTACCACCCTTTTATTTCTCAGAAATCTTCAAAGAATTAAAAAACAATCCAGTAGATTTTTTTGGTGGACCTGACGGGGCAGATTCTAATTTTTCCGATTTGCAAAAAGCGATCAGTTTTACCATGACCTCATGGGTTACAACAGGTGGCATTAGAGGAAGTAAGCAGGCCCTTACCAAGTTCGAACCAAGAAGTTTTAATATGGGCCTTTCAAAAAGAGCTTTTGAAGCTTCAAAAGGTTTTTCAAACATTCACCCAGGAGAAGACCCCGATTTGAGTATTCGTTTGCATCAAATGGGATTTCAATCCAGATACTTTCCTGAGGCTGTGGTTTTTCACAAAAGAAGAATCAGCCTTAAATCATTTTATACCCAAGTGTATAAGTTTGGTAGCGTAAGACCTATTTTATCTCAGTGGCACAAAGAATCTTTTAGGATTACACATCTTTTTCCTTCTCTTTTTACTCTATCTGTTTTAGCTTGTATGCTAATGACGCTATTGAGCTTCAAATCGGGCTTTCTCAGCAGTGAAATTATTGAGCTTAATCGTGTTCTATTAGGCCTTATAAGCGTTTATCATCTCATCGTTTTGGTGAGTTCGCTCGTTGAATTAAAACGTTTTAAATTGATGCCAATGGCTTTGGTTGCCATGTGGATTCAATTTTACGGCTACGGTTACGGCTATATCAGGTCTAGTCTTTATCTAAAACTCTCAAGGAAGAGCCCAAAGGAAATTCTTCCTGAATTTTTTTTCAAAGAAGATGAAAGCGTACAATTGGTTTAAAAGACTTTTTTCTTATCGAAAATTCTCTGGCTTAGGAGTGTTTCTTTTTATTTCAGTAGCTGTGTGGATTGTGAGTGAATTAAATGCGACTTATGCCACTTTTGTTAGGGTGCCGATTAAAATTGAGCAAACGCCGGTTGATTTTTTACTTCAAGATTCGGTGTATTACCTCGATACCCAGTTAGAATCATCAGGATTTGGTTTTGTAGCTAACAATCTTGGCACCTATAGTATAGAGTCTCTGACGCAATACGGTATTACCGACTCAGGCAGGCTTTATTTAAGCCGAAATCATTTTAATCAAATTAAAATCAATGACTTACCTTCAAATATTGAATTTTTGAATTGGTCTACGCAGGATTCTATTTTTTTAAATGTGATTCCGTCATTTTCTAAGAGGGTAGAGGTATTACCTAATATAAAATACGAGTTAAAACGCAATTACAGACTAAGGCAAATTGACATACAGCCCAAAACAATTGATTTATTTGGAGAGCTTCAAGCATTAGAGGATATTGACTATGTATATACGGAAGAATTAGATTTGGGTGAGATCTATTCTGATTCGAAACACAATCTTGGCTTTGGTAAATTGCCACAGAACGCATTGTTTTCGTTTTCTCCTGATCAAGTAAAGGTTTCTTTGAGTGTTCAAGAGTTTACAGAAAGAGCCTTTACAGTGGATTTAAAGAACTTGTTTGTAAACAGTGACTCCTTAAAAAATCAACTATTTTTACCTGAAATGGTCACGGTCAAGCTCAAAGCTTACAAAAATGCACTTCAAGGTATAAGTAATCAAGACATAACAGAATGGATAACTCCTCAATTGAGTTCAAGTAATTTGAACAATTACTATTCTATTTCTGCTACTAAATTGAGAGAGGAAATACTTGATGTTCAATTTGAACCGGATTCCATAAGATTTTTTGAACGTATAAAATGATTTTAATAGGATTAACGGGTGGAATAGGTAGCGGTAAGTCAACTGTTGCGGCATTATTTGAAAAGAATGGCTATCCCGTTTATAATTCTGATCAACGCGCTTCATTTCTTATGGAGTCAAATGAAACAATCATTCAAAAGTTGAAATTTTATTTTGGAGATAAGGTGTACTGTGAATTTGAGGAAAAGCAGCAATTAAACAGAGCATATTTATCTTCAATCGTATTTAAAGATCCTTTTTATCTATCACTTTTAAACGCTTCGGTTCATCCATTTGTGTATGCGGATTTTCAATCTTGGTGCCAAAGACAGTCTTCTGAAATTTTAGTCAAAGAATCAGCACTGATATTCGAGAATGAGAATTTTGAAAAATTTGATTATACTATTTTGGTTAAGGCTAAAGAACAAACGCGTATTTCAAGGGTGCAACAAAGAAGTGGACTCGAACCTCAGGAAATAATAGACCGTATGAACGCCCAAATTAATCCAGAGGTCGCAAAAGATCTCGCAGATTACGTGCTTGACAACGATGGCGATTTAGATGAACTGGAAGCTGAGTTTAAGCTTATGCTCCAAAGACTAAAATTATTAAAGTCCTAATGCTACGATACCTGGGTGGTTCTTTTCGTAGTAATAAGATCTCCAATAAAAACCATCCCCTGAAAATTTCCAAATGATGTTTCCGTTAGGAGAAACCTCCCAAATACCATAATCGCCTTCAGTTATTAGTCTATTGTTGTTGGGCAGTCTGACCATTCCTGATACCTTGGCTGCGTATAGATCTGGATGTGTAAAACTCCATCTCACCGTCGGTTCATTAGCGGTATTGGCTTCGAGCGTGTAGGCTTGGTCAAAATCAAATTCATAGACTGTTGATTGTTCAATATGATATCCGTTCATAAAAAGGCTTAGTGTTTTGCCTTCTGAACTATCAAATAATAAGGGGTGGTGATTGTTGTAAAAAAGCCTAGTTCCTATATTATCATAGGCCTCAGGATTTCCAAATCGATATACTAAATCACCTCCAAAGCCTCTATCTCCACCGCTTTCTGTGGCAGCTTCTTCAGTTGTAGTGCTGTGATCGATTACCCATACCTCACTGTAAAAATTGACACTGATGTAAATAAGATCTTCTTCAGCGTCGTATTC
>WTJC01000015.1:69748-71957 GCA_011525015.1 Flavobacteriales bacterium
ACATTACCATTAGGTAATAATTCTACGTCGTGATGACAGAGTAACTCATTGGTTGAAATATCAAAATTCCACTCGACAGAACTATCGGGTCGAACAAACTGCAACTTGCCACCATAACCTCCAAAACTGATGTCTTGATTTGCATTTTCATCTTTCATGATTCCTAAGAGTCTACCGTCCTCTAAAAGTTCAACGTCATTACCAATACCTGACGGAAGATCCCACTCGTAAACAATCTCCGCCGCGGTATTCATAAGAAAAACCCTGTCATGTCTAGCGTCATCTACCATTATATATCCATCCAGACCAGTATTTGAGCTAAAAAACTCTGCGTTTCCTGCTAGTTCTTTGGCCGCTTCTGTGATGACTTGAAGGTAGCTAATCTCACTGTTGTTTTGTGCGGCATCATATGCGCTTACACCTAAATTATACGATGTTTGTGGTGTTAAATCGGAAAGAACAAAACTGGTTTGGTCTGTATTGTTCACGATTTGATCGTTGATGTAGATGTTGTATCCTGTTACTGCATTATCGTCAGAAGAAGCACTCCAACTAATGGCAATAGAAGTGGTAGTCACCTCAGTCACCGTTAAATTTAAAGGTATTGTAGGTGCTGATACATCGAGTTCAGGACCATCGTCTTTGGTTGCACACGATTCAATAAAGAATACTGCTGCAATTAATAAGAGGCTATAGATTTTGCGCTTCATATGATAGAATATAGATACAAAATTAAAGCTTTAGTTAAATAGTTGAATTTTTATTTTTTGATTTTAACTTCACCTACGATACTCAATTAAACACCTAAGAACTATGAAAAAACTAGCGTTTAAAATGTATTTAAAAAAAGGTGCAGCAGATGCTTATGAAAAAAGACATAAGCAAATATGGCCTGAGTTGAAGTCACTTTTAAAATCCTCTGGTATAAAGGAATATTACATTTACTACGATAAAGAATCAAACTGTGTATACGCTTTTCAAACATGTGAGTATTCTGATTCACAGGAATTAGGTAGTGAAGAAATTGTTCAAAAATGGTGGAAATACATGAGTGACTTAATGGAGACCAATACGGACAATTCTCCTAAACAATTGGATTTAATTCCTGTCTTTAATCTTGACCACTAAAAATATTACAAGGCTAAAAAAACGCCATGATATTCTTGAGGTAGGTGATGATTGATTCATCCCACTCCCATCTAATTGCAAAATACATTGGTATTGCGCCTAAAATCGCTTGAAAAAAAGATAGTCTGACTTTTGACCATGTATTGACGTACCGGTGCAGTGCGGTGGCGTTATTCGTTTCAAGTTGCTTTAAGAGGGATAAAAGTTCTGGATCATTTAAGTACTTCGCTTTTATTTTTTGATTTTCGTAGAGCTTTTGACGCAAATGATCATTTTGAATAAATAGATTGGGTGTTTGCTTTTTCTTTTTTAAAAAGAGCAAATCAGCTCCATAAAAAAGCAATCTCAAAAAGAGTACTATCAAGAGGTATAGCATAAACTCTGGAACCAGATCTATGAAATTAGCATTAGCTGGGTCAATAAAAACAATCATACCTCTTATTACTTCTTTGACCTAAAAAAATATAAATCACAATAATGAAAGCCCAAAACCTTCGCGCTTATTAGATAAAAGGTAAAAACAATAGGCTATTGAGATAAACTCGATAGCTTAGATAAGTCTTATTGTGTAAGTCGAAGGCTTATTATCCAAACAAAAACCCCGGCAAACTGCCGGGGTTTATATTATTTCTTTTCTTTAAATAAGTCACTGAGTTTTGAAAAAAGCTCTTTACCACGCCAATGGTTTTCTTTCTTGTTGTAGTGCCATAGCTGTTGAGCCGCATGTTGAAAATCAGTTAAATTATCTTCAATATTCATAGATGACGAATTGTTTTTTTTGTTGAGTTTTTCTTTCATATCGGCCTATAGACGTTATTAGATGTGAGAATGGCTATACTTCGATTTAATTAAGAATGCTGATTTTCAATGAGGTGATGAGCTTTTCTAATTTTTTGGTTACTGAAGGGTTTGTTTTTGTATCTAATGAGAAGTTTTGTAGTGTTCATACACCAGAGTGAAGATGGACTACTTGTCGTAAATACTTTTAACATAGCTATAGTTTTTTAGATTGGACCTTTCAAAAATAGCGCAGTTTATCGATGAAATTGTGCATTTCATCGATAATATTGATTCATCAGAA
>WTJC01000057.1:0-3249 GCA_011525015.1 Flavobacteriales bacterium
CCAAAGGTCGCAGGTTCGAGTCCTGCCCTCGCTACTAAAACAATAAAACGGTTATACATTTATAGTGTAACCGTTTTTTAATTGCTTAAATATCACCCTTTAAGCATCTTGTGAAAAAAGGGAAATCATCTGTGACAACATAGTAATAAATGCCTTCAGGGAACTCTGGGGTTACTCCAAATCGTCCATTACATTGATCTAAATCTCCAAGGCCTTCAACGTATTCATAATCCTGTGTAAATGCACCCATTGGAATTGGTGTATTTGGATTGGATGTTCCCTGACCAGGCCCACCAATTAATGCAGTTAAAGTTGTAGGTCGATTAACATCAGGTTCAGATTTTAACCTATAACTCGGAGTAAGTGACTTGATGCCGCTGTTAGAATTATTAGCGTCAGAATATCCATATCTTGCATATACTGGGAACCCATCTGATGCCCATCCAACTATTGTCATTCCTTGACTATCACCAAGAAAGTCTACTAATAGTTCTGGCATTCCGTGATAATGATAAGCACCATTAGGTTGGACATGAGCGTGATTCATATCGTCACCAAAGTCAAAAGTGTCATGACCTAAGGCTTCAATATTCCAATTCCCCTGACCTTGTGCTAAACTACATTCGCCAGCATCATTACATCTTCCCGCTGTCGCAGGATCAAACTTGACACTGTTAAGTGCGTAGGCGATGGCTAAGGCAGGGCCTACAACCTCCAATCCACTTTCGGTAATAATTTCAGGACAGAGCGTAAATCTCTTATTTACATTTTGTTCTCTTATTGTGTTAGGGTTATCGGGGTTTGGAAAGGTTCCTACTTCATGATTTGGTATTCCATTACCAATTAGAATTCTGTCTGAACCTTCCGAAGACCATGAGAATCTACTAAAATTATTCACGGATTCATCATCATTATAAATTTCTTCATTAATATCGACCAAAATTCCAGCAGTTGAGTAATCCCCATAGCAGTTTAGATCACTTTGTTCTTTTGAGTCTTCATTTTTTTCACACGAAAACAAGAGGATTATAGTAAATAATTTAAATAGATTTCTCATATAGAAACTTTCAATTTTAGATAGTATTAAATCATCTGACCACTACCAAAATAGAGCGTAAAGCAGTGCGGTAACTAACAGCACGCCAAAAGCCCCAATGTTGAAATAACGATCTGTGGAAAATAGCTTTTTGCTTAGCACAATGCTTTTGTTATTCACTTGGTTACCTTCCAAAGCACTTACTCCTATGATAATCAAAAGTGTTCCAACAAAAGTCAACATCATCTGATGCATAAAAGGAAGGTCTATAAATAAAATAGACTGACTCCATCCGTTAGGGGCAACCTTGAAATACATCGCTATTGGAATGGATAAAATTACACCCCAAATTGCCGCATTATTGGTTGCTCTTTTAAAAAATAATCCTGCAATAAATACGGCCAATATTCCCGGACTTACAATTCCTGTATATTCCTGAATGAATTGAAACACTTGTCCAAGACTTCCGAGTTGTGGTGCAATAAGCATAGCGGTAATTAAGGCTACAAGACCCGTTAAACGCCCAACTTTAACCATTTCGGCATCAGAAGCATCTTTTTTGAAGATGGATTTGTAAATGTCCATAGTAAAGATGGTAGAAGTCGAGTTAATCATCGATGCCAATGATGACACGATAGCTGCAGCCAAGGCCGCAAGTATGAGTCCCTTGAGACCGGCAGGAATATAGTTTTTAATCAACCATGGAGCCGCATTGTCATTGGCTATATTGCCATCTACTCCAAGAAAACCACCACTTTCAATCAATTCCATGTTTAATGTGGCCGATTCGGCATCTAAATTCATTACATAGGCGATAATACCAGGGAGTACAACAATTGCGGGTAGAAGTAGCTTGAGAAATGCAGCAAAGACAATTCCTTTTTGGCCCTCTTTGAGACTTTTTGCCGCTAAGGTTCTTTGAATAATGTATTGATTAAACCCCCAATAATAGAGATTAGCAACCCACATTCCTCCAATAAGCACAGCGAGTCCCGGTAAATCTAACCAAGCATCTCTTCCGTTGGGAGTGATGATCTCTCCTTTGGATAAAATCATCGAAAATCGTTCAGGCACAACCTCATAAACGTACTTCAATCCTTCCACAAAACTACCGGAGTCTGTCACGTTCAACAGCGCAAAATAGGTCATCAAAAATCCTCCAATAATTAGAAGTACTACTTGAACCACGTCAGTCCAGGCAACAGCTGCTAGGCCTCCCCATAAAGAGTATGCAGCGGCAAAGAGTCCTAATCCCACAATACTCGTTAAAAGTATGCTGCCATCTCCGCTTCCTACAATAGTATCTAATGCCTTCCCACCCAAAAACAGTACTGTGGTGAGATTCACAAAGACAAATAGTGAAATCCAAAACACAGCTAAAATGGTTTTCAAATTCGTACTGTATCTTTTTTCTATAAACTCTGGTATGGTGTAGAGTCTTTTTTCTATAAAGACAGGTAAGAAGTATTTTCCAACAACCAGAAGTGTTATTCCTCCCATCCATTCATAAGAGGCTATAGCCAATCCAAGTGCAAAACCAGAACCCGACATTCCAATAAACTGCTCTGCCGAAATATTTGCAGCAATAAGCGATGCTCCAATAGCCCACCACGGAAGAGACTTACCTGCCAAAAAATAATCTTCAGCACTTTTGCGCTCTCCTTTTTTTTGTCGAGAAACAAAAAATCCAATAGCCAAAATAACTACCGCATAAATCGTAAATACCACAAAATCTTTAGTTGAAAAATCCATAATGTTTTGATTGTAATCGTTTTCTATTTAGGCTGATTTTATTTTACCGAAAGTTTAAAGGTCGTTTGCGACTCGTATTTTTCGTTGGGATGCAGTACAACAGAAGGAAAGTTTTTTTGATTTGGCGTATCGGGATAGTGCTGGGTTTCCAAACAAAATCCTGTTCGTTGCTCATACACTCCACCTGATTTACTCGGGAGACTGCCATCCAAAAAATTACCCGAATAAAACTGTATACCCGGCTCATCAGTGAACACCTCGAGTAATCGTCCAGAAACAGGCTCATAGGCGGAGGCTGCAAATCGCATACCCTTGTCTTGATCGTTTAGGGCCCAACAGTGATCATAACCCAATCCATTTATTAACTGTGTATTTTCTTCATCGATGTGTTGACCAATCCTTTTAGAGGCTCTAAAATCAAAAGGCGTTTGAGACACCTCACTTAAATTTCCTAAAGGAAT
>WTJC01000057.1:3349-11861 GCA_011525015.1 Flavobacteriales bacterium
TGCGGTCCAAGAAGTAATGATTCCTCCATAAGTGATGATGCTAATTTGCATTCCAGACTTATTTTTTAGCAGGTACTGATCAACATTTTGGCCCTCTTTGGTTGTTCCAAACTGTTTTTTTTCAATGGTAACTGGTGGCATAGTATTGGTCTTATTGTTTTTGTGAGTGCATCCCAGCAGTAAAGCTGAAATCACATAAATCTTAAAAAGGCGCATATTGTTTGTTTAAGTTCAGGCGCATGGTATAGGTTTTTCCCTCGCACAATGGAGGGCAAAATAGTTGATTCGCCTTTTAGTTAGGTTGATTTTAATTTAATTAGTTATCGAAAAATAACGAATAATTTTTAAGTGCGACAATGAGGTAAGAGACCAAGAATTGGTAGTTAAAGTTGCGTATCCTTTTGTATCTTCTCCACGAAAATCAAAACCTTATGAAACGTATTCTTTTTCTTTTTGTTCTAATCACTCTTCAGGCTTATGCACAAGATGAACCTCGATGGATGAGATATCCCGCTATATCACCAGACGGTCAAACCATTGCCTTTACTTATATGGGTGATCTTTATACCGTGTCTTCAAGTGGTGGCGATGCCAAACAAATCACTTTTCACAAAGCACATGATTATATGCCTGTTTGGAGTCAAGACGGAACACAGATTGCATTTTCTTCTGACAGATACGGCAACTTTGATGTGTTTATCATGCCAGCCGTTGGAGGAAAAGCCAAGCGCTTAACTTACCATTCAAACAACGAATCGCCTTATAGTTTTTCACACGATGGAAAAAGCGTTGTTTTTGGGGGTCAGCGCATGGACACTAAAGAACATAGACAATATCCCACAGGTTCTCAACCCGAGCTCTATGCTGTACCCGTAAAAGGTGGCAGAGTAAACCAAGTCTTCACCATTCCAGCAGAATACGTTCAAGTCAGTAAGGACGGCAGTAAAATGCTATATCACGACAAAAAAGGAGGCGAAAATGAATGGAGAAAGCATCATGTAAGTGCAATCACAAGGGATATTTGGATGTACGACGCCTCAACCGATGAACACCGCATGCTCGTCAGTCGCGCCGGAGAAGATCGGCAGCCCGTTTTTACCTCTGATGAAAAGGGATTTTACTACCTCAGTGAAGAAAGTGGAACCTTCAATGTGCACAAAACAAGCATAGAGAATCCTGAAAAAAATGAACAACTAACTTCGTTTGACCTGCATCCGGTGCGCTTTCTCAGCATGGGAAATGGCACGCTTGCCTTTGGATACGACGGAGAATTATACACCCTTAATGAAGGGCAAACACCTCAAAAAGTAAAGGTCAACATCATTCGACAGGATATCGAAAACACAGAAAATGTAGTAAGTATAAACGGAGATGTAAGAGAAATGGCCATCGCTCCAAACGGAAAAGAAATCGCCTTTATCGCAAGAGGCGAAGTATTTGTGACCTCTGTAGACGGCGCCTTAACCAAAAGAATCACAAGTACCGCTGAACAAGAGCGATTTTTAACGTGGACGGCAGACGGCAAACACCTGGTTTATGCCTCTGAGCGAAATGGTAAATGGAGCATCTATAAAGCAAGTAGGTCTCGAGAAGCCCAAGAACCCTTTTTCTTTGCCTCAACACTGATTGCAGAAGAACCTATGATCAGTAATAGCGTCGACAATTACCTGGCTTCTTTTTCTCCAGATGGAAAGAAAGTGGCCTATGTAGCCAATCGAAGATTTATTAAAGTAAGAGACCTTGCCTCGGGTAATGAAGTTGAATTACTCAACGATGAAGACCTGTTCCACATGAGAGACGGTGACAAATATTTCACCTGGAGCCCTGATTCGAAGTGGTTACTCATTGACTGGAATAAAAGCCTCAGCAATTCAGAGGTATTACTTATGGCTGCTGACGGCTCAAAATGTGTCAATCTCACTGAAAGCGGATACAACGACTCCAGACCAAAATGGGTAAATGAAGGTAAACAGATGATTTGGTTTAGCAACCGTAACGGTTTGAAAAGTTACGCCACCAGTGGTCGTTCGCAAAGAGACGTTTACAGCATGTTCTTTACCCAGGAAGGTTGGGATGAATACAGCCTCAACAAAGAAGAGTATGAATTGATGCAGGCTATAGAAGAAGAAAGCAGTGAAGCAGAAGAAAAGCCAGAAGAAAGTGCAAAAAAGAAGAAATCGAAAAAGAACAAAGAAGAGGATGCTAAAGAAGAGAAGCCACTGCAATTCGATTGGGAAGACCTAAAAGAGCGAAAGGCGAGATTTACCATTCACTCTTCGAGTTTGGGCGATGCAGTTCTAAACAAAGAGGGCAACAAATTGTACTATATGGCTGCCTTTGAAGGCAAACAAAACTTGTGGATGACTGACCTTAGAACCAAAGAAACCAAACTGGCCATAAAAGTTAACGGCAGCGGATCGCTTTCATGGGATAAGGACATGAAAAATCTATACCTATTAAGCGGAGGAAAAATCACTAAAGTCGATCCTGAGAAAGGCAGCAAAAAACCGATTTCTATTCGCAGTGAAATGACACTCGATGCTGCAGCAGAGCGACAATACATGTTCGACCACGTTTGGATCAGAACCAAAAACATTTTCTACGAACCTACCTTTCACGGTATGGATTGGGATTTGTTAAAAGCAGAATATCAGAAATACGTTCCACACCTCTCCAATGGACATGAATTTGCCGAAATGATTTCTGAATTGTTGGGAGAATTAAATGTTTCACATGCTGGTGGACGATACAGCAGTAAAGCAGACAATCCAGATGCTACAGCCTCACTGGGAATATTCTTTGACTACAAACACAATGAAGATGGTGTCAAAATTACCGAAGTAATCAAAGGCGGACCACTAGACAAAGCCAAATTAAAGGTTGAGGAGGGAATGATCATCAGAAGTATTGACGGAGAACGCATTACAGCAGAGCGTGACTTTGCATCTTATCTCAATCGAAAAGCAGGAGATTATACCCTTTTAGAGCTATTTGATCCATCGAGCAATAAAACCGAAAGTGTAACGGTTCAACCCATTTCACTGCGAGAACTTCGAACGCTTCTTTACAACCGATTTGTGAAGATGAACGAAAAAGAAGTTGAGCGAAAGTCTGAGGGTAAACTAGGTTATGTACATATACCTGGAATGTCAGATGGGCCCTATCGTTCTATTTACGACGACATGATGGGTAGGTATTTTGACCGCGACGGGGTGATTGTCGACACCCGCTTCAACGGAGGTGGAGACCTTGTTGCCGATTTGGCCATGTTCTTCACAGGGGAAGGATTCATCACCTATGCAACCGCAGCCAAAGTAGTAGGTGGAGAACCCACATCGCGTTGGACTAAGCCCACCCTTGCCATGTTCAACGAATCAAATTACAGCGACGGTCACTGTTTTGCCCAAGGATACACCGATTTAGAAATTGGTAAAACGGTTGGAATGCCTGTTCCTGGAACCTGCTCGTTTGCGGGATGGGAAGGTTTACCCAATGGATCACGCTGGGGCGTAGTTCCTGTAAGTGCCAAAGACAAAGCCGGTCGCTGGATGGAAAATTTACAAACCGAACCAAGCATCAAAGTCAAAAATTGGCCAGGGGTCATAGATACAGGTCGAGATCAACAGCTCGAACGCGCCATTGACGAAATGCTTCAAGACACTCAAAATAAATAAACCAGAAATAAACTCTATCCTTATGAATTATTACCTCAAAGTTTTAAAACAGTATGCCGATTTTAACGGTCGAGCAAGAAGAAAAGAATATTGGATTTACAACATCATCAATTCTATCATTGGTGGACTCTTATTTTTTCTAGATTATATGTTGGGAACCACCATCGATGGTCTCGATTTAGGTGTTTTATATTTAGTATACGCCTTATTCGTTTTCATTCCTGGTGTTGCCGTAGCCGTAAGAAGACTGCACGATGTAGGTAAAAGTGGTTGGATGCTTTTAATTGCACTTATTCCGCTCATTGGAGCAATTTGGTTGTTGGTCTTATATCTCACAGACAGTAATCCAGGAGAAAACAAATACGGCCCTAACCCTAAGGAAGCATAATTATATGTCTAAAGCATCACTTTACTTAACGGTATATGGAGCCACTGGATTCACGGGAACACTGGTCGCTCATTATCTCGATACACATCCCGAACTTCAAGACAAGCAATGGGCTATTGCCGGTCGAACTCAAGCCAAACTCGACAAACTTGCGGCGACACTTAAAAGCGAGCCAAAGGTTTTTTGTGTAGATCTTGAAAATAGTGATGCTGTAAATGATATGGTTAAAAAAAGCAGGGTGATTCTAAACTGCGCCGGACCTTATGCTGCAAACAACGGAGCGGCATTATTAGGAGCTTGCGCACGCGAAGGTGTTCACTATTCTGATTTGGCTGGAGAAGGATTTTGGCAGGCCGAAATGGTAGAGGCATTTCACGAAACTGCATGTGAATCAGGTGCGAAAATCATACTCGGTGGCGGTGTAGATTCAATACCTTCAGATTTAGGTGCATACATCGCAAGAAAAGCAGTACAAGACAAAGTGGATAGTGAAATCCATATACGAGGAGTCTATACCCATTACACAGGTTCATTTTCTGGCGGCACCTTAAATTCAGGTAAGGTGAGTGTTCGAGCTCGAAAATCAGGTCGATTTACGGATGCCATGGCTAATAATCCATACGTTCTAACGCCAGGCATTACTGGTATTGAAACTGGTGATTCATCAACAGCTGATGGTATGCCCCGAAAATTTAAAAGGGCTTTAGATTTAAGGTACGGAATAGTCCACAAATTCTTTATGGCCCCGATCAATGCAAGGGTTGTTCGCCGAAGCTACGCACTCAGAGAAGAGCATTTAAATACAACTTACAGTGAATGTGCCTCCCTCGGAATGTGGGTTCGTGTATTTATGATGTACGCCATTAGCGGGTTTGGCTACTTTTTAGGTCAGCCCATTAATTTCAAACCGAAATCTGGTGAAGGTCCACCACCTTGGTTGCTCCGCAGTGGAGGTTTTAAAATCGAACTAATCGCTAAGAGCCCCTCAAAACGGGCAAAAATCAACATATCAGGCAAAGGAGATCCAGGCTATGGAGCAACGTCAAAAATGTTAGCAGAACTCGGGTTGTGCTTGGCCTTAGACGACCACAGCACATCTTCACATAAGGCTGGAATCCTCACCCCTTCTACAGGGCTTGGAGATGTTTTAATACATCGCTTATCAAAGGCCAAAAAAGGGCGTTTTATGAAGTTTAAACCAAGTGTATCTTCTAACTAAATGTTTATTTATAATTGGAATCGTGATTGCTGCTGATTTCATTGGCTATTGAATGCAGGTCAGTGGTAAATCCTGTTTCGTAGCTATTGGTATTAAGATCAACATTGTAGATTGCCTCAAGCCACACTAATGTTCCCGTTTCGATTACGATTTGGCCTTGATGACCTTTTTCATCTGTAAAGATTGAGGTGGGTTTTGGCCCAAACATTTCGATTTCGTCTAAAAGCAAACCTTCTTGATTCATTTTAGCTAAATTCAATGTAGCCCAACCTGTTGGAATGGTAAATATTTTAGTAGAAGGAAATTCAACTCGCAATGGGTCTACTATTTGTTTGTGCACAATTTCATTTACGTAATAGTCGTACAATTCTATTACGTTATTAAAACCATTTTCTTCAGCCAATGTCTGCCAATCTGATCGTGGTCCGTTGGTTTCTCCTGCAGGAAAGTCAATAGGTGGTATTGCGATAAAAATACTTACCTCAGGGTTGTTTTGCAATGCATAGGCTATCCATGAACGATGACCATCAATAGTGTTATTCTCTATACCTGCACCAGCGGTCATTCCAAAAATTTCGATTCCACCTCCATCGAGAACGGCTTTAATTTCCTGATGTTCTGCACTATTTGAGTCGTTCCAAAAGTTGATAGGACGACCGTTTTCGCCACCACGAAATACAACATTAGCATTGTGGTTACTAAAACCAGCATCTAAGGCTACATTTTCAAGATTATCCGCATAGGGTCTAAAAAAACTATTTCCAATAAGAAGCATAGTACTACCAGGTGCCTCGTCTGGGGTTAATTCCTCTCCTTTATCACAAGAGAATAAAAAAAGTAAAAGAGCAGAGAAAAAGATCTGGGACAATTTCATAACATTTGAGTTTAGTATTTAAAACATAAACACCTCAAGGGAATTATACCCTACTAAAAATTCAATAAAAATCGCGGCTTTCTGTATTAATCGTTTTGAGTAAAACGATCAGGGTGCAATTCATTGTAGCGTTTATTATCTTTTAGACCCATAAAAACAGGATCTATATTGAAAGCATTCCACTTTTGAATTTGTCTTTCGAGTAACTCTACTTCTCGACTTAATGAATCTTTGAGGTTAATCTTCTCAGAGCGATCGTGCTTCATATCAAATAACATCGTATCACTTTTGCGTATCAAAAGTTTAGTGTCAGGTGTTCTCACCGACCAAGTGATATATCTCGGGCGAGTTCCGTTTTCAAGTGGGGGCTGATGACCATTGTTTCTCCAGAAAAGATATGGATGTGGCGCTTGCTCATTAATACCCGTCAAATAAGGCATCAAATTCGTCCCTTGAATTTCATTAGGGAGAATAAGGTCAGGATGTACTATAGATTTAAGTGTAGCGAATATATCTAGTGCAATAATGGGCTCTTGATAGCGCTGCCCTCCTTCTAATTTTTTAGGCCAATGCATAAAAAAGGGCACCTTTATTCCACCCTCAAACAATTCGCCTTTATGACCGCGCAGCGGCGTATTTTGAGAGCCGTTAAACCTAGAACCTCCATTGTCAGATAAAAAATAAATGATGGTGTTCTCTTTGATTTGATGTTCTCTCAAAGCATTTACTATAGCTCCTACTCCATCATCAACAGCACTGACCATTGCCGCATAGGTTTTGCGTTTACCCTTTGGTAAATGCTCATAACGGTCGAGGTACTTTCGGGTTGCTTGCAAGGGGCTATGAGGCGCGTTGTACGAGAGGTAAAGAAAAAAGGGATTCTTAGAATTACGCTGAATAAAATCAACAGCCTCTCTTGAGAGTGCGTCAGTCAAATATTCGTTTTCCTCCACTCGACTGCCATTTTTTAGCAGTTTTGTTTTGTACGCATCGTATTGACTCTTTACCGCTGTTTCATCTTCTAAAATCCATTCGTGCGGAAAATAGCGATGTCCACCACTTAGAAATCCAAAAAACTCATCAAAGCCCCGTTGTCGTGGTCGAAGAGATTCATGCGCACCTAAATGCCATTTGCCAATAGCTGATGTGGTGTAATTTTTAGTTTTAAAAAGGTCTGCAAGTGTAAATTCAGTTTTGGGTAATCCCATATTTTCATCCTTAGGAGCGAATAGTACATTAAGACCGTAACCGAAGTGATCTTGATATCGACCCGTTAACAAGCCGGCACGGCTCGGAGAGCAGACAGGATAAGACACATAGGCATTATCAAAAACAATACTTTGCTCGGCCAACTCATCAATATAAGGGGTCAAAATATCTTCAGTACCGTTAAAACCGACGTCAGCATAACCTAAATCATCCAAAAGAATGACAATAACATTAGGGGTTTCGTCCTTTTGTTTTTGACAAGAGACTATCAAAAAAAATGCTGTTAAAAGAATAAAAGAACGCATTCTCATAACTTTAAATTAGAGATAATTATCCATTCATAGAAGAATAAAAGCGCTAAACTGTCTTAATACAGCAGTGTCAAAGAACTAATGTTATATTAGAGGAGCAATCCATGCAAAAAACTATGTATACTTCATTTCTAAAAAAAGAGACCGTTTTTAATGCCATAGCTATTTTCATTTCCATATTGGGCTCTTTTGCTGTAGAACGATACATTCAGTTCAACAAAGAGCAGGCTGAACTCGAGATACTTGAGAACAATCTCTTATATGAATTAGAGCAGAACTATTTTTCGCTTTTATCACTTCGGGGAACACTAAAATCAGTTATTGCGGTATCAGATAGTACCACCTCAAATTGGAGTGGAATCTCATCACAGAAAATCAAAAAATACCATCAAGACAACCTCTACGATATCAATGAAAGAATTGAATTCATACTTTCAAATTCTTACGGGTTTTCAGCAAAAAACATGTATTTCAACTCACTCAAAAATTCTGGATTAATCCTCAAAATTGAACGCAAAGAATTGAGAAATGAAATTGAATCTGTAGGTTCTCTCATCAACAGAAACTACTACAGTAGCAATCAAAAAATTTCTGAGGGTATTCGCAGCTGGTTTCACGAAAAAGCCCTCATTGAAGAAAGTTTAAACTTCGACCTGATCTTTGATAAACACAAAAACTTTGAACTTTTAAAGTTATTAAGTGATCGCCGCAGAAATGAAATTTACAAACTCTACGGCGTTGAAAATGATATTGAATTTTTAGAGCGCCTCATAGATGATATCAAAACAAAAGGGATGTTTTAACTCATACCTGCGAATGAATTTTACTTCAAATTCA
>WTJC01000057.1:11961-14417 GCA_011525015.1 Flavobacteriales bacterium
TTGCGAAGCCCATTCATTGCGCACAAATTCAGGTAATTTATCTAACTCCTTCAAAAAAGAGGGGTCTTTAAAGGCTTTGGTGGCATAATTCCGGTAGAGAATTAGCGTTGGGGTTTGAACCACTTGCTTTTCTTCAAGCAACTGCGCGACTTGTTTAAAACGCTCGGCATCTTCAGCTTCAATAGCTGGAATTCGCTGTTTTTGGTGAATTGAAGATCTCAAAAGTCCACCACTCAAGTCATCGGTATTCTCGAGCATTGCCAAACGCTCATTCTGTAAGGCTTCAGCATTAGATGCTGCGGTCATTTCAAGATTTCTGAGATGCTCCATGCCGTTTAATCCGGCTTCTACCGCTGAAAATAAATTCATGCTCAACGGAATATGTCCTGTGACTTTGAGATGCTGTTCTTTAGCAATTTTTGTCAGGCTCTTGAATTGTTTCTCGGTCAGCATTTCATAAGCTTTCAAAAAATCAACCTCTGAAGCAATCAAAGCTGCTGTATTTTCTACGATTTCTTCTGAGTCTTTATTTTCTATAGAAAGTAATGGATAGGATGGACTTGAATTGTTATAAACATTGGGGGTACCGTCAATTAACGGACCTGCAAAAAATACATTGGGTGCAGTAGTCGCATTTGCTAAAGCGTATTTTTTGACCTCTCCTACAATTTCCATAGGGCCTCCTGTGTCACGAACACTCGTTATTCCATGCGCCAAAAAAAGCCTGTTCATTGAAGACCTCAGCGAATCATTAAAGGCGTAATGCACATGCGCATCCCACAAACCTGGAATTACAAATTTTCCAGAAAGATCGTAACGCAAATAGCCCTTAAAAGTATCTTCTTCACCGGCTTCAACAATTTGCGCTATGCTACCTTCTTCAATCAAAATTGACTTATTTGATACCAAGCCATCTATGGGATCAATAAGCGTTAGGTTGCTTAACACATAAGCATTCTTGTCTTGTATTTGGGTTTCAGCACAAGATTGAGCTAAAAAAGCAAAACCAATAAGAGCGATAAGGTTGGTCTTCATGATATAGTGCGTAATTATTGTAGAACACTGAAATTAAGAAATTCAGAAGAAGGAGCACTGCTAAAGACCAATGGATTTTTAGTTTTTAGATTGTATCTTACAACAAATAACAACCTAATTATGCTTAGAAAGTCATTATACCTTCTGCTCTTTGTCTTTTTAATAGGAGCCTGTAAAAGTTCTAAAAACCAATTTGAAAAGGGGAACTACGCTGCAGCGGTAGAAATTAGTATTAAAAAGCTGCGCAAAAAGGCATCCAACAAAAAAGAGAAAGCAGTTCTTAAATCAGCTTACACCCTCGCTGTTCAACTTGCAGAGCGAAAAGTAATGGATTATAAGGCGAGTCAAGATCGCTTCAAGTGGGATGATATTATTCGAGAATACACTCAAATGCAGCGCTTGTATACAGAATTAATGCAATGCCCTGGATGCTTGACCGAGGTAGAATTGGTCAATTACCAGAATGAACTCAACGAGGCCCTAAACATAGGTGCTCAAGTTTATGTAGAAGAAGGTCAATTGCAACTCGAACAACAAAACAAAGAAGCCGGAAGACAAGCTTTTCGCTATTTTGTGAAGGCTAAATCGTACAAGGGTGATTACCTGAATATTGACAATTACATCGGGCAGGCGAGAGTTATGGGTACTGAAGTGATCGGTATCACTAAAATACCGGTGAGAAGCAAAGGTCTTGAGGTAAACAGTCGCATGTTTTCAAGACAACTACTTCAGCGCCTCAATAATATGAACTTCGAATTTGCCCAATTTTATGATGTCGAAGAATTGCGAAACCAAAGGCGAATGCCAGACGAAGTGATTGAGCTCTCTTTCGACGACTACTACGTGGGGCAGGTCTATCTCAAAGAAACGCGAGAAACAGTCTCTAAGGACAGCGTGAGAATTGGAGAAGCCAAGGACAGTTTAGGCAATAAATTCGATGTATACGGCACCGTAGAAGCTGATTTGAGAATTTTTAGCAAGACCGTAGAAAGTGGAGGTCTTTTAGATGTCTTGGTCATCAATCCCAATACAGACGAGATTTTATTACAACAAAAAATTCCAAGCACCTATGCCTGGATCAATGAGTGGGCAACCTATAAAGGAGACAAGCGCGCCTTAACTAAAGACGAACTCCGATTAACTCGAGAGCGAGAATTGTTTCCTCCTCCACCTCAAGAAATGTTTGAAGCCTTTGCACAACCCTTGCAACGAAAAGCAACCAACGTAATACGAAGGCGATATCGTTATTTAAACAACTAAGATTTGAAATTAAAACAGGTAAAACATAAAGGCGTCACGCTAAAGCAAGGTTTTATCGGTTTTATGCTCGGCGCGTTTTTGAGTTCGACAGCCTTAAACGCTCAACGTATAGAATTTGATGGACAGGTTCAACTTCAAGCCAATCAAGGTTTACAAGAAAA
>WTJC01000057.1:14517-21204 GCA_011525015.1 Flavobacteriales bacterium
TGGAGTTTATACGGAAATCAAAAACCCAGAGGTTTCGACCTCTTTGATTCTTCTAAAACAAAAACAGAATGGGGCGGGCGTTTTCAATTTTTAGTACCCAAAGGAGAGTGGGGATTTACCTATCACTACCGAACAGCTGATTTTAGAGAAAACACTATCATTGATTACTTCGGTGAGAGTCCTGAACACCGCTTGGGTTTGGATGCCAAATGGGATTTAGGCATTGGACTTTGGACCGAATCGACCTACATCAAACGCAACCAGCCAATCGGCCTATTTAAACATCAATTTTTAAGCACCCTGGGCGCAGATTACACCTTTAGCATTGGAAATGGATTAAACCTTATCGCTGAGCATTTAATCAGCAGTTTAGGAAGTCAACACGCCTTTGAAAACCAAGCATCACATGTTTCTGCGATTAATGCAAATTACCCTTTGGGTCTATTTAATTCCATTAGTTTATTAGTCTACCACCAGTGGTCTACAAACCAAAATTCTCTGGTGTTAAATTATCAAGAACAGTTCAATAAAATTAGTGCTTATCTTATCGCTTATTACAACTCAAATCAATTCGAGGCTGCACAACAGAATGAAATTTTATATACCTTTTCAGGGCCTGGCCTACAACTACTATTGATTTACAATCATTAACCATGGATAAAAACCTAATCATAGAACTTAAAGATTTGAGCAAGAGCTATCCCGTAGCCGACGACTCCTTTTTTGCCTTAAAAAACGTAACAACTCAATTTTTTAAAGGTGAATTCTCAGGCATTGTTGGCCCAAGTGGATCGGGAAAAACAACCTTACTCAATATCATAGGTTCACTCGATCAACCCACCACAGGTTCTGCAACAGTTCTGGGGCGTGACATTTCAAATCTATCACACCAAAGCAGTGCAGACCTTAGAAACTACCACATAGGATTCATTTTTCAAGTTTTTAATCTTTTACCGGTCTACACTGTTTTTGAGAATGTAGAATTTGCATTGCTGCTGCAGAAAAAAAGCTCAAGTGAACGCAAAAAAGCGGTTATGCAGGCCCTTGAATGGGTTGGGCTTGCAGATAAAGCATCCAAAAAGCCAAATAAATTATCCGGTGGAGAAAGTCAAAGAGTGGCCATCGCAAGAGCTATGGTTAAAAAACCAGAACTCTTATTGGCCGACGAACCCACAGCCAATTTAGATGCTGAAAATGCCCACGGTATTTTAAAAACCATGAAGACCTTAAATCGAGAATTGGGTACGAGTTTTATTTTCTCTACCCACGACGAAAAAGTAATGGGATACCTCAATAGAATTATCCACCTCAGAGACGGTCGCATTGAAAATGATGAGGAAATTTCAAATCCTAAATTCACATGAAACTCGCCCTCAAATTAGCCTTTAAAAACATCTACGGAGCGGGCTTACGCACAGTGCTTAACGTGATTGTGCTTTCATTTTCGTTTGTCATTATCATTTTTTTAAACGGCGTGATGGACGGCTGGAATGCACAGGCTAAAAAAGATACCATAGAATGGGAATACGGCTATGGGCAGCTTCGTCATAAAGACTACGACCCCTTTGATCCCTACACCATTCTCGACAGCCATGCGCCAATTCCAGAAGATCGTCCTGACCTGACACCAATCCTCATTCACCAAGCTTCAATTTATCCTGAAGGGCGAATGATGAACATCGTTTTAAAAGGAATTGATGCAGACCAACAAACACTGTTGTTACCCACCTCTTCTTTGAGTGCAAAAGAAAATCAATATCCTGTCATTATAGGAAAACGCTTTGCCGCCTCTTCTAAACTCAATCTAGGTGATGAAGTTCTACTGCGCTGGAGAGATGTCAACGGCACTTATGACGCCAATACGATATACATATCAGCCATTTTTGATTCTAATGTGCCGACCATTGACGACGGTCAAATTTGGATGAATATCAATGATTTGTGGCAAATGACCGATCAAGTGAACGAAGCAACACTTTTGGTCTTGAATGAGACCTCTACTCCACTTGAATCTACACTATGGAATTTCTATAGTCAAAAAGAACTACTAAGCACTATTGAAGAGATCATTGCCACCAAAAAAATCAGTTCTTCAATCATGTACATCCTATTACTGGCTATTGCACTACTGGCCATATTTGATACTCAGGTACTTTCAATATTCAGAAGACAAAAGGAAATTGGCACTTATGTGGCTTTGGGAATGACCCGGCGTAAAGTAGTAGGGCTCTTTACCATTGAAGGCAGTATGTACAGCATTCTCGCTCTTTTTCTGGCCAGTTTATACGGCACCCCTTTTTTCATCTTTATCAAGAAAATTGGCATCCCTGTAGCTGAAGCAGATCAGGAGGTGGGCTTAGCTATTGCCGAGCGTATTTTCCCCATATATGGCTTTTCGCTTGTCGTAGGAACTGTAATCGTAGTTGTACTGGCCTCTACCATAGTGAGTTTTTTACCTGCCCGAAAAATTGCAAAAATCAATCCGGTCTCGGCCCTTAAAGGAAAATTACAATGATTTCATTTTTAATTAAGGGTATTCTGCGAGATCGAAGTAAAAGTTTGATTCCTATTGTCATTATCAGTATAGGGGTGACTTTGACCGTTTTAACCACGGGATATGTAACCGGTGCACTTTCAGATATCGTAGATCAAAACGCCAAACTCGACACCGGCCACCTCAAGGTGATGACTAAGCCCTACGCTGAGAACAAAGATCAAATTCCCAATGATTTGGCCCTCTTAGGACTTGAGGAACTTACGGCTTCTTTACAAACCCAATTTCCAGATGTACTATGGACCCCTCGAATACGTTTTGGAGGAATCATCGATGTACCCGACCAAAACGGAGACACCAAAAGCCAAGGTCCAGGAATGGGCCTAGCTGTGAATTTATTAAATCCCAATTCAGGTGAGGGTACACGCCTAAATTTAGATAAGGCCTTGGTCAGAGGGCGTTTACCTGAAAATCCAGGTGAAGTGGTGTTAAGTGAATTTTTTGCTCAAAAACTTAAGGTCGATTTAGGTGAAGAGCTGACCTTTTTTGGCTCGAGTATGGAAGGCAGTATGGTCTTCTACCAATTCGTCTTGACCGGAACCGTTCAATTCGGTATGCCAGCTATGGATAAGGGCGCCTTTGTCATCGATATCTCAGATGCACAGCGTGTTTTAGACATGCAAGATGGTAGTGGTGAATTATTGGGTTATCTACCCTATGAAATTTACGACGATGCAAGAGCCAGTGAAATTGCAACAGCATTTAATGCTCAATATGAAAATAGTGAGGATGAGTACGCTCCTGTAATGCTCACACTTAAACAACAAAACAATCTTGGTTCGACTCTTGATTATTCTCAGACAGTAGTCTCCTTATTTATATTCATTTTCGTCTTTGCCATGTCAATTGTCTTGTGGAATACAGGACTCATAGGTGGGCTAAGACGGTATAAAGAGTTTGGAATTCGATTGGCCTTAGGAGAATCTAAGGGCAAGGTCTACAGACTCTTATTGACTGAGGCGAGCATAATTGGGTTAATAGGATCCCTCATCGGCACAACTCTCGGGCTAGCTGGCACCTATTACCTTCAAATCGTCGGTATTGACATTTCAAAATACATCGAAAATTCAACCATGATTATGCCTTCTGTAATCAGAGCAAGAGTAAGTGCCAATCTCTTTTTTATTGGCTTTATTCCAGGTTTGCTTTCTATGCTTTTTGGAACGATGCTCTCTGGTCGGGCGATTTTCAAAAGAGATACCGCGAGATTATTTAACGAATTAGAGGTTTAACTTTACGACTTATGAATAGCATTTTAAGAATAGTACTCCTTTTCATTTTTGGATCTTCTTTGACACTTCAAGGCCAAAGCGCGAGCATGACTGCTGATGAAATTCTCAAAAAGGTGGATGCAAATATGATTGCAGATACCCAAATTACCAGCTCAGAAATGATTGTTTATGGAAAGCGAAAAAGCCGCACCATAAAATCCAAAGGATATTCAAGTGGTGCTGAGAAACATTTTACCGAATACCTTTCACCAGAGCGTGAAAAAGGAACTAAAATGCTCAAATTAGAAGATCGATTGTGGATTTATTCTCCTGCCACCGATCGAATCATTCAACTCTCTGGACATTTATTGCGTCAATCTGTAATGGGTTCTGATCTTTCTTATGAAGACATGATGGAGGAGCGCAAGTTAACCGACATCTATACCGCAAATGTTTTAGGTGTTGAAACCTTGGATAATCGTCAAACCTATAAAATGGAATTATTGGCCAAGGTTGAAGATGTCAGCTATTACAAAAGAATACTTTGGATTGACACAGCTCGCTTTGTTCCACTCAAAGAAGAGCTCTATGCCAAGAGCGGTAAACTACTTAAAAAAACGAGCTTGAGTGAGGTCAAACAAATTCAGGGTCGATGGTATCCAACCAAAATCAATTATAAGGATATGCTCAAAGACGGTAAAGGCACAGACTTTATCATCAATGAAATCAAATTTAATCCAGTTATTGCCGATCGACTTTTTCTAAAATCCACACTTAAAAACTGATGTGATGGCCAAAAAAACATGGGAAGATAAATTCAATAATGGTAAAGAGCCTCAAATTAAAACCATCGAAAAAGCCTTTTGGGGTATGGATGCGGGAAGTCGAATGCTTATTCCTACTCCAAAAATGATTCAAGACTATATCTATCACTGTGAAAAAGGCAATTTTTCAGAGGTACAAACTATGCGTAATGATTTGGCCATTGAAGCAGGTGCCGATTTTACTTGTCCGATGACCTCAGGGATTTTTTTGAGAATTGTTTGTGAATACCATTATGAAAAATGGCAACTCAATGCAGAAGCCAAAGACATCTGTCCTTTTTGGCGTATGGTTGACCCCAAAAGTGATTTGGCCAAGAAATTGAGCTTTGGCTCGGAATTTATCGCAGAAATGCGTCAAAAAGAAACCTTAGAAAAATAATTATTATGAGTTTTACATCCAATACGATTTACGTACTCGCCGTTTTGTTCTTAATGCTGATTCTTGCATCACAAGCAGCCAAAACAAAGTGGGGTAAACAAGTGGGTGCATCATTATTAGTAATTGTTTTTACCGCTGTGGCGGCTAACTTAAAGTTGATTCCCTCGGCTTCAAACAGCATCCCTTTATACGATAGTATATTTACCTATATCGCTCCGATTTCAATTTTCTTTCTGTTACTCAATGTGAATTTAGCCTCAATTAGAAAGGCAGGCTTGCCCATGATTGGCTTATTTCTCATAGGATCTGTAATGACTACCCTCGGAATTTTATTGGCATGGATGATCATTTCCCCAGAAAATACATTGGGCGAAGATGCTCGAATCATTGCCGGTATGCTCACTGGAACCTACACAGGTGGCAGTGTGAATTTTAATGCCATCGCTTTAGAATACGACTTTCAGAAAAAAGGAGTGCTTTATGCGGGTACTATTGCCGTTGATAATGTGGTAACTACTTTGTGGATAATTGTGACCTTGACTATCCCTATTTTTATGCACAAAATCTGGAAATCAAAAAAACAAGATGCAGCAAAAGCACAGCCTATCGAAAAGCGCACTGAATCGGCTATTGACATGCATTCTTTGGTTTGGTTGAGTTTCTTAGGTGTAGCTGCTTTTTTAGTTTCAGACCTTTTATCGGACTACCTTCCCAAGGTTCCCTTTATTTTAATTTTATCGACCCTTGGTATTTTACTCGCACAAATCCCCGCAGTATCAAAACTCAAAGGAAGTCACACCTTAGGTCTTTTTTTGGTAAATCTTTTTCTTGCTGTTATTGGAGCCTATTGCGAACTCTCTGCAGTGGGCGCCTTAAAAGAAATAGGTGTTAGCTTATTACTATTCACCAGCATAGCCGTACTGTTACACGGTATAGGAACTGTTTTGATTGGCGGATTATTTTACAGGGACTGGCAAATGATTGCCATTGTGAGTCAGGCCAATGTTGGCGGAGGAACAACAGCCATAGCGCTGGCTGAAACCTTTAAAAGAAATGAATTGATCTTGCCGGCCATTCTGGTTGGAACACTGGGAAATGCTTTAGGTACCTATTTGGGATTCTTGGTGATTTACATGCTTTAAAGCTTAGTTGCATAACAAAACTCAAAGGTCAAATTGTAAGAAAATTCAGAAATCCTACTTTTTTTATCGAGACTTAATGTTCTTAAATTCAAATACTTACAAAAGAATTGTCAATTTTGGATGTAAAAATCATCGATTAAGTGTACTTTAACACCGACCAAATACACAAATCTGTTTTTTTTATGATCAAAACCAAAGTTGTTTCTACTCACTTTCAAGATTTATACCTCACTGATCAGGAGCGCAAAAAAGTCATCAAAGCATTATTTCGAAACGAAGCTCGATTCAAAAAAAGACTCAATCTTTTGTGTCAAATTCCTGAACTTAACTAAATCATGAGAGCCGTTCTAACTTCAATTGGTATTGGTGTAATTATTGGAATTGCTTTAACTCTTATTATCTTAAAGGCCGTATTCTTTCAAACCATTTAAATGCGTTTATTCTTAATAGCCTCTATAATTCTCTTGTCTTCGAGATGTGGGCCAGACGAGCCTTACTACGACTGCGTATTAGACCCTCCAACAGATGCAATTTGCACTACAGAATACGTTCCGGTATGTGGTTGTAATAATGTGAC
>WTJC01000032.1:0-13876 GCA_011525015.1 Flavobacteriales bacterium
AGAGCTAAAGCTCCGAAAAGTAATTTTTTCATTATAGTATTTCATTTTAGATTTTAGTGTTAGCAAGATGAAGTTTAAGAATGAAATAACCAAAGAAAAACTTTCAAATACGTTTAAACGCTGATTTACTCGTTAAAGTAGTAAAGTGTTGAATACAAGATTAATATCAGTGTTTAAGAGCACTTCAAGCGGCTTTATTCACAGTTAATAATCTTACAAATACGCTGAAATAAATTCTTTTGAAAGTGCTATAATTCTTACTTTTTTTAAGGCTATTCTGTTGCTTATAGCAATAAAAAAAGCCTCGTTTATCACGAGACTTTTTTATAAACCTAAATAAACCTAATTTTTATAATCCTGCTTGAAAAATATTAACACTGTTGAAGCTTCCTCCTGAAATTGAAACGTTAGAGGTGTTTCCTAATCCCAATTGAAGCACATTGACAGTGTTCTCTGAACTCAATTCAAATCGTATTCGACTAAATTGATCTTCGCCAAGTTGTAAGGTAGCGGCAGTATCGCGATTACCTAACATCAAGGTTCTGGCATCGTTGCCTAGACCTAATTGTCCAACAAGCGCATCATTTCTGTTTCCTTCTTGATAGGTGTAAGCAAAGTTTCCAATTCCTGCCTGACCGACAAGCGCATCATTTCTATTACCTGGTTGAACGACTGTATTGAAATTAAATGCTCCTAATTGTCCAATGCCGGCCCAGTTTCTATTCCCCAATTGAATGGCAAGACCCAGGTTTACAGAGCCTCGCTGGGTTACTCCTGCATAATTGTGATTCCCTGTTTGAAGTGTAGCACCGGCATTCAACACACCGTAAATGAAGGCGTCTTGGTCGATAGATGCCACATTACCATTACCTGCAGCTATAGCGATAGCTAAATTGCCCAGCGTTCCAGAACCTTGGGTAATGGTTGCGGTATTGTTTGAAGCTCCGAAAACATTTGCAGATAGGGCTAAGCTGTATTCTCCAGCTTGAGCGATACGTACTGTATTGTAATCGGAATCAAGGCCATTCCATGATAGTGCCGCATTATTATCGCCTGTTTGTCTTATTTTAATATCGTTATGGTCTGAACCTGGAGCCAGAATAACAAAGGATGTATTTTCATCACCTAATTGTCTTACCCGCACTTTATTATCGTCAGCATTATCCCCGCTTACAAAAGAATAATTGCCGTCAGCCTTTTGCTTTACGCTTACATCGTTTCGATCAGCATCGTCGTCAAGAATAACCTCTGATTCGTTTTCAAAACCTCTTTGAACAACACTTACGAGGTTTTTGCTTGAATAACCGTCTTCTTTTCCTATATCTACGGTAGAGCTGTTATCGCCACCTTTTTGAAAAACGGTAATATAGTTGGCGTTAGAATATTCATCAATAGTTACTTCAGAACTATTTTCGTCACCCTTTTGTGTGATCAGAACGGTATTTCGATTTGAATTATCATCAATGTCTACCATAGACATATTGTCTAAATCTTTCTGAAAGACGTTCACGTAGTTTCGATTTGAATCTTCATCAATGTAGACATCTGAGTCATTGCTGTTTCCTCGCTGTACTAATAAAATGGTGTTGTTATCAGAATTGTCATCCACATCGACGATTACGTTGTTTTGATTTCCGATTTGACGTGCTGAAATATAATTTCGGTCTGCTCTACCTAATTCACTCGCATCATAGCCTCCTAAATCAATGTCGATGTCATTTTGATCTCCTCTTTGAATGGCATTGACCGTGTTTCGGTTGGAATCATAAAAATCAATTTCAGATCTATTAAAATCGCCCATTTGTCTTTGGTAACTCATGTTGTTGTCAGAATCTTGCCAGAAGTCAGCTGTTGCACGATTAAAGTCTCCTCGTTGAAGAATAGTTGCCATGTTGCGATCTGAACCCTCTTGAACATCAATATCATCGGATTTGTTGTAGTCTCCTACTTGGCGCAGGTATACCACATTTCTATTTGAATTATCCTCTATTTCAATCTCAACTTCATTGTAATTGCCGCGTTGTCTAAGGTCAACTAAGTTTCGATCTGAATCGTTTTGAATTCCATTGGAATCTTTCATTCTTATTTCATTGTCATTACCTCTTTGAATGGCTACAACGGTATTTCGACCCGAATTATCTTGTATTTCAATATCAGAGTCATTCTCATTACCAAACTGACCCAAATTAATGCTGTTCATATTTGAGGCATTCGATATAATGACCTCAGAATCGTTAAGTGACCCGACCTGTGCAATGTTAGTCGTATTCATATTACTCGATGACACAGACACCTCTGAATTGTTGTCCTGCGCCATAGCTGTTGCGAAAACGAATGTAAAGGCGCTAAAGAAGATTTTTTTCATGTTTTAGATCGTTATGGTTCGTAGGAAAAGTGAAGGTGAATTCTTTAGCTTGAACTTCAAAAAAATTATTCCATTTTCTGTAAACAAAAGCATAATTAAAAATATTAAGCTCTCCTTTACAGTATTTCACATTAAATCGTCAAGGCTTTTAATTTTAATTTTTAATGAAAATTGCCCTACTTAATGATGTAAGAAAAGTCGAGTGCTGAAGTTGTGTTGCACAGAAAATTCAAGAGGATAAACTTAGATTAAAAGCACCCTTATTGAGCTCAGCCAAATTATGTAAATCGTTAAAACAGGGTTGATAACTTTTCACATTACAATTGAGCCTTGTTTATTACTTTTATCGCTTAGAAATTACAAATGAGCACGAGATGAACGCGGAACAATTAAAAACAGTAATTATCGGATCTGGACCTGCGGGTTATACTGCGGCAATTTATGCAGCAAGAGCCGATATGAAGCCGGTGGTTATTACTGGAATGGAGCCTGGGGGTCAGTTAACTACAACAACAGAAGTGGACAACTTTCCTGGTTATCCAGATGGTGTTGACGGGCCTACCATGATGGTGGAGTTGCAAAAACAAGCTGAACGTTTTGGAACTGAAGTGCGCATTGGACGCGTAACTGCTGTTGATTTTTCGAAAGAGGCTGGAGGTAAGCATATTTTAACCGTAGATGATAATCATACCATAGAAGCAGAGGTTGTTATAATCGCTACAGGAGCCTCAGCAAAATACTTGGGACTTCCTTCTGAACAGCGCTTAAGAGGAGGAGGTGTCTCTGCCTGCGCAGTCTGTGATGGCTTTTTCTATAAAGGGCAAGAGGTTGCTATTGTTGGGGCAGGGGATACTGCTGCTGAAGAGGCCTCATATCTGTCTAACATCTGTACAAAGGTGACCATGTTGGTTCGAAGAGATGAGATGAGAGCTTCAAAGGCCATGCAACATCGCGTTAATAATATTGACAACATTGAAATAAAATACAATACTGAGGTAGAGGAGGTTTTAGGAGATCAAGTAGTTGAAGGTTTGAGATTAATCAACAATCAAGATCAAACAACGAGTGAAATTGAAATTACAGGATTGTTTATAGCTATTGGTCACACCCCAAACACATCTATTTTCAAAGATCAAATTGACATGGATGATTCAGGTTATATCTTCACTAAAGAAGGCTCTACCCATACAAATATACCGGGCGTTTTTGCCTGTGGTGATGTACAAGACAAAGAATACCGCCAAGCAATTACAGCAGCAGGAACTGGCTGTATGTCAGCCCTTGATGCTGAGCGCTACTTAGCGGCACTAGAAGTTTAATTACAATCTGCACATTCTAACTCATATGCATCGTTGAAAAAGAGCGTATGATTAATCATCTCATCTCTTGTTAGACCAAGTTTTCTGCGATTCTGATAAGTGATTTGATTATATACTCTTTGGTTGATCTTAAAAAAAGTGTTGGGGGCTAATTGAACGCCCAGTTTTAATTTTTGACCTCTAATTTTGTTTTCTATGGGTGAGGTGAAAAATGATGGTATCACTGTGATACTTGAGTTTGATTCAATTTGATAGTCAATGTTTTCAGCCCGTTTTTCTGCTAAGGCCTTATTTTTTCCTCTGGCAGTTTTGACAATATTAATTTGGTTTTGATTGTTTCTTGCAGCTCCGAAAGTCAGTTTTACTTCTTCGGAAAAAAGAAATCCATTTTTGTCTTTATCAATGCGTATCTCGACGTCATCAAAATTCAAATCAAAATCCTCATCCCAATCAAGACTCTTGTGATTATTGAGCATTTCAAATGAAATAGTGTCTGTCGCTTGCGTTTGCAAAAGTTCAACTGAACTAACTTCTGCAAGGGTTTTCTGTTCCTGTACTTCTTTAATTCCGAGTAGAGATAAAAACAAGACCGACCCAAAAAACAGTACAGCTAATACAATGTGTACCAATAATTTATGTCCTTTAAAACGGCTACTCAGTATTCTCATACCGAAGTGTATAAAATAGTACATCGGTACGCTGATTAAAAAGAATACAGCGATTGAAATCCAAGCGAGTTGATAGCCCAATTGGTTAAAAATTTGAGTAAGGTCAAATCCAATGGTATCCATTTGATCTATTATGCTCCAAGTGAAAAGTCCAATGCATGCAGCAGCGATACCTGAAGCCCCAGTGATAATGAGAATTACACCTATAAATTTGACAAAAACTTGAGCGATTTTAGAGAGTGCAGATACTAAAACCTTAAAAAACTTTGATGAATTGTGCTTGATTACATTTTCTACCTCTTTTACATCAATATTTTTAACCTTTTTTTCGACTTCTTCAAATCCTTCTTTCACCTTCTTTTCAATGTTGTCGAGGTTGATAGGTTTTCCCATCATATCGAGTTTTTGAGTTGTGGTTTTAGCCTCAGGAACTACTATCCATAAGATGATATAAATCATAAAGCCAACACCCGATCCAAAAATGAGCGCTAGTAAGAAAATCAGACGAATCCAAACAACATCAATACCTAGATAGTGCTGAAGTCCGGCGCAGACACCTCCGATATATTCGTTTTCTCCATCGCGATAGAGTTTTTTGTGATCAACCCGTTTTGATTGTTTTTCATCGGTAGGTTCTTCATCGATTTCAAATTCTTGTGGTTCACCCATAATAGCGATGACGTCATTTACCTCTTTAAGGGTAATAACTTGTGCTTTGTCATTGAGATGTTCATTAAAGAGTTCTGCAAGTCTACTTTCTATGTCTTGCAAAATTTCGTCACCACCTTGTTCTTTCGCAAAAGATGCTTTAATGCGGTCGAGGTATGACTTTAATCTTTTATAGGCTTCTTCGTCTATAAAAAAGTGAAAATTAGATAAGTTGATACTAACTGTTTTGTTCATGATGATTTTTTGTAACGTTATTGACTGCTTGTTTTAATTCTCCCCAGGTCTGGTGAAGTTCTGCTAAAAAAGAGGCTCCTTTCGGTGTAATGTTGTAGTACTTACGCGGCGGACCTGATTTTGACTCTTCCCACTTATACTCAAGTATTTCAGCGTTTTTAAGCCGAGTAAGTAAAGGGTATAAAGTGCCCTCAACGACCAGTAACTTAACTTCTTTGAGTCTGGCCAAAATTTCAGAAGCATACAGGGGATGTTCTTGAAGAATTGATAGAATACAATATTCTAAAATTCCTTTGCGCATTTGCGCCTTTGTATTTTCAATTTTCATTGATTGATGAATTACTATTTGATACAAAGATATATGTTTTATTTGGTATTATGCAATACATAGTACTATAATTTTTTATTTAGCCTAAAGAATGATATCTTCAAACCCTTATTATTCCTTATGAATCTTACGAAACTTCATTATTTTTTGTTTTCAAAATTGGTCATTGCTTGGATTGCAGGTGTACGATTTTTGAGTGTTTCTGATGATAGCGCTAAAACAACAGTGTCATTATCCTGGTTTAATCAGAACCCATTTAGGTCTATTTTTTGGGCCGTTTTGGGAATGGCCGCTGAACTCTCAACAGGTATTCTTTTAATGAAGGCCATCAAAAACAATAAGGTAAAAGCCTCAATGCTTGTCACTCAAAATCAGGGTTTTTTCTATAAAAAAGCTGTGGGTAAGATTGTATTTACCTGTGAGGTGGGAGACCGCATTAAACAACTCTTCGAGCAGTTAATTCAAGATAATGAGCCGAAAAAGATAGAATTGGTCTCCAATGGATACAACGAGCAAGGTGAGCTCGTCTGTACCTTTAAATTTGAATGGTCTTTGAAACTAAAGACTACTTAAATGTTCTCTTGATTTAGTTTAAACACCAAGAACTGAAATCATCCCGCTGATCTTCAATCCAAAGCCTTAGGGGAGATTCACCTCTATTACCATTGTAATCGTATGGAATGTCATTAAAGCTGCTGCTAATGCCTTGAGAAACCCAGGTATTGTTAAAACTGCTGATTTCATTGACGACCTGATCATTGATAAGCAATTGAATGCTGTAATTGCCCTTAAAGAACTCATCTGGAGCAAAAGAAAGATTGGTGTAAACATGAAAAAAGGGCGTAGTGCCTTCTATCAAAACGGTTTCACCAAAGCCAATGACCTTTTCATAATTCAGAAGTTGAACGGCGATAGTGCTTGATTCGTCCTTAGAGGGATTATAAAAATCCCAGCCGATAGAGATGAGGTTAGAGCTGCTGAATTTTCCTATTTTGTTGGGATAATTCGTTTCATTTTCTATGCAGGCGTCAGTGTTAAGCTGCTGATAATAAACAGTTTCTGAAGTAAAAGTTAGTGGCACAAAATCACAAATTCTATTTTCACATGGGTCAAACGAATCTGTAATTACGGGAGTTTCTTTTTTAGAGCAACTGCAAAGTAAGGCCACAGCAATGAAGCCAAGGTTTTTTTTCAAAGCCATTTCAATTTTCTTTTTCAAGTTAAAGGTAGTCTCAATTTTTATTTCTGAGTAAGAATTAGGGTCTTCAAATGAAATTTAGTTTTTACTTTTAGTTGAGTTATAAAGTTTTACAAAAGCAGAATTAAAAATATACTTCAATGAATGCACACGAAATAGACTACGAGATTTACGGTGAAGAAATGCAATATGTAGAAATTGAATTAGATCCGCAAGAGGCCGTAATTGCAGAAGCTGGAGGATTTATGATGATGGATGAGGGTATAGAAATGAATACCATATTTGGCGACGGAAGTCAACAAGATTCTGGAGTCTTGGGTAAATTATTTTCAGCAGGTAAACGATTAATAACGGGTGAGAGCCTGTTTATGACCGTTTTTTTAAATAATCTAACGGGTAAACGCAAGGTCAGTTTTGCATCACCTTATCCCGGAAAGATAATTCCTATTGATTTGTCAGAGCACGGCAATCGCTTCATTTGTCAAAAAGATGCTTTTTTATGCGCTGCTAAAGGCGTTTCTGTGGGAATTGAGTTTTCAAGAAAGCTTGGAAGAGGATTTTTTGGAGGAGAAGGCTTTATCATGCAAAAACTCGAAGGAGATGGCCTAGCCTTTGTACACGCAGGAGGAACTTTAGCGCATAAAGTACTGGCGCCTGGTGAAGTAATGAAGGTCGATACAGGATGTATCGTAGGTTTCTCCCAAAACATAGACTACAATATCGAATTTGTGGGAGGAATTAAAAACACCCTTTTTGGTGGAGAAGGATTATTTTTTGCCACCCTAAAAGGACCTGGTACGGTATTCATTCAGTCCTTGCCTTTTAGTCGATTAGCGAGTCGTGTATTTGCTGCAGTGCCTCATGCCGGAGGAAGCCGAAAGGGAGAGGGTAGTATTTTAGGTGGTTTGGGCAACATTTTAGATGGCGACGGCATCTGATTAAAAGTGAAGGTAAACCCACTTTAAATAAGCGTTAAGCCTTCTTCTGAGCACTCTGCCCTCAAGCGCATTGTTTTGAAATAAGGCGAAAAAAACCTCGTTCTTTTTTTTGGTTTGCACTAGGCCGACGTAGTTGTAGACCCCAGACATAGAGCCTGTTTTTCCATAAAAATGTACAGTGGTATTATCAATGTTAAGTGTTCGCTTTGGTAATATCTCTTGAATGTATGCTAAGGAATTCTCCTTTTTAAATTGTATTAAAACCTGAGTTAGCTCTTTTGGACTGATGAGGTTGTATCTTGAGAGCCCAGAACCATCAACCCATCGACCTTTTATTTCGAGTTCTTTTTTTTGATTTTGAATTAAACTATCAATTTCAAAGGATTGGTATAAGTCCTTGGAATTGAGCAATAACATCTGCTCTGCTAAGAAATTATCGCTTTTTTCAAGCATGTACTTAATTAAAGAATCCGATTCAATTCCTTTAAGAGTAGTCCATGTTGTTGTCATCTCACTTTCAGTGGTAATCTGAACATCTTTGGCACTTAGTGAACTGATGAGCCCGCTCAGATCGACTTTGTCGTAAATAAATGGAATAGAGAGGCTGTCTTTTTGCGATGCAGCAATAACAAATTCATTTTTAGTTTTTGCTCTTCTAAATTTAGGTGCTTCAACTTCTACACGAATATTGTCTTTAAAAAAATGAGGATAAATCTTTGAATTTAAGCTGTCTAAAGGGTTTATGTAGACCTGATTACCCGCAACAGGCATAATGCTGAGTTCTGCTGAATAATACCTGTCGTAATCATCCCAAGACCAACCAGGAGCATATGAAGAGACCGTTTCTTCATCATTTAAATGGATGATTAAATGCTCATGTGCTTCTAGTATAGAATCAAATTGACTTTGATGAAGTTTAGGATGCCATAGGGTAGGGTCTCCCGTTGGTTTTAGATGTAAACTATCTCCTTGAGTATTATATAGAACAAGTGGAATGTGATCTGGATGTACATGTTTTGTGATCAGCGCAGTAACTAATTTGAGAGTACTCGCGGGAATGAAATGCGCCTCAGAATTGTGCTGAAAGACCACCTTGCCCTTGTTTTGATTGAAAATAAGAGCTCCTGTATGGTTTTGTGTGCCCACTGTATTTAGATAATGCTTCTTCAACGAAACACAAGAAAATAATAGACTTGAAAAAAGAAGTAATGTTAATTTTTTTAACATGATAATGGTATTCTTTAACGAAGTATTCTCAATTAGCAATGGAAATTCGTTTTACTTTTAATCCGCTAACAATAAAACCTCTTTTCATGGCCAGAGCAATGCTTGAATATACCAAAACGGTTTTAAAAAAAGTAAGCTTTGATGCTCAACTTTTTTCTAAAGAAGTTAAAAAAGCATTATTGAGATTACTACCGTATGAAAAGGAAGAGTTGCGTTTATGGATTGAAGATTTTATAGTCGACAAACCGCAATTACAACCTAGTTTATTAATGTTTAACTGATTTCAAATGCCGCTCAAGCGGCATTTTTACTTTAACAGCGGACTAATTATTTGTACATCTTTGAGATGAACCGCTCCCTTTATTTTCGTTTTTATTTCTTTTTCAAGGGCTTTGATTAATTTCATCTTCAATTCGCTTTTGTGATGAATTAAACTGACTTCTCGTGCCGGTGCTGGGGCGCTGAACTGAATGAGATTTAGTCTCTGTTTTTTCTTGAGATTCGGCGTGTGTAAGTAGGGTAACAGTGTCATTCCTAGTCCTTTGTCACAGAGTTGAATAAGGGTCTCAAAACTCCCGCTTTCAATGCTAAAGCTGTTGGCTTCTTCTTCGGAGTTGGCTTTACAAAGATTGATTACGCCATCTCTAAAACAGTGACCTTCTTGTAATAAAAGCACCTCCGAAAGGTTTAAATCGTTGGCGTCAATAAGCTTTTTAGAAGAAAGCTTGTGTTTTTTTGGAATATAGGCTACAAACGGCTCGTAATAGAGTGGAATTTCAATGATCTTTTTTTCGTGTAATGGCGTAGCGGCAATAGCTGCATCAATTTGACCTTCATGTAGTTCTCTAATTATTTGAGAGGTGTTTATTTCTTTTAAAATCAGTTTGACTTCTGGATATTTTTTTGAAAATGAGGCTAAAAATGAGGGCAGTAGGGTAGGCATAATCGTAGGGATTACACCTAATCTGAATTCTCCACCTACATAATCGATTTCTTGATTAGCGATGTCTTTAACCCGATCAGCTTCACGTAATATGATTTTTGCTTGACGGACTATCTTTTTTCCTGCTGAAGTCAGTGATATGGGAGTAGTGCTTCTATTGATGAGTTTGAGATTAAGTTCATCTTCTAGTTTTAGAATTTGCATACTCAATGTGGGCTGAGTAACAAAACAGTGCTCAGCAGCAGCAGTAAAGTTTTGATGCTTTGAAAGGGCGACTAGATATTGTAACTGCGTCAGGGTCATTTTTGGTCTAAAAATTTACGCATTTCTTGTGCAAATGCTTTCGATTTATGGTCTCTTGCCTCCAGTTCAGCTAAGATTCTCTCGTGATCTTGTTTTTTGTGTTGAGAAAGTTTAAATGAAGCATGAATTTCTTCAATATGAAAACGAAAACCCAATATTCCTTTTATTTGATTCAAGGTATTGGGATGGTAAGAACTCAATGAAATGGGCTCCTCAGATTCGTAGGTGTTGAGCATGATTTGAAGGTCATGTAAAAGTTCATCTCCTTGCACTTTATACACTGAACCATAGCAGTGTACGCTCAAGTAATTCCAGGTAGGCACATCTTCTTTTTGGTACCATTTTGATGAAATATAGGCATCAGGGCCTTGAAAAATACACAACACATTAGAGATCTTTTCTTGTTTTTGCCATGCAACAGCCAATTCGTTTTGAATAGCGAGATGAGAACTCAATATACCATCTGGTTTAGAATGCCATTGAAAGGGTAAGTGTACAGCCCAATTTCGAGTTGAATGCATCGGAGAGATTAAAGTTCCGAATGAGTAGGTACTTATAAAGTCTTCAACAATTGTTTTGTCTTCAATCTTAAAATGATTAGGAATATACATGTGTGAAGCACTTTAATGAGTTAATAGAAAGGATTTTCAACCATACGGTATATTAAAGATCAATCGAGAATATAATTGTTGAGATCAATATCCCAGTAGTACGGACTGTACTTAATTTGTTCAGATTTTAAATCTTCACTTGAATTTTGTTGAACCAACTTTAAAATGGCTGATTTAGATTCGAAGTCTCCCTTATACCACAAAAATAGTCGACTGAGTTCAACTTTATTATCTCCGATAATGCTTGTGTTTTCTATAAAATGACGCTGGGCAGTGTTCAATTGTTCTTCAATTCTCGCTATTTGGTATACACGAGTGGGTGGACATGACTTTGCCCCACAATTCAGGGCAAAATGTATTCTAGAATCTAATATACTAACACTTAGCGCTTCGAAAAGCTTTGAAACAAAGGGTTTATTAACGAATCCAAGTCCGTATTTCCATTGCTTTTTTCTCAATATTACGTGCTCTATATCGTCAAAAGAAAAAAGTTGTCCTGCGATAGAGATGTCTCGCTTAGAAAAAAAGCTACTTCTCTTTTGGTAAGACTCAGGATTGGCTCTTATTTTTTTAATGATAAAGCCGTTGTAAATATTGATCCAAAACGACTTTTTCTCCTGGTCTGTCGCGAGTTTTGCAATGAGCTGCTCTGTTTTAAGTGCTGAAAGTTCTTTTTCTAATGAAGCTGTAGACTTTGATTTGATCTGCGATTCTACAAAAGATGAAGACCACATCTGTATGTCCTGTGCATAAGTACCAGATACCGTGCTCATAAACAGGGCACTGAATACGAGTAAAGACCAGTATTTTGACATTCTAGGTCTACTCAATAATGGCTCCACAAATTATTCTTGAACCTGCGGCTCCAGATGGCTGAGAGATTAAATCGTCTTCACCTTGATGAACGATTACCGCTTTTCCTTTGATGTTTTTTGTTTCATCATCACAAGTTAGACACCATAAATCGGTCTCAAACTCAACAGTGGCGTTTCCGTTTTCATCTACGCTAAAATTTCCGATATCTCCTCTGTGAAAACCTTGATCAGATCCCCAACTACCGTGTTGCTCGAATGTAGGATTCCAATGTCCTCCCGTTGATTTTCCATCTTCTGAAGAACAATCTGCTTTTTCATGTAAATGTATGGCGTGCACTCCTGGGCTGAGATTACTCAAATTAGCACTTAGTCTTACACTTCCGTTTTCTTCTGTGAAACTAACTGTTCCTTCTGCACCAGATTCACTCTTAGCTTCGAGCTGAAATTTAAGCGCTTCTACTTCAACAGTTTCTTGAGTCACTTTTTCAGTTTCACTTTCTTTTTTTTCCATAAGGTTACAGCTCATTAGCAGTAACGCACTTAATCCGAATATGAACTTATGTTTCATAGTATTGTAATTATTTAGTTTTAAATGTTTGTATTTCTTTAAATGGATTGATTTCTAGCTTCATCATATCCTCTTGGTATTTTGACCATTGCTCCTCAAAAAATGAATTTACTTTTTTCAGCGCCTCGTTCAAGTCGTCTTTGGCAAATTGCATCAATCGTGTTTCAGTGGCACTGATTTCTGTTTTACGACTGGCGACATAACGATAGGCTCCACTTATTCTTGAGGATACTGTTATTTCTGGATTTCTTGTGATTCCTTGTCTTTTATCAATACTTCCAAGGAAAATCGCTACGAGTTTGTCGATTTCTTTTGTGATTTCTTTGCTCTGTTTGATGGCCTCTTTGAATCCTTCTTTATCACTTTCTTGGAGCTGTTTACTGAGCGCATTCGCACTTTGTTTTGATTCCAATAGTTGTCTAACGGCTTCAGCTGATCTTGCAGTAAGTGATTCGAGCTCCTTTTGAGCGTTATAAACAGATCGCAGTGCGCCTTCGTCATAGGTTAATCGTGGATCAAAAGCCACATTTATAGCCGTTTCATTGCTGCTTTCACCTAATGCTCCTTTGATGGTGTAAGTTCCTGGTAAAACGCTCACTCCTGATGGTTCTACTTTAGATTTTCTCAAAGATCTTCGCGGTCTTTGTACACCTTTTTCATCCATTCGCCAATACCATCTGTGGATACCCGCTTTTTTGGGTCTTGGCATTTTAATGGTTCTCATCAAACGATCTTGATCAAAAAATTCAAAGCTAATACTGTCTTTTTCTTTGAGGTCTTCTGAACCCTTGCCTACGAAATAGCTGATCATTGCTCCTGATTTTTTGTTTTCTCCCCCGTACATGGCGTCGCCTCCAAATCTACTTCCAGTAGGCTGTTGATAGGCAACTTGATATCCTGTCGGCGGATTAAACAAATGAAAGTCTTTATTTAGAATTTCTGGATCTGCAGCTATAGCTCTTAGTGGTCGAATATCATCCATCACCCATAATGCACGGCCAAAAGTTCCGATAAGCAAATCTTGCTCTCTGGGGTGAATAGCCAGATCTTTTGTGGATACCGTTGGAAATCCATTGGTGTATTTTTGCCAGTTCTCTCCAGCGTTTAAGGATAGGTACAAGCCGTCATCTGTTCCTAAGAATACGAGGTTTGGATTTTGGCTATCCTCAATAATAGATAAAGCATAACTCTGAACATCGTCTTCGTCTACGATGCGACTCCAGCTTTTACCGTAATTCTTGGTGCGATAAACATAAGGAGTGTAGTCAAATCTTCTGTAGTTGTTTGCCACTAGAAGTGCTTCTCCGGGATTGTTCTTTGAAGCTTTGATTTGAGCTATCCAACTTCCTTCAGGAAGTCCTTTGAGATTTTTGCTCACATCATCCCAATTCATACCTCCGTCTCTTGTGAAGTGAACTCTACCGTCATCTGTTCCAACCCAAAGCATATTAGGCTCGACCTCAGAGGGTTCAATTACTAGTATGGTACAGTGATTTTCGGCACCTGTGGCATCCATGGTGAGACCGCCACTTTCACTTTGTTTTTGTTTTTCCGGGTCATTTGTCGTCAAATCCGGAGAAATAATTTTCCATGTTGTTCCTTTATCGTCGCTTTTGTGCACAAATTGGCTTCCGAAGTAAACGGTTGAATTGTCAAAAGGATCTTGACCAATAGCCGCATTCCAATTAAA
>WTJC01000032.1:13976-16715 GCA_011525015.1 Flavobacteriales bacterium
ACATTATACGGATATTCGTTGTCAGCACTGATGTGGTAAAATTGCCCCACAGGTAAGTTGTCGATAAAATGCCAGGTTTTACCACCGTCTCGGGTAATGTTGAGTCCACCGTCATTTCCGTCCATCATAAAACTTCCGTCTTCAGGATGTATCCACCAGGCGTGGTGGTCGGGATGAACTCCATTGTCTACGCCATATGCAGGCATGAGTTCGCTAAAGTTTTTACCACCATCTTCTGAAACATTTACATAGGTAAAGATCGAGAATACCCTATTTTCATTTTGAGGATCTACATATATTTCAGAATAGTAGAAAGGACGATTACCAATATCAGATTTGTCGTTTATTTTTTTCCAGTTTTGTCCTCCATCTTCAGATTTGTACAAAGCGTTTTTCTTTGCTTCGACAAGGGCATAAACAATTTCAGGCTTGTTTTTAGCTATAGCCAAACCGATACGGCCTAGTTCACCTTTTGGTAATCCGTTGGAGTCATCTAGTTTTTTCCAATTTTCACCTCCGTCATAGGTCATGTATATTCCTGAGCCTGAGCCACCTGATTTGAAAAACCAGGGATCTCTTTTATGCTCCCACATGGCTGCAATGATTTTATTTGGATTCACAGGATCCATAACCATATCTGCGATTCCACTTTGCTCATTGGTAAATAGAACTTTTCTCCATGATTTTCCACCATCGGTCGTTTTAAAGACGCCACGCTCTGGATGTGTTCCCCAAGGTGATCCTATGGCACCGACATATACGGTATTCGAATTAGATGGATCAATGAGAATTCTGTGAATATGTCTTGTGTCTTCTAACCCCATGGAGGTCCAACTTTTTCCGCCATCAATGGATTTATATACGCCATAACCCCCATTTAAACTGTTTCGAGGATTCCCTTCACCCGTTCCAACCCAAATCACATCGGGATTGTTAGGGTCAATTTTTACGGCTCCTATAGAGGCGGTAAGTTCGTTGTCAAAGATTGGTTCCCATTTAATCCCTGCTGATTTAGATTGCCAAAGTCCTCCTGAAGCCGTTCCTACATACATTACATCTGTATTGCTCAGTTGAACATCTATAGCTGTTACTCTTCCGCTCATTCCTGCAGGACCAACGTTTCTTGGCTTTAAATCTCCGGCTAAATCCATGCTTAGCTGCTGCCCAAAACCAAAGAAGGCTGTGGTGAGTAGAGTGATTAAAAGACTAATTTTTTTCATTTCTTATGGTATTATAAGTTAGTTTAATTGTACTGTATTGATGTAAAAGTTTGGATCAAACTCTAAGTCGTTTGCTTGAGTTAAAGTAACACTTTTCCAGCTCTTTTCCGGAAAGATCCACTGGGTTTGCTCAGCCACGTATATTTTTAGCGGCATTTTAAATCCATCCAAACAATCATCCGCATAGCGAAAGTGTAATTCGTTACCTTCTAGTTTATATTCTAAAGTAGGCACATTACTCTGACGTAAGTATTGATTGAAAAACACTTCCAAGGGTAGCTTGGTAAATTCTGCGATGTAATCTTCTATTTCAGAAGTTGTTACCGTTGAATGGTAAAACTCTTTATTCAGACCTCTCAAAAGCATTCTGAATTTTTTGTCATCATCTATCCACTGTCTTAAGGTGTGTATGACGTTGGATCCTTTGTAATATTTGTCATTGCCTTTGGAGGGTTGATTTACATCGTACCAACCAATAATAGCTCCTTTGTTTTCGATATATCTTCGAGTTCCTCTCACGTATTCTTGAGCCGCTTTTTTGCCAAAATGGTAATCTAAATAAAGAGATTCACTATAGGCGGTAAAACTCTCGTGAAGCCACATGTCTGCTGCATCTTTGTAGGTAATATTATTGGCAAACCATTCGTGTCCGGCCTCATGAACAATAATAAAATCAAATTCAAGACCCCAACCGGTTCCAGATAAATCTCTGCCGAGATATCCGTTTTGAAATTGATTGCCATAGGTCACTGAACTTTGATGCTCCATTCCCAAATAGGGAACTTGGACTAATTTAAAGCTGTCTTCATAAAAAGGGTAGGGCCCAAACCAATATTCGAAAGCCTCTAACATCATCGGAACTTGTTTGAATTGCTGTTTGGCTTTTTCAAGATCTTGCTTTAAAACGTGGTAAGAAATGTCTAGAGGACCGTTCTCTCCTTGATAGACCTCTTGATAAGAGGTATAGTTTCCAATATTTATATTGACCCCATAATTGTTGATGGGATTTTTTACCTCGTAAGTGTATTTGGCTTTTCCATCGAAGTATTCTACATTATTAAGACGACCATTTGAAACATTGATAAGGCCTTCAGGCACAGTAACACTGATGCTTAAGGATTCCGCTTCGTCGTACATATGATCTTTGTTAGGCCACCAAACACTCGCGCCTAATCCTTGACAAGAAGTCGCGACAAAAGGTAGATTAAGATCGTCTTTTTTCCATGAAAAACCACCATCCCAAGGTGCGCGAACCGCTTCTTTTGGATGTCCTTGAAAATAGATTTCAATAGCATTTTCTGAATTTAGCATGGGTTTGTTGGGAAAATCAATCCAGTAGACGTTGCCTTCTCTTGAAATTTTAAGCTCGGTTCCATTTTGAAGCACACTATCGATTTGCATTGGTATTTGTAAATCGATTTGCATTCTGCGGACTGCATCATCCAACACCTTATAGCTCATGATGTTTTTTCCTTGGATGTATTTGTTATCGATGTCTACTTCTATATCTAAATCGTAG
>WTJC01000032.1:16815-18850 GCA_011525015.1 Flavobacteriales bacterium
TACTGCCAATGTGGAGCAGTGGTTTCTCTCCAGTGTATTCTATATTTTGTCGTTGCTGTAGAAGCTTTCCATCTTAGTTTTGTTGAGGGCTGAACAATTCCACCTATAGCTACTTCAGTTGGAGCAGGAGGTGCCCATGCCAGACTTGCAAGATTAATGGCGTTGACTGCGGTTAATTTTGCTGCGTAATCGAAATTCACGTGTTCAAAAACATCTCCATACGCGATGCCGTCTTCAACTCGAATATCTTGATGCTGCTGAGTGTAGTTTTCGTGAGCCTCCATAATTCGTACACCTGCATACCCCAAGTCATTAAAAGGCCTGTGATGACCTCCGCGTCCGAAGCGATCAAGACGGTATATCATCATTGGATTCATTTCGGGCATATAGGTTTTGGTGTTTTTGTAAATATATCGAGCTAATTGCCGAGAAATACCGTCAACTTCACCACCGTAAAATCGTCTGGCTCTTCTTTGGCGCTCTGTTTCATTAGCAGGAACAGGTTCTGAAAATATTCTGAAGTCTCTATTACTAATTACACCATCAACTCCCTTTATATTGCCAATCATGTCGTTGTTGAGAATCCCAATAATTTCCCAATTCTTTTCTTTTGCGTACTCGGCTAAGCCTTTTCCTCCGAATAATCCTTGTTCTTCTCCTGCTAATCCGACGTAGATGACACTATTCTCAAAGCTGTATTTACTCAAGACACGCGCTGCTTCGATGGTTCCTGCCATTCCAGAGGCATTGTCGTTAGCTCCAGGTGAATCAGAAGTGTAGTCTGTGGGATCTGAAACTCTCGAATCGATATCGCCGCTCATAATAATGAATCTATTGGGGAATTTTGTTCCTCTTTGAATGGCAACAACATTGACCACATCAACGTCTTTGACGATTCTAGAGGCCGTTCCTTTTGCAATAAAATTGTGCTGATAAAAAACGTCTAAACAATTGTCACATTGATTGGAGATGTTATCGAATTCACTTTTAATCCATCTTCTCGCTGCACCTATTCCTCTTGTGTTAGAGACGGTGTCACTGAGTGTATGTCGAGTTCCAAAATCTGCTAAGGTTTTGATATCGCTCTTGATTCGTTCTGCAGAGATGGCGTCAATAATGTCGTAAATACGCTGATCTTGCTGTGATTGAACACTCATGACAGTGATAAGACCAATAAAAATGAGGAATTTATTCATATCGTTTTTTCTTAAAATTAATGGATTCAAACTAATTTTTGAGCCATCTTATAAGTGAATTCTATAAATTCTTTGAGATGACTCACTTCAGTTGTGGCGTTCATCAAACTCACTCTTAGAAACTGCGTCTTGTTCAGAACTGTTTTTACGCAGTAGTAAGTTCCGTCTTCTAAAAGAAGTTGTCTAAGGGAATTGTTTTTTTGATTGACCTCGTCTTGACTTCCTTCAAATAGATACCTGAAGCACACAATATTGGAGTCTGGCGGAAGAAAGTATTCGAAGCAGGGGTGATCGTCTAAAATTTTTATAAAGTCTTTGGCCAAATCAAATTGCCTGTCGATAAAATCTTCGAAAATCTTTTCGCCATAAACTTGAAGTATGGTATACCAATAGACAGATGTCATGGTTTTGGTGCATTCAAAAGTTCTTTTTGCTCCATTATACCAATCTTCTTCCTCTGTATCGTGCAATAAATATTCTACTCGTTGATTGAAGTTTCTGTGGGCATCGTCGCCATTTTTAAAGAGTAGGGCAGTTGTTAAGGTCGGCATTAGCATCATTTTATGACCATCGATAACAATAGAATCTGCATGCTCCGACCCCTTCATCAGATGTTTGTACTTCTTAGATAAGACCACCGCTCCACCATGAGCTCCGTCTACGTGAAACCAAATGGATTTAGATTTGGCAAAGGCTCCCATTTCTTCTAAGGGATCAAAGTTTCCTGTAGCTGTGGAAGGAGCGCTTCCCACAATAGCAAATACTTCTATGTCCTCATTTACAGCCTTTTGATAGACCTCTTCAAGTTTTGTTGCATCCGCACAGAAATTGCTGTTTAC
>WTJC01000032.1:18950-21196 GCA_011525015.1 Flavobacteriales bacterium
GCCATACCCATTTCATAGACGGCCATACCATTATTACTCAGCGCTGTAGCGGCTCCTAAAAAGCTGTTTATTGGCAGAGGTGCTCCGACTTGATGACCGATATATTTTGGATTATGAATGTGATTGGTGTGTCCGAATAAAGAACTGATTAAAGCCTGTACTTTTTGACTTTCAGCTGTCTCTTTATGCGCATTGGGCCAATTTTTCCAAAAATCGAGTTCTTCTTCTGGAGATCTGTAGTTTATTGTTTTTGAACCTTCGCTTTGTGCGTTTTGCAGAAAGTCTTGGAGAAGCTCAAAAACTAAAAGACCCTGCTGAGCGAAGTCGGCAGGGTTGTATAAGTCTTTAAAATTTGTTTTACTCATTTCAGCATTTGTAACCGGTTAAAGTTAAAACATTGAATCAAATTCATACTTAGAATTTTCTTTTAGATAAGAGGCGACTTTATTTCTCAATTCAATGATATTTGGCATTTGATGGTATTTGGTGAAACGCTTTAAACCCATCAACAGCATTTTTTGCATATCACCTTCTGCAAAAGAAACAATGCCTTCTTTCGCTTTAGCCGTTACAATATCTACTGCCTTATAGACATACATCTCGCATAATGCGATTTGGATGTCTTGATTGTGCTTGCCTCTTTCGATGTTTTTTAATGTTCTGAGCAGTGCAGATTCTGCCATATAAATTTCATTGAGTATGTCTGCAGCATTCATCAGTAGGGATTGATGCTCTTCTAAATCTTGACCGTATTTTTCTACGGCACTTCCCGCAACCATTAAAAACACCTTCTTAAGTCTTTTAACGATGTCCATTTCTTGTGATAGTGGAGCACTAAAATCAGGAGTTTCAAAACTTGGTATAGAAGTGAGCTCGTCTTTAATACTCATTGCAGGGCCCAGCAGGTCAACATGTCCTTTGAGTGCTTTTTTAATGAGCATTCCTACCGCCAACATTCGATTAATTTCATTGGTACCCTCGTAGATTCTTGAAATTCTGGCGTCTCTCCAAGCCGATTCCATGGGTGTATCTGCACTAAAGCCCATTCCTCCAAAAATTTGAATACCCTCATCCGCGCAGCGCTGAACGTGTTCAGATACGATTACTTTCAGAATAGAACATTCCACGACAAACTCTTCAACTCCCTTTAATTCTGCTTCTTGATGAGATTTTCCTTGTTCAATACGATTTTGTATTCCCAATTCAATGTCATGTGCAGCCCTGTATGAGGCAGACTCATCTACGTAACAATACATAAGCATTTCTGCCAGTTTTGATGAAATGGCTTCAAACTCGATGATGGGTTTATCAAATTGAACGCGTTGTGAGGCGTAAGACACTGATTCATTGATAATTCTTCGTTGAGCTTCAAGACAGGCGGCTGCGAGTTTAACTCGACCCACATTTAGAGCATTCATCGCAATTTTAAATCCATTGCCTCTTTCGGACAGCATATTTTCTACTGGTACCTTGGTGTTGCTGAAAAATACTTGTCGGGTAGAAGAGGAATGAATTCCTAATTTATTTTCTTCTTCACCTAACTTAATGCCATTTTCTGGATCGTTTTCTACAATGAAGCCTGTGATATTTTTGTCGTTTTCAATGCGAGCAAATACGATAAATAAATTGCAAAAACCTGCATTTGAAATCCACATTTTTTGGCCGTTGATGAGGTAATGCGATTGGTCCTCAGATAATTCGGCTGTTGTTTTCCCAGAGTTTGCGTCTGAACCTGCTCCAGGCTCTGTTAAACAGTAGGCGCCAAACCACTCTCCTGAAGCGAGTTTAGGAACGTATTTTTGCTTTTGAGCCTCATTTCCGTATAAGGTAATGGGCATGGTTCCGATTCCTGTATGTGCTCCAAAGGCGGTGCTGAATGATCCGGTTGCTCCTGAGATGTAATCACACACTAGCATGGTGGTTACAAATCCCATACCCATACCGCCGTATGCCTCGGGAACTGCAATACTCAATAGTCCTAGTTCTCCTGCTTTTCGCATACACTCTTCGGTATACGCGTAATCTTTCTTTTCGAAACGCTCCCAATGTGCCCACAGTTCGCGTTCTACAAATTCGAGGGTACTCTCTCGAATCATTCTTTGATCTTCACTTAAATCTTCAAGTGAAAAAACGTCTTCGGCTGGAGTTTCTTTGACGATAAACTGTCCGCCTCTTGTTCTGGTTTTTACTGTACTCATTTTTTAAAAGATTTAGGATATAAATTCAAAAACTCCAGCAGCTCCTTG
>WTJC01000003.1 GCA_011525015.1 Flavobacteriales bacterium
AAACGACACCGCTAAAAATTACAAGATAGAAGGCTTTAAGGGATCATTTGCCGTTATCAGTACGGTTACGAATCCCTTCTGCGACAGTTGTAATCGACTTCGATTGACGGCTGACGGTCAGTTAAAGAACTGTCTTTTTTCTTCAGGAGAATATGATTTATTGAGTTCGCTTAGAAATGGAGAATCATTCGACCGTGCAATCGATATTGCCTTGCGCGATAAATTCGCAGCAAGAGCAGGGTTAGACGATCCCAATGCGTTTAACAATCCCGATAATCACAAGGATAACAGAAGTATGATTGCTATTGGGGGTTAAGTCTTTCTTTTAACTTTTGATACATTTCTGGAGTGTCCATATCATCTAAATCTTCATGTGCCGTTTGTACAATTTGAAGTTGGGTTTTATGCTTGAAGCAAACAGGTTTTGCTCCTCGATCATCTTCGAGCGCTACCAATTCTTTGAAGTAGGCAGAAGAAAATAGGCTTGGTATACCGCGGTATCCTTGTTCACTTGATGAAACAACTATTGTATTGGATTTAAATACGGCCATCATATTTTGTAGATGCGAAAGCGAGATGAAGGGCTGATCAACAGTGAGGATAAAAACACCTTTGGCTTTTGGAAAATGAGACTGTACATAATAGACTCCTACGGCAATACTCTTACCCATGCCTTGTTCGTAATTTGTGTTTTCTACAATATGCGAGGTCTGAAGCTGTAGGTTTAGAAGTGCCTTGTGATTAGATCCACTAACTACAATGACCTCTTGATTGAGCTGCAGGTATTTGTCGACGAGTTCTTTTATTAGCGTGGATTTTTTCCAAGGAAGAAGGGCCTTTGATGTGCCCATTCTGTTTGAATTACCCGCAGCTAAAATGACCAATGGAAAATCAGTCATGTATCGCTCCTTTTTTTTGACTCAAGGTTCTGGCATCCTTTTCACGGCTAACACTTAGAATCTCCGCTAAAATGGCCAAGGCGATTTCATGAGCAGATTGTGCACCTAAGTCTAATCCTGCAGGGCCTTTAAACTGCTCTATATAATCGAGTTGAATCTCAGGTTGTAGCTCTATGAGTTTGTTGAGTAATTCTTCCTTTCGTTTTCTCGGACCTAATAGGCCAAAATAAACAGGGAATTTATTTTCAAGGGCTAGTAGATATTGCAGGTCTTTTTGAAGACTGTGAGTCATGAGAACAATAGCGGTATTTTCATCGATTTGCACTTGTTTGATTTGCTCATAGCTTAAGAGATGAAGTTCAGATGCACCCTCGAAATAAGACAATTCTTTTTGCTCATCTGGACTCGCTATAATTTCAACAGACCATCCTAATTGTGTAGCCATCTGACTTAATGCTACTGCATCGTGTTCTGCGCCTATAATGAGCAATTTAAATTTGGGCAATAAGTCTTGTGTAAAGATGAGGTCATCGCTTTGTTCAGCGCCTCGATGATGTACTGTAAATTCAAAGCCTTCTCCTGAAATCCTTGTGTTCAAATGAGGGTAAGTGCCAACTTCTCGGCGATAGAAACTTCTTATCTCTAAAGGCTTTCGCTCTTTAATTTGCGTTAAAATTAGAGACAGATGTTCTTCAGCTAATTCTAATGGTTCGATTAAAATATACAATACACCTTCGCAACCTAACCTGTATCTACCGTCGTAGGTCATGATCAATGCCTCTCCAGATTCAAATACTTTTTGAGCTTGAAAGACAATATCTTTTTCAACACATCCACCGCTTACGGCACCTACAGTATTTTGATGTGCATCGATCAGCATTCTTACGCCGGGTTTGCGGTAAGAAGAACCATCGAGATCGACCACAGTGGCCAACACAGATTGCACACCATTTTTTTTATTGGTTTGATATGCTTTTAAAATGGATTCTAATTCGTGTGTCATACTAGCCTTTGTTCGAATGTACAAAAGTTAATCTAGCTTTTTCCACATAAAATTGGTCTCGAGTCTAAAACTGCCAAGGTGCTCAAAATTACATTCCTTTGGAGTCAAGATAGAGAGAAAGTTCTCCTGGGTATTTTTACGATAGAGGTGATAAGTGTGACCGATGATAGGTTCGAAATTAAAGGTAGCACTATAGACGAGTTGGGTTTGGGAGGCCTGATGTTGAAGCTCTTCGTACTGCGCTTTCAACTCATTGAATTTCGCTTGTAATTCAGTATTGATTTGGTAAGACGCCCGTTTTTTAAAAATACTGAGGTCTGTGATTTTGATTTCTGGACTTCCTATTGCTGTTGCATACGGACGTAAAAAGGCATCGTACTTTTGCTGTTCTTCATCAAATACGACCTGATCGGGTTTCTTTGACTCTTTCTTAGCACTCATGAAATTAAATTCACAATGGATTTGTCCAGGGGAGCGGTTGTTGATTTAAAGGATTTGAGCAGTGTTCCTTCGGGGGATATTAAAAATTTGTAAAAGTTCCACAAGATTGAAGTGCTTTTAACACCGTTGAGCTCTTTTTTTGTCAGCCAAGCGTAGAGTGCATGCTGTTTACTCCCTTTAACGTGAAGCTTTTCAGTTAGCGGAAAATTAACATCGTAATTCAAAGTACAAAACTCTTGAATTTCTTCTGCCGCTCCTGGTTCTTGCCCCCCAAATTGATTACAGGGACAACCCAGTATGACCAATTCAGATGCAAATTGCTCTTGTAATTTTCGAAGGCCCTTGTATTGTGGGGTAAAGCCACATTTTGAGGCTACGTTGACCACTAAGATGTACTTGCCTTTGAAGCTGCTGAGGTCTAGTGCAGTTCCGTCAATAGCTTTTAATTCAATATCGTAAATAGACATATTTGATGATGCAGTATTTTGCTGGTTTACTTTTTGAAGTGAAGATTTAGCGCTACGCAACCACTGCATTAATGATCAATTTGTTGGTGAAATAACTTCTTTTGTTCCATATTTTCGAAAGCTCCACTGTAGAAAAATGTAAGTGTAGAAGAACTATCGTCTTGAACCCCTCTGGAGGCTACACAAAGGTGTTTTGCTTCTATGGCGATGGCGACACTGTCTGTATCGAGTATTTCCATCAGTGCCTGACCGATTTGGTTGGTTAAGCGCTCTTGAACCTGAGGGCGTTTTGCGAAATGCTGCACTAAACGGTTCAATTTAGAGAGTCCTATAACCTTTCCGGAAGATATATAGGATACATGTGCGTGCCCAAAGAAGGGTACAAAGTGATGCTCACAATTTGAGAAAAAACGTATGTTCTTTTCAATGAGCATTTCTTGATACTTGTAGGGATTGTCGAAAAGGGTCATTTTCGGCATATTCTTCGGATTTAAACCCGAGAAAATCTCTTCGACATACATTTTAGCCACTCGCTGAGGTGTCCCCTTTAGTGAGTCATCGCTTAGATCCATACCCAAGGTTTCCATAATTTCAGCAAAGAGGTCTGCAATTCGATCTTTCTTTTCGGCGTCAGAGAGTTCAAAAAGTTTGTCTGTTGTTGGATTTTCTGAAGCCGAAGTGAGGTGTTCTTCACCGATAGCGTCAAAATCTAAAATGCTCAAGGCTGATTCCGATCGAGAACCGTTATAATTATTCTTTTTCATAGCAAAACTGTCTAACGCTAATCTACAATTTTGTTTAACAAAAAAGAAATATTATTAAACATTTATTTAATAATGTGGCAGATGTTTCATCACAAGGCCATAAACAAAGGTGCCTGCAATAGCTGAGATAATCACAATGACTATGGGTAAATATCCTGCTCCTAACAGAGTAAACATAGGGCCTGGGCAAGCTCCAGAAAGGGCCCATCCCAATCCAAAAATAGTCCCTCCAAAGAGGTAACGCTTGTAACCTTTCTGTTTTTCACATAGTTCGATAGGTTCATTCTCAAAGGTTTTGACCTTAAATTGTTTAATGATTTGAATTCCTATGACACCTACAACTAATGCTGAACCCATAACGCCATACATATGAAAAGCATCGAATTGAAACATTTCAAAAATTCGATACCACGAAGCCGCTTCAGATTTGAACATGACGATACCAAAGAAGATGCCTGCGAGTAAAAACTTAATTGCTTTCATGATTTACGAGAATAGAAGTGGAAAAATAAAGTGAACCATGAGTAATCCACCTGCAAAAAAACCAATTACTGCGATTAACGATGGTAGTTGAAGATTACTCAGTCCCGATATGGCGTGTCCTGAGGTGCATCCTCCAGCGTATCTCGCTCCAAAACCAACAAGAAAGCCGCCTAATACCAAATAAATGAGATTACCATTTTCAACTAATTGTTTGAATGAAAAGAAGGCTTTTGGTACATAAGCTTCGCCAGCATCAGTAAATCCGTAGCTATTGAGAATTTGAATACTATTTTCTGCAAGAGGTATAGCCGAAGTCTCACTTAAAAACAATGAGGCCACAAAACCACCAATGGCTGTACCTACAATAAATAAAATATTCCATCGCTGTGCTTTGAGATCTATTTTAAAAAAGTCACTCGCTTTATCCGCGCCTAAAGCACTACAAATTGTTCTAAGGTTAGTCGATACGCCAAATTCTTTTCCCGAAAGGATTAAAAAAAGCATTACCAGTGCAATCATTGGCCCCGAAATGTACCAAGGCCATGGTTCACTTAAAATGTCCATACTTACGAGTTTAGGCTGTCATTGTACTTGGACATTGATAGGCACTTATATCAATCCCTGACTCTTGCATAGCTTTGAATCCTCCTAGGATATCGATACTGTTGTGAATGCCTCTGCTCTTGAGTATTGATGCTGCAATTACAGAGCGATAACCTCCTGCACAGTGCATATAAAAAACACCTTTTTCAGGGAACTCTTTTAAGAAACTATTGATAAAGTCAAGTGGCGTATTTGAAGAATTCAAGGCGTGTTGGGCAAAGTGCTCACTTTCTTTGCGAACGTCAAAAATTTCAATCTCCTCTTTTTGCATTAGCGTTTTGAGCTCATCTGCTGAAATGGTACTTACACTATCGTATTCTTTAGAGTCTGATTTCCAGGCTTCAAAAGATCCTTTTAGATAACCTAAAACCTGATCGAATCCTACTCTTGCAAGTCTTGTGATGGTCTCTTCTTCTCTTCCTTCTGGGGCAACGAGTAAAATGGGTTGCTGAACGTCGGCAATCAGCGATCCTACCCAAGGGGCAAAACTCCCATCAAGACCGATAAAAATGGAACGAGGAATATGACCTTTAACGAATTCGCTTTGATGTCTCACATCGAGAATTATTGCACCACTGTTGTTCGCAAGTTCCTCGAATTTTGAAGGTGTTAAACCTACCGATCCTCTTTTAATGACATCTTTCACATCGTCATAACCCTCTTTATTGAGTTTTACATTGAGCGGAAAGTATTGAGGAGGAGGCATTAAACCGTCTGTAACTTCTTTTACAAATTCTTCTTTAGACATATCTGCTCTGAGGGCATAATTCATCTTTTTTTGATTGCCCAGGGTGTCAACGGTCTCTTTCATCATGTTTTTGCCGCAGGCAGATCCTGCACCGTGACCGGGATATACAATGACATCATCTGATAGGGGCATAATTTTGTTACGAAGACTATCGTATAGGGTTTCAGCCAGTTGCTCTTGGGTGATATGTTCTGCTTTTTGGGCGAGATCAGGTCTTCCCACGTCACCTAAAAACAAGGTGTCTCCACTAAAAATAGCGTGGTCTTTACCGTTTTCATCTCTCAATAAATAGGTGGTACTCTCCATGGTGTGACCTGGAGTGTGAAGTGCAACGATGGTGATATCTCCGAGTTTGTATTCTTGTTGGTCTTTTGCAATTTGAGCATCGAAACTTGGATTTGCATTAGGCCCGTAAATAATTGGGGCATTGGTTTCTTTCGAAAGACTGAGGTGTCCACTTACAAAATCAGCGTGAAAATGCGTTTCAAATATGTATTTGATTTCTGCTTGGTTTGATTTTGCCTTTTCGATATAGGGATGCACCTCTCTTAAAGGATCAATGATGGCCACTTCTCCTTTACTTTCGATATAATAAGCACCTTGTGCTAAACATCCGGTATAAATTTGTTCAATATGCATCGATTTCTAATTTGTGTTTACAAAGTTAAGCGTGTTTATTTAAATTAAAGGTAACCGAAGTTACATTGATGAGCTTTGATGTGAAATCTTTTTGTGAAGTTCGTCAGGTTCAATATTTTGTTTGATGAAGAGGTGGGCTTCGTGAGTGTTTTCAAATAAGAAATTACTACCTATACGCTCTTCTAATCCACTGTTTTTAAAAATGTCTCTTACGGGTCCAATCGCACCTGCGATGTACACCTTATAGCCTTGCTTTTGAAGTTTTTCTAAGAGTTTATCCAGCATAAATACACCGCTGCTGTCGATGTAATTCATACTTTCAGCATTGATGATAATGCTCTTTAATCCTTCTTTTCTGGTTTCAATTTGGGTAGATATTTCGGATTTAAAAAAGTCTTTATTGCCGAAATAAAGTTGCGCATCAAATCGAAATATGAGCACCTCGGTATCCTCGTCTACATCCTCTTTAAAACGATTGATGTTTCTGTAGTATTTAGAGCCTTTGATGTTTCCTAAAACTGCGTAATGTGGTTGCGCGGTTCTGTAAACCATAAGCAATAAAGACAATAAAATACCGAATAAAATTCCCTGGGTGATTCCAACGGTAAGGGTTACAAGAAAAGTAAAGACCAAAAGTCCAAATTCATCTTTTCTATAGGCCCACAATCTTTTGGGGTATTTGAGGTCGATAAGTCCGAAAACAGCAACCATAATAATCGATGCTAATACAGCATTGGGTAAGTAATAAAACAAAGGAGTGAGAAACAATAAAGTCGCTCCAACGACAGCTGCGCTTATAATTAGTGACATTGGAGTGCTGGCTCCAGTTTGATTGTTTACGGCCGTTCGTGAGAATCCTCCGGTAGTAGGATACGACTGAAAGAAAGAGCCTATGACATTTGCAAAACCCAGTGCGATTAGCTCTTGATTCGGTCTTAAATTTAATTTACTGTGTTCGTCTTCAACGGCCTTAGCCACAGAAATCGCTTCCATAAAAGCCACTAGAGCGAGTGTTAGGGCAATTGGAAATAATTCATTGACATTACTCAGAACAAATTCTGAAGGTAGGCTTAATTCGGGTAAGCCCGAAGGTACATTCGAAACGATTTTTACGCCTGTTTGCTCCATTCCAAATCCCCAGACCGCTAAAATTCCAAGGATGGTAACTACTAGTGCAGCAGGAATTCTAGGGTTTATTTTTTTCAAGAGAAGAATTCCTAAAATTCCGATTATACCAATTGTAAGTGTTCCTAAATGGATTTGATCAATGGTTAAAAAGGCGTTGTAAAGCAGTTGTTGTATTTGGTTACTGCGTTCTATATCAGTGCCCAGTAGATGTTTGAGCTGACTCATTCCAATAATTAGCGCTGCTGCAGAGGTAAACCCACTGATTACGGGTTTGGATAAAAAATTCACCAGAAAGCCCATTTTTAACAGCCCCATAAGCACTTGTATGGCGCCCATAAAAAGAGCGAGAAATACCGCCATCTGAATGTATTGGTCTATACCGCTCAAAGAAAGCGCTCCCAACCCTGAGGCGACCAGCAATGAATCCATAGCCACAGGACCAACCCCTAATTTTCCTGAGGTACCCATAAGGGCATAAATCAGTTGAGGAATAAAAGCTGCGTACAAACCAAAAACTGGTGGAAGCCCTGCAATCATTGCATATGCCATCCCTTGTGGAATTAACATGACACCCACAGTCAATCCAGCCGAAAGATCTCCGTAAAATTTGGACTGATTGTACTCAGGTAACCATTCGAGTATTGGGAAAAGGTGTTTGATCATTGCATTTAACGGATTAATTCGATTGTGTTTCGCTGTAATTTAAGCTTACCCATTTGCTCGAGTTTTTTTAAGAGTCGTGAAATTACTACTCGAGATGTTCGCAAATCTTCAGCAATTTCTTGATGCGTCATTTGTAAGCTATCACTTTGGGTGATTCTTGATTTTTGATCGAGGTATTCTTCTAAACGGTCGTCTAATTTTTCAAAAGCCACCTTTTCAAGGGCATAGACAACTTCGACCATTCGATTGTGGTAGCTCGAAAAGACAAATTGTCTCCAACTTGAATATTTACCTATAAGACTTTCAATTTTTGAAACGGGAATCATAATAAATTGAGAATCAATTTCTGCTATTGCTCTGATTTCACTTTTTTTCTGTTGGGTGCAACAATTAAAGCTCATTGAACAGGTATCACCTTCTTCTATGTAGTATAAAAACAATTCGTTTCCGTCTGGGTATACCCTGTTCACTCGAACGGCTCCAGAGATCATCAAAGGGACTCCTTGAATGAATTCCCCAAATCGAATCAATTCTTCTCCTGCTGAAACTTCCCGAAGAGTACCTATTTTATTGATTTCTTCAATGAGTGTAGATTCGAATATGAATCCAAATGTCTTTCGTAAAAGATTAATCATAAGCAGCCTTAATTGCTTTGAAAGTAATGATTGTCAATCAGCTTACAAAACTAAATGAACTCAAGTAAAGGCTTTGTAACAATTGTTACATTAAATTTACAGTGTTATGAAAAAGAAATTTGAAATCAGTGTTTTTTGGTTTCGAAGAGATTTGAGGTTAGAAGATAATATCGCTTTACACAGGGCGCTTACTTCAGGACGTAAGGTTTTGATGTGCTATTTGTTTGAGCCGATGTTACAATCAGACCTGCACTACAGTCAACGCCATTGGAATTTTGTGCTCAAATCTTTGAATTACATCAACCAACAACTTCAAGCTCAAAATACGAGGGTACTAATAGCCCGAGAAGACATCTTTTCTTTTCTCGAAAAGTTGGCACTGCATTTTGAGATTAAATCGCTTTTCACCAATAATGAGACCGGATTACAGCTCACCTACCAGAGAGATTTACAACTGGAGCGCTATTGTAAATTAAAAGGTATTTCATGGCAGACCTTCAATCATAATGGCGTATTTCGAGCCCTTAAAAATCGAAAACAATGGCTGTCTTTGTGGACGGATTATACCAATCAAGCTCCCTTGGCCTTTTCAGCCCAAAACGAAGATTTTGTTTCTTCTGAATCCCTGAAAATCGTAAAATGTGCCCCATTAGATTTTGAATTCACAGACGAAGCACAACAACAAAGCGGAGGTCGAGATTACGCATTGAAATACTTAAACAGTTTTATTGAAACTCGGCACAAGACTTATAATTATCATATTTCTAAACCTGAATTATCTCGAAAAAGTTGCAGCCGTTTATCGCCCTATATCGCTTGGGGTGTGCTCTCTACTCGAGAAGTTTTTCACCGGTTCTCTGCGCTTAAAAAAAAGAATGCACATTTAAGAGCGTTTTTGTCTCGTTTGAGATGGCAGGCCCATTTTATTCAAAAGTTTGAAATGGAATGCGAGATGGAATTTCAAAGTATAAATAAAGGCTATCACGATTTGAACAAGCCCATTAATACGGTTTACCTAATGGCTTGGATGAAGGGCCAAACAGGAATTCCTATCGTTGACGCATCGATGCGCTGCTTGAATTCTACAGGATATCTGAATTTTAGGATGCGTGCTCTTGTGGTGTCTTTTGCAACCCATTTGTTGTGGTTGCCTTGGCAGAGTATATCGCATTACCTCGCCCGTCAGTTTTTAGATTTTGAGCCCGGTATTCACTATCCACAGATTCAGATGCAAGCAGGTGAAACGGGCATCAATCAAATTCGAATTTACAATCCCATTAAAAACTCCATGGAGCATGATGCAGAAGGCGTATTTATTCGAAAGTGGTGCCCTGAATTGGCGGATGTTCCATTGCGATATCTTCACGAGCCATATACCATGCCTCCTCTTGAAGTTGCATTTGCGGGTATAGACCTAAATCAGAACTATCCAAGGCCTATAATTGATCTCGAGCAGAGTAGGATTCGTGCAGCCGAAGAACTCTATAAACGAAAAAAAAATACGCTCGTTTTGCGCGAGGGGAGAAGAATTTTAGCAAAACATACCCTGCCAAACCGTCAGGTCTTATTGGATTCATCGAGAATTTAGTATTTTTCTCTTCGAAAAACCAAAAAGGTCATGAACGAGCAATTAAGAAGATTGGCAGGCTACTTCAATCGAGCACTATTTTGCTGCCTATTGATTTGTTTGGTTCTATTCTTTATCGTCGCCAAGCAATCTTCATTTCAAGAAACGGTTACCGATAATAGTTTTCTCTACACCATGAATTACGACGTCTCTAGTTTGTCTGATCATTCCAGTGCTCAAATCAAGTACGGTCATCGTTTATTTACACAGACCAATCAAATGTTAGGCGCATTTTCTGATAGTACTCAACAGATTTACAACAGTGCGCTTAGTTGTGATAATTGCCACTTAAATGCCGGAACTCAAGCATACGCCATGCCGATGATTGGTGTGAGTAAAATTTTTCCTCAGTTTAGAGGAAGAGAAAATAAAATAGGAACACTTGAAGAGCGAATAAACGGTTGTTTTGAACGAAGTATGAATGGGGTAGTCTTGGAAGAAAGTAGCGCAGAGATGAAGGCGCTTATCGCCTACATTGACTGGCTTTCTCGCTATGTTCAAAAAGATGAAAAATTAATTAGAAGAGGGCTCAAAAGCATAGAAATTCCAGCGCGCAAAGTTGATTTATCGAATGGCGAGGCTGTTTTTCAACGAGAATGCACGCGATGTCACGGTGAGGATGGTCAAGGACAATTACTCGCCGACCAGTCGGATTATGAATATCCGCCTCTATGGGGTTCACAGTCATACAACAATGGGGCAGGGATGACTAGAGTAATTACTGCGGCATCCTTTATCAAGTACAATATGCCCTTTGGAATCGATTACCGCGAACCTCTTCTGAGTGACGAAGACGCCTATGATGTTGCCGGGTATATCAATCAACAAAAGCGACCCGAGAAAGCAAATCGGGAAGTGGATTTTCCCGATTTAAAGAAAAAACCGGTTTCAACGCCATACGGTCCTTATGCTGACGATTTTAGCATCGCGCAACATCAGCTTGGTCCATTTCAGCCCATAATGCGTTTTTATGAGGAAGAATTCGGTATCAAAAAGACAAAATAGCTTCGAGGTCAAAAAGTGTTTCCAAAGCCGCTTTTCTTTCCTTGCTCTTGTACTTTAACGATTTTGCCCTGAGATTGATTTCTAAGTCTTTGTAATCTTCGAGCAGACGACCACAGCTATCGGGTTTGACAAAAGCAATGGTGACGTGGGGATGATAATTTTCAAATGCAAAAGGGTGGTTGTGGTAGTCTTGAAGCCTTAAAGCTAATGTTTGATGTAAATCTAAAACAATAGGGGCGTCTAAATCAAATTTGAGCACATCGTAATGAAATGGAATTCCATTCGCTCCGGTACCTTCTAAATTTTCAAAAAGACTGAGGTTATGCAATCGGTATTGAGCGGCGTAAAGCCCATCGATATAAGCAGCACAAAGCGTTGAAATGACCTCTTTTGAAATGTTTTTGTAGATGTTTTGAAGGATAGTGCAGTGTAAATTTTTCTGAATAGGAAGCGCGTGTGAATTGATCTGGGCCGGCCTTAAATGATAGGGATCTATTTTCTCCTGTAGTTTTTCAATAATCGCACTCGATTCAAAATACAGACCGATGTACCCCTGATTACTCCCTGAATTTGAAAAATTTAAACGAAACATTTGTGTCGATTTACACTTGAAGTACGCATTATTTTTTCAAATCGAATTCAAAAAAAGCAATAAAAAAAGGGGCTCGAAAGCCCCTTTAATTTTAAGTAACAACTGTGGGTTGCTCTTAGAAACGATATCTAAGATTTAAGTTCCAAGTTGTTCCAAAACCAAACCATACGTAGTTTCTTACATCAACACCATTCCATGTTGTAGAATTGGCTTCTGCGTGAATGTTTGAATTTGATTCTGCGATATAAGTTGTATCGAATAAGTTGTTGACGTTAGCTCTTACACTGAAGTCTCCAAAGTAAGCTGTCGCTCCTAAGTCAACTAAACCATAAGAAGGTAACTTAACTGCACCTCTGTTGTTAGGTGTCAATAATTCGTTGTCGTCAATACCGTAATCCGCATATAATTGATCTACAAAACGGTAACCTAAGTCAAGTGTTACATTACCCATTCTATAGTCTGCTGACAAGTAAGTTACAAACTGAGCGGCATCACCAACTTTAGCTCCTTTAGCGTAGATTGTTCCTTGACCAACTTGGTTGTTGTTGTCGTCAAATACAGCCGAAGTAAAGTCGTTTACATATCTCCAGTTTCCAAGAGAAAGCATACCTCTTAACTTCAATACAGAACTTGGTCTTAACGTAGCCTCTACTTCAATACCTTCGTGTAATACGTCAATATCAGAGAATTGAGCTGTACCGTCTATACCACCAGCTAGTGTAAAGCCTCTTGAGATGAAACGGTTACCCCAGTTCGTAGAATATGCATTGATGTTCAATTTGAACGCGTTAGAGATGTATCCATATCCAAGTTCGAAAGATCTGATCTTCTCGTTTTGAGCATCTTCGTTGATGTCGTTAGCATATCCTGGGAAGATAGCGTCGAATAATGGCTGACGAGAAATGATACCTGCATTGAAAAACAAGTTTGTTTTTTCATTGACGTTTAGGTTTGCACCTCCTTTAAGGTATCCACCGGCCATATTCTTCTTATCTGAGATTGGATTTCCAACTTGATCGAAGAAGTCTTCTCTTTGGTAGCTTTGGTTTGATAAACCAGCTTGAAGAACCGCAGTGAATCTTCCTTCGTCGTTGTACTCAGCAAGACCATTGATTCCACCCCATTTTACAAGACCGTTGTTGTAGTAATCGATTTTAGGACCTCTAATTCCAGTATTCTTGAAAGGCTTAGCTTCAACTAAGGTCTCGATAATTTGACCTTCACTATTTTGGTTTCCTCCAGAGTAGTAACCGTCTAATCCTAAAAGATCATTTAAAACTCTGTAGTGGTATCCTTTGTAGCTTCTTAAATCTACACCTACTGAGTATCTCATTTTTCCTGAAGTGATGTCAAGAGAAGAAATTGCTCCAACCCAGTCGTGAGAGTTCATAGATGCTCTACGGATAAGTACGTTTCTATTTACGTTTCCTCCAGGGTTTCTGTTGGCACCAATTAATTGTCCAGCATAGCGGCTAAGTGGTCCATTGTATCCAGAAGTTGTTCTTTGGTTCGTATTGATTACTCTATCGAAATTGATGTATCCATCAGCGTCTCTTGCGAAAACACCTTTACCTTCTTCAATTTGCTCCGTTAAATCTTGACGGAATGGGTAAAGGTCGATATCAGAATTTCTGTAGTTGTTTCCTCTAGGACCAGTTCCTCCTCCGCGTCCTGCAGAAGCGTAGAAAGATGTATTTAACTGAACATTATCAGAAATGTCCCAATCCCAGTTGAAGGTCGCCAAAGGTTTGTTGTAGAAGTTTCTTCTGATGTTGTATTCTTCAGTGTTGTAGTTAGAGGCAGCTCCATTGATGTATCCACCGTTGGTGTTCCATCTTCTGTCGATTCCTTCTTCTCCGAAGTTTTGGTAGTCACGAATAGAGACCCAAGCTGATCTCTGGTGGTGCCATTGTCCTGCACCGAGTAAAGAAGCGTTGAAAGCGTGTTTTGAACCTTCAGGCGCATAACCAATAGCAGCGAAGTAAGTCAAACCTTCACCTTTAGTAAAGTTCACATACCCATTACCTCTCCAGTAAGAAAGTAACATTGAATAAGCCCATCCATTATCACTCTTTCCTGAGTTGTATGAGAATGAAGTTTTGCTGTAGCCATCGTTACCAACCATTTGATTGAAGGCACCGCCTTGTTCTTTTTCAGCCGATTTAGTGAAAATAGAAACCGTTCCACCAACAGAAGGTACTGCAAGTCTAGAAGCTCCTAAACCTCTTTGAATTTGAATTCCAGAGGCAACGTCAGTAAGTCCAGCCCAGTTTGACCAGTATACCCAACCGTTTTCCATATCGTTAACAGGTTGACCATTGATTAAGAAAGAAGTGTTTCTTTGGTCAAATCCACGTAGTGAAATTCTTGAATCTCCATAACCACCACCTTGTTTTGTGGCGTATACTCCAGGAGTGTTGTTCATGATTTCAGGGAATTCTTGGTTACCTACTTTAAGGCTGATTTCTTGAGCTGTAATCGTAGAAACAGCTACAGGAGTTACGCGCTCAATAGCGACGTCAATAACTCTCGAAGATGTTACGATAACTTCATCAAGTTCATTGGTCAAAATTGAATCCGTTTCTTGTTGGTCTTGAGCATAAGTAAAACCAACAGCTACTGCGAACAGTAACGAAAAAATTTTTCTCATTGTAGTTTTTTTAAAGTTTGATTTTAGTACTGCAAAATTAGTTCATATAGGCCCTAGTCTTTGTAAAGTAAAATTTAACTTTAGGTTGCCTATTAGAAGTTTAATTAAGGGGAGATTGAACCTAAAATCAAAAGGACATCTTTCTGAAGTGCTTGAATTACTTATAAGCCCTGTAAGCATGGTATTATTTTCACTCTAAATGAATGAAAAGTAACATTTCAGAATTGTTAATTAAATGTAAATTAATTGTAAAATTTGATGTTCGTCGGATGTTGTTAAAATTCACCTTATTGATAGATTCTAACGTAGTCAATTTCAAAAACTTGAGGTTCCCATCGGTCGGGTAAATTTCCACCTAAATTTCCGCCAACTGCCATATTGAGCAAAACGTAATGCGGATTGTCATAGGGTAATTCTTCGGTATTTTCTATGGTCAAAAAAACCTCATCATCGACTTGTAATTGAATGCTGTCTTTGTTCCAAATGGCAGCATATAAGTGATAGTTTTCAGAAGAAGTCTTAAGCTGATAGGTGCTTCCTTGATTTTCGTATTTTCCTGTTTTCGTATTTCCCCAATGCAAATGACCTATGGTTTTAGATTTTTGCCATCCATTTTGTTCCATAATGTCAATTTCTCCACAATCTGGCCAACCCACAGCGCCGTAACGTTCACCGAATGGATTACCAAGTTCGTTGATATTGGTGCCAAGGGTCCATATTGCGGGCCAAGTTCCTTGACCCTGTGGAAGTTTGGCTTTGACTTCGATTTTTCCGTAAGTGAATGGAAAAGTTGAGTTTAATCGAGCAGAGGTATAGTTTTTGGTGACACCTGATTGTGTGTACTCTTCATTTAAGGCGACTATTTTTAAACTACCCTCACTGACGTAGGCATTTTTTAAACTAGCGGTGTAATGCTGTTGTTCACCATTAAACCAGTGCCCCTTGTCTGGTCCAGTCGTCTGGTGTTTCCATTTTTGCTCATCTGGTATTCCTTCATAATCAAATTCATCAGACCAAACCAATTTCAGTGATTGATCTGTGGTTGCTGAAGGTTCATTTGTCTTTTGCTCGTTGCTTTTTTCTTTGCAATTGACTAGGAGTATGAGCCCTGAACAGAGTAGAATTTTATGTAATGAGTTCATCGTATTCGAAGATAGTTTTTTTCTTAAAGCATTTAATTATTACCTAATTCATCGTAATATTGCGATAATTATGGGAAAAAGTAAAACAGATTTATTTACAGCTGAACAAAATGATCTGGCTGATATAAGCAGAGTGCTTTCGCATCCTGCTCGAATACGGATTCTTCAGTATTTGGCGAAGCAAGACAGTTGCGTTTGTGGTGAGCTGGTTACTGAAATTGGACTTGCACAGCCTACTATTTCTCAGCATCTAAAGGAGCTCAAAAAAATGGGATTGATTCGCGGAACAATCGAGGGAGCTTCAGTTTGTTACTGTGTCGATTTAGAGGTCATGTCACAGGTTCAGCAAAGGCTTTTTTCTTTTTTTAATCAATTTGAACAGCATCAACTAGATTGCTGTGACTAGTACAAAAAACTCATTCGCACATTATGTATCCAAAATTGATAAGCAGTATTGAACAAGTTGCTCAGAAGGCATCGATTAGCGAAGAACGCTTAGAACTATTAACGCATTTCTCAGACCTTGTTTTGAAAGAATTAAACAATAGGCAAAAGTGCAATTTGAATTTTATTTGCACGCACAATTCTAGAAGAAGTCATCTCTCGCAGATATGGGCATGGGTCATGAGCAGGCACTTTAAGTTGGATGGCGTGCATTGTTATTCCGGGGGCACAGAAGCTACAGCTCTTTTTCCTCTTGTTCAAAAGGTTTTAATAGATCAGGGAATTCAATCGGATATCATCGGTGAAAAGCAGTTAAAAAATCCCATCTATTATTTTAAAATCAGTGAGGAGATTTCACCCTTAATTGGATTCTCAAAAAAGTATGAGGATGCCTTTAATCCAGCTCAGAATTATATCGCTGTAATGACCTGCGGTCATGCCAATGAAAATTGCCCCTTAGTATTAGGAGCTAAATCGAGAGTAGCGCTTACCTATGAAGACCCAAAAGCTTTTGATCACACTGCTTTACAGCTCGAAAAATATCAAGAACGGAGTGCTGAGATTGCAGCTGAGATGTTTACCGTTTTTAAAAGCGTTTCAGAAAAACGCAAGTATTAAGCTACTGAAGACATTTTAAGTTCGGCTAACAAATTAGCTGTAGTAAGTTCTTCAATATGTTGTTCGACAAGAAGAACATCTTGGTCTAGATCAGCTTTTCTTTTTGAATACTCACGAGACTGAGCTATGGCGTGTATTAATTTTGAACTCAAGAAAAGTAACAGACTGATACTCGTGCTTATCCAAAGCACAAAAGAGAAAAACGTAAATGCATTTAATACATAGAAAAAGGTGTAGAATGACATTGCGCTAATTCCTGCAGTCAGAATCAATCCATAAACTAATTTGGTCTGTTTACATCGAAACAATTCTTTTTTACTGAGTGCCAAGTTTTGTTTGTACTCTAATTCGTGAAGTTCCAATTTCAAATCCTGTAAATCCAAATATTTAGCCATCTTAAAAATGTTTAAATGCAGTTTGCAATTAAACGATAGTTTTTAGGTTCAAATTGTCTTCATCTACAAAAAGAAATGAAAAATCGTTGAGTGGTAAAATTCAGTATACAAATCGATGAAAGACGTTTTGGTCTATTGAGCTCTTGTGGAATTTCTGCTTTGGAAATAAAAAAACCGATTATTTCTAATCGGTTCAAAATTATTTTTGTTACTCAGAAGAATTTATTAACGTAAACATACACCTTAATTGAATTTCAATTCTGAAATATTTTGATTAATCCATTCCATTTCAATATAACTATCATCAATTACAGTATACCACAACTTATCCTTTGATTTTACAAAATTTTTAAGATTCAATAAAGAATCGATTAAATCTTCTCTTTTAATATTCATGGAAAATGGATGATAAACCAAGCCCGATTCATCCATCATTTCTGTGATAAAATAGGGGTCATTATTTTGTAATCTACTCAGAAGATAAATGCCAAGTCCAATAATGTTCCCATGGATAAATGGTCTCTTTAACCTTTCCTCAAGCTCATAAAATAAATAATGTTCAGAACCTTCCTCAATTCTAAAATGATCAATTGGAAGACAAATTGTATTTAAAGAAATATAGGCTTCAACAATTGCCCTTAAGCCATTATTATTGTTTTCTTTGATGTTACCAATATTGTTATAAATAAATTCCAATATTTTCTTGCCCCCAGTAATCGCATCTTCGCTAAATGGGTATTCTGATTTTCCTTTCGAATGTGCATAAGTCCAATCAAAAGATGCTGTATGTATGGAAAATAGATCTCCTATTCCTGCAATATTTAATTCTTTAGGTGCGCTTCGCAAGATATTGTAATCAATTATAAGTGGGTCGGGAGAAGCTGTTCCAAGGTATTGGACATCATGATTATTTCTTATTCCAGCAGCGGGTGTTGTAAATGCGTCGACACTTAAAATTGTTGGGATAGATACAAGTCTCTTTCCTAATTTCCACGAGATGTATTTGGCTACATCGATAGCCATTCCTCCACCGATACCGACGATGGTATCGAATTCGGGTAAATCATTAATCTGACCTTCAATCCAACTTAATTCAACACTTGTTACGTCAATTACTTTTTCTGGAGATTGACCTAGCTTATCTTTAATTATATTCCATGGAATTTCCATAGTTGAAACGACAAACTTTCCAATTTCCTTTCCTATATTTTTAGAGGAATCATTGCCAATTCTAAGCTCATTGACATTGGTGGATAAACTAAAATACTGCATTATTTATTTTTATTTAAGTACACAAAATAACCAATAATCAAAAACACAATAAGTGAAATGGCATGAATATATTCGAAATCAAAACCGTCTACAGCCTGACCTGGAAGCAATAAACATAGAACAACAAATACACACCAAATCAAAGCAATTAACTTTAAAATTTTTGGAATTTTAGTGGTAGAATTAGTATCAATTAAAAAGAAAGAGGAATAAATTATTCCACAATAACCAATATACCCTGCTATCGACGAGACACTTGTAATCAATTCAATTTTCTCGAAAAGGATTATAAAAAAAGTTGAAATCACACCTATAAAGAGTAAGGAGTTTGAAGGTGATTTGTTCTTATCAACGAAACTTAACCATTTGGATTTTGGTAAGATTGAATCCCTTGACATGGAAAATATTAATCTAGACGCAGTAGCCATACAAGCAACTGCACAAGCAAAAATTGCAATTAGTATAAAAAATAGGGTGGTTAAATAAATTGGTGCGCCAAATTCAAATTGAAGCATATCAGTCAAATAATTATTATTTATTTTCTGATAATTTGTCGTGCTTAAAAATAGGGTCGCCAAAACTATAATTAGTAATCCTAAAATACCTGAGCTAACTAAAGAATACATAATTGATTTGGGCACCGTAGATTTTGGATCTTTTGTTTCTTCTGACATATCAGCGGCCGCCTCAAACCCGGTCAAACACCATGCTCCAAGTAAAATTGAAAGTGCAAATGATTTTAAGTTAAGATCTGATAGATTAACAGTTTTAATGGTGTTCATTAACTCTAAATCACTTTTTTGGAATAAAAAATAAATTAAAAATGTTATCAGCATGAAAACACCTATTATTTCTGTAATAACACCAAAGTTGTTTATCCTAGACACCAAGTTGATTCCCTTTAAATGAATTAAAGTGACCACCCAAATAATAATAACAGAAATTAAAAGGCTACTGATGGGAACATCAAAATTTTGAAAAATTAAATCGCTTATAAGCATGCTAAGCGCCTTGCATATGCCAGGAAAACCAGTGAGGAATTGTAACAGCAACAACCAGCCTGTTATGAATCCGAGTTTTGGACCGACCAATCTATAGGTCCATTGATATCCGTATCCTGAGATAGGATAATTAACAGCTAATTCTGCCATTATGAGGGCCACAATGAATTGGCCACAGAATACAATGGTCCAAGAAAGAGGGATAAAACTTCCAACTTCAGAATATCCTCCGTGGAAATTCGCAAATATACCAGTAAGAATAGAGATCAAAGAAAATGATACTGCGAATGAAGAAAATTTTCGCATAGACCTGTTCAGGTCTTGCTTATAACCAAACTTGGCTAAATCTTTAGAATCATTATCAATATTAGACAGGGACATGGCTTAATATACCTTTATATATTCCAGGGTCTGAACCATCAATGATTTTCGCGCCAAAAGTTTTTTCGTAAAACTTAGCTGGCCCCACTCCTCCGATAATAGCGTAGGCATAACCCATATCTTTCATTGATTTAAGTGCTAAATAAAGAAGTGCTTTACCTAGTCCTTTTTTTCTGTAATCTTCAGACACCCCCATTGGTCCTAAAAAATTTAAGTATGCCGCATCATAGGTGGCAAAACCAATGATTTTTCCGTCTAGTATAGCGATGAATGTTGAAATTGGATTTTTTGAAAATGAAACATCAACTTCACTTTCCCAACCTTCTCCAAAGTTTTCTCTTACCCAATTGTTCACAATATACTTTTCGGCAGCCAAAGGCCGTCTAAAATCAATCTCTTTTTTTAATTGCTGATACTCTGTGCACTCCTCAGGAAGTTCATAGAGTTTTACTAACATATCTTTCATTTTTATTTTTTAAAGTGATTTAACCATACTAAAACCGTTTTCTTGAAAACCCAATTTTTCGTAAAACAGAAGATTATTTTTATTGCAGTCTAATTTAATTTTATAGCAATCTTTTTTCTGAGCTATTTCGACCAAATAATCTACGATAAGCTTTCCGATTTTTTTATTTCTATATGCTCTATGAACAACTACGTCTTCTAAGTAAGCCATTAATCCTTTTTTTAATTTCATCTCCAAGTTTATAGATCCATACCCAATAAGTTGTTGATTGTAAAAAAAACAATATCCAAAAACATGTTGTTGGTTAGAATAACTTTCCCAGATACTATCGTACTTTTTTTTGGGGGGATTATAGACCGAAATGTCTTGAAGTAAGTCAATTACTTTTGGTAAATCATCTTTACTAATTCTCCTAATCAGAATTTCATTTAAAGGAATCATTGTATGACTTAAAAAAGGTTTATTGCAATGTAAAGAATCAAAAATTAATTAAAGCTTTTCAATTTAACAAATTTGTCACTTTAGGATAGAATCTAAGATTCATAACCTCTTGTTACACAGGTAGTGTACGTAAAATAAACCATTAAGACTGCCTTTGTATATGCTAATGGGAACAGTTTTATTTCCGATATAAGAAGACCCCTAATTAGGAAGCTTAAATCGAGTTGAACACTTGGGGTCAACTCTGATTAAGTGGGCCTTGAATTAGAAGCTCAAATAAATTCAGAAATCAAATCGGAAGTAAAGAAGTCTCAAAACCTTGAGAACACTATTTGGAAATAAAAAAACCGATTATTTCTAATCGGTTTTTTTTTGCGGTCTGGACGGGACTCGAACCCGCGACCCCCTGCGTGACAGGCAGGTATTCT